>JBKJOO010000158.1:0-18836 GCA_046595615.1 Mycobacteriales bacterium | reverse complement strand
CGGCACGGCCCATCGCCAAGGCGCGGCTCCGGCATGATCTCCAACTGGGTCACGCTCGCCGCGCCCTGGCGATGGGCCGTGCCGAGGCAGTCCGCGCCGGTGTCACCGCCACCGATGATGACCACGTGCTTGCCCTCGGCGGTGATCGGCGGGCGCTGGAAGTCGCCCTCCTGCACCCGGTTCGACGGCACGAGGTATTCCATGGCGAAGTGGATGCCGGTCAGGTCGCGACCCTCGACGGGCAGGTCGCGACCGAGCGTGGAACCGCCGGCCAGGAGCACCGCGTCGTACGACGAGCGGAGCTGCTCGACGGTGATGTCGACGCCGACGTCGACCCCGGTCGTGAAGGTCGTGCCCTCGGCCCGCATCTGGTCCAGGCGCCGCTCGAGGACGTGCTTTTCCATCTTGAACTCCGGGATGCCGTAGCGCAGCAGCCCACCGATCCGGTCGGCCCGCTCCAGCACCGTGACGTCGTGGCCCGCGCGGGTGAGCTGCTGCGCGGCGGCGAGTCCCGCCGGGCCCGACCCCACGACGGCGACCCGGCGGCCGGTCCGCTCGCGGGGCGGCTGCGGGGCGACCCAGCCCTGCTCCCAGGCGCGGTCGACGATCTCGACCTCGACCTGCTTGATGGCGACCGGGTCAGCGTTGATGGCGAGCACACAGGCCGCTTCGCACGGCGCCGGGCAGAGCCGGCCGGTGAACTCCGGAAAGTTGTTGGTCGCGTGCAGCCGCTCGATCGCCTCGCGCCAGTCGTCCCGGTAGACCAGGTCGTTCCATTCGGGGATGAGATTGCCGAGCGGGCAGCCGTTGTGACAGAACGGGATGCCGCAGTCCATGCACCGGGCGGCCTGGGCCTGGGAGGCCTCCTTCGGGAAATCCTCATAGACCTCCTTCCAGTCCCGGATCCGCACATCGACGGGCCGTCGGGTCGGCAGCGACCGGTCGATCTTGAGAAAGCCTTGTGGGTCTGCCATCTCGCGTCAGCTCCTCGTCGCGGCCATGACCGCCTCGTCGACATCCACGTCGTCACGACGGGCCTGCTCCATGGCGAGCAGCACCTTCTTGTAGTCGCGCGGCATGATCTTTGTGAAGCGTTCCGGTGCATCGAGCAAGGTGGCCGCGAGCTGGCTGCCCGTCTCGCGCACGTGGTCGCTGAGCAACTGGCGCAGCGTCTCGGTGTCGCCGGCGTCCAACGTTTCCAGGTCGACCATCTCGCGGTTGACCTTGCGCTCGTCGAGATCCACCAGGTACGCCGTACCGCCGCTCATGCCTGCGGCGATGTTGCGCCCGGTCGGGCCGAGAATGGCGACGCAGCCGCCGGTCATGTACTCCAGAGCGTGGTCGCCGACCCCCTCGACGACCGCGGTCGCCCCGGAGTTGCGCACCGCGAACCGCTCCCCCACGACACCGCTGACGTAGAGCGAGCCCGACGTCGCGCCGTACAGCAGGACGTTGCCGGCGATGACGTTGTCCTGCGCCGGGAAGGTGGAGGCGCGGTCCGGGCGGACGACCACCCGCCCGCCGGACAGGCCCTTGCCGACGTAGTCGTTCGCGTCCCCCTCCAGCCGCAGCGTGATGCCACGAGGCAGGAAGGCACCGAAGGACTGGCCGGCCGAACCGGTGAAGGTGAGATCGATGGTGCCATCGGGCAACCCGGTCGCGCCGTACCGCCGGGTGACCTCGGCGCCGAGCATCGTCCCGACGGTGCGGTTGACGTTGCGCACGGGCAATTCGAGGGTCACCTTGGTGCCGTCGGCGAGGGCCCCCTCGCAGAGCTGGAGCAGGGTGTTGTCGAGCGCCGCGCCGAGGCCGTGGTCCTGCGCCTGCTGGCGGGTGAGCGGCGTGCCCGCCGGCAGGTCGGGCACGTGCAGCACCGGCGAGAGGTCCAGACCGCTGGCTTTCCAGTGCTCGACGGCGTGCTGGGTGTCGAGCACCTCGGCGTGGCCGATCGCCTCCTCCAGGCTCCGGAAACCCAAGGCCGCCAGTTGTTCGCGGACCTCCTGCGCGATGTACTCGAAAAAGGTCACCACGAACTCCGGCGTGCCGCTGAAGCGCTTGCGCAGCTCCGGGTTCTGGGTGGCGATGCCGACCGGGCAGGTATCGAGATGGCAGACCCGCATCATGATGCAGCCACTGACCACCAGCGGCGCGGTGGCGAAGCCGTACTCCTCCGCCCCGAGCAGCGCCGCGATCACCACGTCGCGGCCGGTCTTGAGCTGACCGTCCACCTGGACGGTGATCCGGTCGCGCAGCCCGTTGAGGAGCAGGGTCTGCTGGGTCTCGGCGAGGCCCAGCTCCCACGGCGCACCGGCGTGCTTGAGGCTGGTCAGCGGTGACGCGCCGGTGCCGCCGTCGTGGCCGGAGATCAGCACCACATCGGCATGCGCCTTGCTGACGCCGGCCGCGACCGTGCCGACCCCGACCTCGGCGACCAGCTTGACGTGGATCCGGGCGGCGGTGTTGCTGTTCTTCAGGTCGTGGATGAGCTGGGCGAGATCCTCGATGGAGTAGATGTCGTGGTGCGGCGGCGGGCTGATCAGGCCAACCCCGGGGGTCGAGTGCCGCACCCGGGCGATCGCCGGATAGACCTTGTGACCGGGCAGTTGGCCGCCCTCGCCGGGCTTGGCCCCCTGCGCCATCTTGATCTGGATGTCGGTCGCGTTGACGAGATATTCGCTGGTGACGCCGAAGCGGCCGCTGGCGACCTGCTTGACCGCCGAGCGGCGCTCCGGGTCGTGCAGCCGGTCGCTCGCTTCGCCGCCCTCGCCGGTGTTGCTCCGGCCGCCGATCCGATTCATCGCGACGGCGAGCGTCTCGTGCGCCTCATTGCTGATCGAGCCCAGGCTCATCGCCCCGGTGTTGAAGCGCGAGCAGATCGCGGCGACCGACTCGACCTGCTCGACCGGCACCGGCGGCCGAAGGCCGGCCCGCAGGGTGAACAGCCCGCGCAGCGTGCCCGCCTTGGCCGACAGGGCGTCCACCTTGCCGGTGTAGTCCTTGAAGACGTCGTACTGCCGGGTGCGGGTGGCGTGCTGCAGGGCGAAGACCGTCTCAGGGTTGAACAGGTGCACCTCCCCCTCGCGCCGCCACTGGTACTCCCCGCCGATCTCCAGCCGCCGGTGCGCCCGCTCGCTGGCGTTGACCGGGTAGGCACGGCGGTGCCGGGCGGCGGTCTCCTCGGCGATGACCTCGAGGCCGATGCCGCCGAGCCGACTGGTCGTGCCGGTGAAGTACTCCTCGACGAGCTCCTGGGACAGCCCGAGGGCCTCGAACACCTGCGCCCCGGTGTAGGAGGCGATCGTGCTGATGCCCATCTTGCTCATCACCTTCAGCACGCCCTTGCCGGCGGCCTTGACGTATTGCTGGACCGCCTTGACCGGGGCGATCCCGGTGATCGCGCCGTCGGCGATGAGGTCCTCGATCGACTCGAACGCCAGGTAGGGGTTGACCGCTGCGGCGCCGTAGCCGATGAGCAACGCCATGTGGTGCACCTCGCGGGCGTCACCGGACTCGACGACCAGTCCCACCTGGGTCCGCGACTTCTCCCGGATGAGGTGGTGGTGGACAGCGCTGGTGAGCAGCAGCGAGGGGATCGGCGCCATCGACT
This sequence comes from Mycobacteriales bacterium, assembly GCA_046595615.1. Lineage (GTDB taxonomy): Bacteria > Actinomycetota > Actinomycetes > Mycobacteriales > SCTD01 > JAYSQK01. Next base: position 15,229 of record JBKJOO010000158.1, on the reverse strand, counting down.
CGGTCGAGTCGCGGTCGGACAGCACGATGATGCGGGCGCCGGCGCCGATCGCGGTCGACACCTCGCGACGGACCCGGTCGAGGGCGTCGCGCAGCGCCTCGCCGCCACCGTGCACCGGGTAGAGCCCGTGGACGGTGACCGCCGCGAACCCCGGCATGTCGCCGTCCTCGTTGATGTGCACGATCTTTGCCAGCTCGTCGTTGCTGATGACCGGGAACGGCAGCACGATCTGCCGGCAGGACGCCGCGGACGGGTCGAGCAGGTTCTGCTCCGGGCCGATGCTGCCGGACAGGCTCGTCACCAGCTCCTCCCGGATGGCGTCCAGCGGCGGGTTGGTGACCTGCGCGAACAGCTGGCTGAAGTAGTCGAACAGCAGCCGCGGGCGCTCGGACAGCACCGCGACGGGGGTGTCGGTGCCCATCGACCCGATCGGCTCCAGCCCGTTCTTGGCCATCGGGGTCATCAGGATCCGCAGCTCCTCCTCGGTGTAGCCGAAGGTCTGCTGGCGCCGGAGCACCGACTCGTGCGAGCTCACGACATGGGCGCGGTCGGGCAGCTCGGCCAGCTGCAGCAGGCCGGTGTCCAGCCAGTCCTGGTAGGGCTGGGCGGCGGCCAGCTCGGCCTTGACCTCTTCGTCGTCGACGATGCGCCCCTGCGCGGTGTCGACCAGGAACATCTTGCCGGGCTGCAGCCGGCCCTTGCGCTTGATCTGGTCGGCCGGGAGGTCGAGCACGCCGACCTCCGAGGCCAGCACGACCCGGCCGTCGACGGTCTCCCACCAGCGGCTGGGCCGCAGACCGTTGCGGTCGAGCACCGCGCCGATCAGCGTGCCGTCGGTGAACGTCACGCAGGCCGGCCCGTCCCAGGGCTCCATCAGCGCGGCGTGGAAGGCGTAGAACGCCCGCTTGGCTGGATCCATGTCGAGGGCGTTCTCCCACGCCTCCGGCACCATCATCAGGACGGCGTGCGGCAAGGACCGGCCGGCCATGTGCAGCAGCTCCAGCACCTCATCGAACGATGCGGAGTCCGACGCCCCCGGCGTACAGACCGGGAAGAGCCTGGACAGGTCGTTCGGCAGGTCCTGCGGGCCGCGCAGCAGCGCCTCACGGGCCCGCATCCAGTTGCGGTTGCCGCGGACGGTGTTGATCTCGCCGTTGTGCGCGATGTAGCGGTAAGGGTGCGCCAACGGCCAGCTCGGGAAGGTGTTGGTCGAGAAACGGCTGTGCACAAGTGCGAGCGCGCTGACGTACCGCTCGTCGGACAGATCCGGGAAGAACGGCTCGAGTTGGCCGGTGGTCAGCATCCCTTTGTAGACGACGGTCCGGCTCGACAGGCTCGGGAAGTAGGTGCCGGTCTCGTGCTCGGCCCGCTTGCGGGTGACGTAGGCACGACGCTCCAGCGCGTACGGCGTGAGCTCGTGGCCGGGTGCGGCGGCCAGGAACAGCTGGCGGAACACCGGCATCACCGACGCGGCGGTGCGCCCGACACCGGCCCCCACCGGGTCGACCGGCAGATCGCGCCAGCACAGGACGGCCAGGCCCTCTTCCATGGCGATCCGCTCGATTGCCAGCTGGGCGTCGACCGCCTCACGGGCGTTGGTCGGCAAGAAGGCGGTGCCCACGGCGTAGGCGCCGGCCGCGGGCAGCTCCGCGGGAGCCACCGCCCGGTAGAACGCGTCGGGGAGCTGGGTCAAGATGCCGGCGCCGTCCCCTGAGTCGGGTTCGCTGCCGGAGGCGCCACGGTGCTCGAGGTTGCGCAGCGCGGTGAGGCCCTGCGCAAGCAGGTCGTGGCTCTGTCGTCCGGCGATGTCGGCGACGAACGCGACACCGCAGGCGTCGTGCTCGTTGGCCGGGTCGTAGAGGCCCTGCGCCGCAGGCACGGCGCGGACCGAAGTCGTCTGGACAGGGCGGATCGCGGTCACGGTGCGGGCCTTTCGTCGGGTGCTCGACTCGTCGTGCTGTGCTGCTCACCCGGGACGTCGCTGGCCCTGCTGCAGATGTCGGTAAGGTTACACGACCCCCGCTGGAGTGGCCCGTGGGAGATCCGTTCGGCTGTCCAGAATGACCCCTTCGGGCCATGGTGCGCCGTGCATACGAGGACGAGGGTGGATAGGTGCCTCCTTCGCCGCTGCCCGCAGCGCTGCGGCTGCGCCCGCCCCGTGGTCGCCGTAACTGGCTGCCGCAGGGCCGGGCCCTCGCCGAACGCGACGTCGCCTGGCGGCACCGGATCGTCTGCGGGTTGCTGGCCGTGCACGTGCCCGTGCTGTTCGTGCTGGGCGCGGTCGCCGGTCGGGGCCGGCTGGCCACCTTCATCGAGCCGTTGCCGGTGGTGCTGCTGCTCGGGATCGCCATCGGCCCGTTCGGCCGCCGGCCACGGAGCCTCGCGGCGAGCCTGGGGCTGCTCGGCAGCTCGGCGCTGCTGCAGGACATGTTCGCCGGCCGCAGCGGGGCCGCCTTCCACGTCTTCGTCGCCGTCGCGGTCATCGCGCTCTACCAGGACTGGGCCGCCTACGCGATCGGGGTGACGTTCGTCGCGACGCAGAGCGTGCTGCTGGCAGCCTTCGGCGGCGACACCTGGCAACAGGCGATCGCCCTGTCGTTGTTCGTGGTCGCCGAGTCGGCGGTGCTGGTCGTGTTCTGGCAGGCCAACGAGCAGGCCCGCGAGGGCTCCGAGCGACTGCAGGCCGCCCTGTGGGAGGGCCAGACGAGCGTCCGGGCCCGGCTCGAGGAGACCGAGCGCATCCGCACCGACCTGATCGGCACCGTCAGCCACGAGTTCCGCACGCCGCTCACCGGCATCCGGGGTTCGGCCCTGACCCTGCTCAAGCACGGTGACCGGCTCGACCCGGCCAGCCGCACCCAACTGCTGCAGGCGGTGCTGGACCAGCAGGAACGCCTGTCCCGGCTGCTCGAGAACATGCTGACCGCCGCCCGGGCCACCTCGGCCGACCCGAGCGCGGTGGCCGAGGTCGACGCCGTCGCGACCGAGGTGGCGATGCTGGCCGGCTCGAGCCGCCCCGGGGTCCCCGCGGTCTCGGTGGTCGTCGACCCCGGCACGACCGCCCGGATCGACCGGCACGCCCTGCACCAGGTGCTCGCCAACCTGGTCGACAACGCCCAGCAGCACGGCGCCCCGGGCAGCGTGCCCCTGGTCGCCGGCGGCCGCGACCGGGACGGCGTCTGGGTCGCGGTGAGCAATGAGGGCGGGCCCCTCGACACCACCGCGGCGGGGCTGCTGTTCGAGCCGTTCACCCAGGCCGACGGCGGCCCGACCCGGTCCCAGGAGGGCCTGGGGATGGGGCTCTACGTCGTACGCCGGCTGGTGGACGTCTACGGCGGCTGGGTGTCGGTGCGCTCCGAAGGCGGCTGGGTCACCGTCGAGGTGCGGCTCCAGCCGGCCGACGTGCCACTGCCCCGGGTGGGTGGTGACCGGACGCCCACACCGTGGACCAGCGGGGATCAGACTGCGGCGCCGACGACCCGCCCGATCAGGTAGGTCAGGGTGGCGGCCGCACCGCCGAGCAGCAGCTGGCGGGCGCCGGTGTAGAGCACCGAGCGGTTGGTGAACCGAGTGACCAACGCGCCGGCGGCGAACAGCCCGAGCCCGGCCAGCAGCACCGGCAGCAGCAGCGAACTGGCGCCGAGCAGATAGGGCAGCAGCGGCAGCAGGGCGCCGACAGCGAAGGCGCCGAGCGAGGATGCGGCCGCGGTCCAGGGTGACGGCAGGTCGTCGGGGTCGACGCCGAGCTCTTCGCGGGCGTGCACGCGCCAAGCCTGCTCGGGGTCGCGGGACAGCTGCCGGGCGACCTCGGCCGCCACCTCGGCGTCGACCCCGCGGCTGCGGTAGACCGCCGCCAGCTCGGCCTGCTCGGCCTCGGGGACACGGGCGATCTCGGCTTTCTCCACCTCGATCTCGGCGCGGGTCAGCTCGACCTGCGAGGCCACCGAGATGTACTCCCCCGTCGCCATCGAGAACGCCCCGGCGACCAGCCCGGCGAGGCCGGTGATGACCAGGGTGTGCCCGCTGTCGCCACCGCCGTGCAGCCCCCCGGCGACACCGGCGAGCAGGGCGGTGTTGCTGACCAGGCCGTCGGTCACCCCGAACACCGCCGGCCGCAGCCAGCCGCCGGTCACGTCGCGGTGATCGTGGTGGTGCTCACCGGTAGTGCGGCTGCTGCCCTCGACCGTCGTCACGCCGTCGAGGGTACGTCGACATCCGCGGCTGGGGCCTGTTGAACGGGGCCCCGGCGCAGGACGATGAAGGCGGTGGCGGCCAGGAAGACGACGATCGCGACGTAGTCGTTGAGCCGGAGCCCGAACAAATGGTTGGCGTCGTCGATCCGGAGCGCCTCGATCCAGGCCCGTCCGACGCAGTAGGCGGCGACGTAGAGCGCGAACGCCCGCCCGCGGCGCAGCCCGAAGCGCCGCTCGGCCACGATGACCAGGGCGGCGACCCCCAGGTCCCACAGCGACTCGTAGAGAAATGTCGGGTGGAAGGTGGCGAACTGGGTGAACCCGGCCGGGCGGTTGGCGGGATCGATGCGCAGCCCCCACGGCAGGGTCGTCGGTCGACCGAACAGCTCCTGGTTGAAGTAGTTGCCAAAGCGCCCGATCGCCTGGGCGATGACGATGCCGGGGGCGACCGCGTCGGCGAAGGCCCCGATCGGCACGCCCCGCCGACGCAGCACGACCGCCGCCCCGAGCGCGCCACCGAGCACGCCCCCCCAGATGCCGAGACCGCCCCGCCAGATGAACAGCGCATGCAGCGGCACACCGTCCTTGCCGAAGTACGCCGCCGGGCTGGTGATCACGTGGTAGAGCCGGGCCCCGACCAGGCCGCACGGCACGCCGATGCTCGCGACGTCGGTGACCAGCCCCTTGGCGCCGCCGCGGGCGACCCAGCGCCGCTCGCCGACGATGACCGCGACGACCACACCGAGCAGGATGCAGGCGGCGTACGCCCGCAGCGGCAGCGGCCCGAGGTGCAGCACCCCGGTCGACGGACTGGGGATGAAGGCGAGGGGGCTCACCGCTTCAGGGTACGGGCCGCCTCACCTCCGGCGGACGCCGTCGGCGAGGTCGGCAGCCAACCGGCGCACCGCTTCGACGCCGCCGTCGACCAGGGCGGTCACCAGCGCCGAACCGACGATGACCCCGTCGGCAAACCGGGCGACCTCGGCGGCCTGGTCACCGCTACTGACCCCGAGCCCGACGCAGACCGGCAGCTCGGTCTGCGCCCTGGTCCGGCGGACGAGCTGCTCGGCCCGGCTGCCGACCTCGCTGCGGGCGCCGGTCACCCCCATCGTGGAGGCCGCGTAGACGAAGCCGCGGTTGGTCCGTCCGACGACGGCGATCCGCTCGTCGGTGCTGCTCGGCGCGACCAGGAACACCGGGTCCAGGTCGTACGCGCGGGCCGCCTCCAACCAGGGCCCGGCTTCCTCGGGGATCAGGTCCGGGGTGATCGCACCCGAGCCACCGGCGGCCTTGAGGTCCTTGGCGAAGCGCTCCGGGCCGTACCGCTCGACCGGGTTCCAGTAGCCCATCACGACCGCCGGCGCGTGCGCGCTGACCGTGGCCACCGCGTCGAACACCTGCGCCACCCTGCTGCCGGCCCGCAGCGCCGCGTCGACGGCGACCTGGATCACCGGGCCGTCCATCCCCGGATCGGTGTAGGGCACGCCGACCTCCACCAGGTCGACGCCGCCCTGGACCATCGCGACCATGGCCGCCACCGACTCGGCGTACGACGGGAAGCCGACCGGCAGGTAGCCGATCAGGGCGGCCCGACCCTCGCTGCGGCAGGTGCCGAACAGCTCGTCCAGCCGGCTCACCCGGCGACCGTGCCGTCCTCGTTGCTGACCAGGCCGAAGAAGCGGGCGGCGGTATCGACGTCCTTATCGCCGCGGCCGCTCGTGTTGATGACGATCACGAGGTCCTGCGCGGCCCGACCGGCGGCCACCTGCGCGCGACCCCAGTCGCAGGCGCCGGCGAAGGCGTGGGCGGTCTCGATGGCGCACAGGATGCCCTCGGACCGCGCCAGCTTGGCGAGCGCGGCCATCGCCCAGTCGTCGGAGATGCCGGAGTAGGTCGCCCGGCCGCTGTCCCGCAGCCAGGCGTGCTCGGGGCCGACACCGGGATAGTCCAGGCCCGCGCTGATGCTGGTGGTGTCGAGGGTCTGACCGTCGTCGTCCTGCATGAGGTAGCTCCGGGCGCCGTGCAGCACGCCGGGCGTGCCGGCGGTCAGCGGCGCGGCGTGCCGGCCGGTCTCGACCCCGTCGCCACCGGCCTCGCAGCCCACCAGCGCGACGGAGGAGTCCGGGATGAACGCGTGGAACAGCCCCATCGCGTTGCTGCCACCGCCGACGCAGGCCACGGCGGCATCGGGCAACCGGCCGACCAGGTCGAGCACCTGCTGGCGCGCCTCGACGCCGATGATCCGCTGGAAGTCGCGGACGAGCATCGGGAACGGATGCGGGCCGACCACCGAACCGATCGCGTAGTGGGTCGTCTCGACGTTGGCAACCCAGTCCCGGAACGCCTCGTTGGTGGCGTCCTTGAGCGTCTTGGTACCGGTGTGGACCGAGACGACCTTGGCGCCGAGCAGCCGCATCCGGGCCACGTTGAGCGCCTGCCGCCGGGTGTCTTCCTCGCCCATGTACACGGTGCACTCGAAGCCGAACAGCGCCGCCGCGGTCGCCGTTGCGACACCGTGCTGACCGGCGCCGGTCTCGGCGATGATCCGCTGCTTGCCCATCCGCTTGGTCAGCATCGCCTGGCCCAGCACGTTGTTGATCTTGTGTGAGCCGGTGTGCGCGAGGTCCTCGCGCTTGAGCAGGATCCGGGCGCCACCGGCGTGCTCGGACAGCCGGCGCGCATCGGTCAGCGGCGTCGGCCGCCCGCCGTACGTCGTCAGCAGGCGGTCGAGCTCGGCCCGGAAGACCGGGTCGCGCTGGCTCTCGGCGTGCACGGCCACCAGCTGGTCCAGGGCCGCGACGAGGGCCTCAGGGACGAACCGGCCGCCGTACGGGCCGAAGTGACCGGCCGCATCAGGGAGCACGTCGGTGGTCATGACTCGTGCCTCGTGCTCGGGTGGGCGCCGGCGGTCACCAGGTCCGCCACGGCCTGCCGCGGGTTGCCACCGGTGACGACGCCCTCACCGACCAGCACCGCGTCGGCCCCGGCCGCGGCGTAGGCCAGCAGGTCGTGCGGGCCGCGCACCCCCGACTCGGCGACTTTCACGACGCTGTCCGGGATCGAACCGCTGAGCCGGCGAAAGACCGACCGGTCGACCTCGAGGGTCTTCAAGTCGCGCGCGTTGACCCCGACGACCCGGGCGCCCGCGTCCAGTGCGCGAGTCAACTCGGGCGCGTCGTGCACCTCGACCAGGGCGGTCATCCCGAGCGATTCGGTGCGCTCCAGCAGGCTCACCAGCGCGTTCTGCTCGAGCGCCGCGACGATGAGCAGCACGAGGTCCGCGCCGTGCGCCCGCGCCTCCCAGACCTGATAGCTGGACACCACGAAGTCCTTGCGCAGCAGGGGTACGTCGACCCGGCCACGGACCGCGTCGAGGTCGGCGAGGCTCCCGCCGAAGCGGCGCTGCTCGGTCAGCACGCTGATCACGCTGGCGCCGCCGGCCTCGTAGTCCGCGGCGAGCGCGGCCGGGTCCGCGATCGCCGCCAGGGCTCCCTTGCTCGGGCTGCAGCGCTTGACCTCGGCGATGACGGCGACGCCGGGCCGGCGAAGCGCCGCGGCGCCGTCGAGCGCCTGCGGCCGACGGCCGGCCCGCTCCTTGAGCTCGTCGAGCGAGGTCTGCTCCTGCCGCGTCGCGAGGTCTTCGCGCACCCCGACGAGGATGTCGTCGAGCACGCTCACCACGGGATCCTTTCGTCGCCTGCCGGCCTTGTCAGGCACGGTATCCGGGGTCCCCCGGTGCCCGCCCCCCGGGGGGTGACCGACCGAGACCCCGGCCCGTGCTGGATCGCGCCGCGGCTTGCCAGGTGTGTTGCGGCCCGATCCAGCACGAGCCCGCATCCTCATGAGCCGGTCGGGTCCTCGCCGCGGTCCAGAGCGTCCCAGACCCCCTTGTCGCCGACCGGCGCCGCGGCCGGCGCCCGACCGGCCGGTCGCTCGTAGCGGGCCGACAACTCGGCCCATCGACGTCCGCGGACGACGACCAGCAGGCCGGCTACGCCGAGCAGCACACCACCGGCCAGGCAGCCGATCGGCCAGGGTCCGAGGTGCGGCGTGCCGACGAAGCTGATCCCCTCCTGACGCAGCGCCGCAGCCCGGTCGACGGCGCCGGCCGGATCGGCGAGCACCCGCGCGTCCAGGACAACCACCGCGACGCCCGCCACGGCCAGGGCCAACCCGACGACGACCTTGCCCCACCGGCGGGCGGCCAGCAGCGCGGCCACCCCGGCCAGGCCGAGCACCGCGAGCACCCGCACCCCCGGCACGAGGTCCGCGCCGGTGAACCGGCGGACCGAGGCCGGCAACGGCGGCTGCGCCGGGGTCGTCAGGGCCAGCCAGGTCCGGGACCCGGCAAGCAGCACCAGCGCCGAGCCGACCAGGCAGAGCAGCACGGCCAGCCGGAGCTCGCGCCGGGCGGTCACGTCGCCGCGCGCAGGGTGGCAGCCGCCGCGACGGCCCGCAGGACCGCCGCCGCCTTGTGCTCGCACTCGGCCTGCTCGCTGGCCGGGTCGCTGTCGGCGACGAGGCCGCCGCCGGCCTGCACGAAGGCCCGGCCGCCGTGCAGGACGGCGGTGCGGATCGCGATCGCCATGTCCATGTCGCCGCCCGCGCCGAGATAGCCGACGCAGCCGCCGTAGAGGTTGCGGCGGAACGGCTCCAGCGCCTGGATGATCTCCATCGCCCGCGGCTTCGGCGCCCCCGACAGCGTTCCGGCCGGGAAGGTCGCGGTCAGCACGTCGAACGCGGTACGCCCCTCGCCGACCTCGCCGACGACGGTCGACACGATGTGCATGACGTGGCTGTAGCGCTCGAGCGACATGAAGTCGACCACCTCGACACTTCCGGCGGTGCACACCCGGCCGAGATCGTTGCGGCCGAGGTCGACGAGCATGACGTGCTCGCTGCGCTCCTTGGGGTCGGCCAGCAGTTCGGCGCCGAGCGCCGCGTCCTGCTCGGGCGTCGCACCGCGCGGCCGGGTCCCGGCAATCGGGTGCAGCACCGCCCGGCCGCCGGTGACGGTGACGAGCGCCTCCGGTGAGGACCCGACCACGTCGTAGGGCGACTCGCGGCCGGCGAAGCGCAGCAGGTACATGTAGGGCGAGGGGTTGCTGGCCCGCAGGACCCGGTAGACGTCAAGCGCGTCGACGTCGGTCTCGACCTCGAAGCGCTGCGACAGCACGACCTGGAAGGCGTCGCCCGCCCGGATGTGCTGCTTGACGGTCTCGACACCCGCCATGAAGTCCGCCGGGGTGGTGCGCCGGACGACCTCGGGCAGCGCGGTGAGGTCGACCGTGGCGACCGACGGCTCGGTCGGCTGGGCCAGCGCCGCGGCCATCGCGTCGAGTCGTGCCACTGCCCCGTCGTACGTCGCGCCGGGGGCGCCGGGGACGCTGAGGGCGTTGGCGATCAGCAAGACGGTGCCGTCGCTGTGGTCGAGGACCGCCAGGTCGGTGGCGAGCATCATCGTGAGTTCCGGCATGCCGAGCTCGTCCGGGGAGCTGTCTTGGATCCGCTCGAGCCGGCGGACCGCGTCGTAGGAGACGTAGCCGACGAGGCCGCCGGTGAACGGCGGCAGGGCGTCATCGTGCGGGGAGCGCAGCAGCGCGTCGGCTTCCCGGAGCGCCTCGAGCGGATCCTCGGACGTCGTCGGCAGCGCCTCGCCGAGCCAGAGCGCCCGGCCGTCGCGCTCGGTCAGCACCCCGGCGCAGCGGACTCCCACGAAGCTGTACCGCGACCACTGTCGGCCCTGCTCGGCGGATTCCAGCAGGAACGTGCCGGGCCGACCGCCGGCCAGTTTGCGGTAGACCCCGACGGCCGTCTCACCGTCGGCGAGCAGCCGCCGGGTGACCGGGACGAGCGGCTGGTAGAGCCGGTCGAACTGCTCGCGGGTGGGCGAGATGGTGCCCAGGATCATGCCGGTACACCCATGACGGCCGCCAGCGGGTCGGCGTCGAAGCAGGTGCGGTCGCCGGTGTGACAGGCACCGCTGCCGGCCTGGTCGACGCGGACGAGAACCGCGTCGCCGTCGCAGTCCAGGGCGACCGACCGGACCCACTGCTGGGAGCCCGAGGTGTCGCCCTTGACCCAGTACTCCTGCCGGCTGCGCGACCAGTAGGTACACCGCCCAGTCGTCAGGGTCAGGTGCAGCGCCTGGTCGTCCATCCAGCCGACCATGAGCACCTCGCCGGTGTCGTGCTGCTGGGCGACGGCGCAGACCAGCCCGTCGCGGTCGCGCTTGAGGCGGGCCGCGATGGCCGGGTCGAGGTCGGTCGGGCGAACGGCTGCGGCGGTCATGGCTGCATGCTCCCAGGCCTGCGGGCCCGTGCGTGACTGCCCGCCGACGGGGGTAGCCCCTGGGCACCTGCAACCGAGGAGGACCTCGTGCTCAGCTTCTTGATCGTCCTGATCGTGGTCGGCGCCATCGCCGGCTTCCTGGCCCGCGCCCTCGTCCCCGGCCGGGACCCGATGGGCATCGGCGCCACGATCCTGTTGGGCATCGTCGGCTCGTTCGTCGGTGGGTTCCTGGGCTACCTGCTGTTCCACAAGGACGCCTCGCAGGGCGCCCTGCAGCCGTCCGGGATCATCGGTTCGGTGATCGGCGCGATCATCGCGCTGCTGGTCTACCGCGCGGTCAGCCGCCGGTCCGGGGCCCGCGTCTGAGCCTCGCCCGTCGGTCGGGCGCGTCATCGGCGCGCGCCGGCCCGGGTGTTGTTGATCATTGCGCGGCTGCCGAGGCTGGCCGCGCCCCCAACTGCACCCCGATCCGGTACGCCGGGGCACCGCGGTCCCTCGTCAGGAACCAACCCGCTGGCCAGCGGGCGGCTTCGCGCGTTCCCGGACCGCTCTCGGGGTCGCGACCGCGAGCAGGACGCCGACGACCGACAGCAAGCCGAGCGCGGTCGGCAGCGAGGTCGCGGCGCTGACGGCGCCGATCAGGGGCGGGCCGGTGACGAAGCCGGCGTAGCCGACCGCGGTGACGGCCGCCAGGTCGGCGCCCTGGCGGCCCGGCGCGGCCCGTCGTCCGACGGCGCTGAACAGCACAGGTGCCAGGACGGAGGTCCCGAGCCCGGCCAGCACCAGAGCGCCGAGGGCGATCGGAGCTGTTGGGGCGACGGCCAGCAGCAATGCGCCGACCGCCAACGCGCTGCCCGCGACCGCGACGAGCACGCCGTCGCGGACCCGGTGGCCGAGCGCTCCTCCGCTGAGCCGGCCGACCGCCATCGCCCCGGCGAACAGACCGGGGCCGAGGCCGCTGATCGCCGGGGAGGCGGCCAGTCCCCGCTCGAGTTGCAGGGCGCTCCAGGACTGCAGCGCGTCCTCGCAGAGGAAGGCGCCGGCGCTGAGCACGCCCAGGGCCAGCAGGGCTCTCGGCAGCCGTCGGCCGGTGCGCGGCGCCGCCGGGCCACCGACGGGCCGATAGGCGGGCTGGGTGAGCCCGACCGCGGCCACGCACACCGCCACTGCGAGCAGGATCGGCAGCGGGCCTGCGCCGACTTGCCGGGCGAGCCCAGCCCCGGCGCTGCCCACGAGGACACCGAGCGAGAACGACCCGTGGCCGGTGCTCATCAAATGGCCGTCCTCGGCCCGCTCCCAGGCCGCTGTCGCGGTGTTGACCACGACGTCGAGCGCGCCGGTCGTCACCCCCAGCCCGACGAGCAGTCCGATCAGCATTGGCAGCGACGATGCGAGGGCGGCCAGCGGGACGGCGCAGCCGAAGGCGAGCAGGCAGGCCTTCAGTACCCGGCCCGCGCCACGGGCGTCCGAGACGCGACCGGCGACCGCGGTGGCCGGTAGCGCGGACAACGCGATCGCGGCGAGCGCAAGACCGAGCTGACCGTCACTGGCGTGCACCTGGCGTTCGACGGCGGGCAGCACCGCGGCCCACGCCCCCCAGAACATCCCGAAGACCCCGAAGGCGAGGACCAGGCCGCGCCGCTCACGCGCGCTCACCGGGACTGCGAGACCCAGGAGGCATGCAGCCGCTGGTAGGGGCCGGGGGCATCCACGAGGTCGCGGTGGGCGCCGCGCTGGACGACGACCCCGCGGTCGACCACGAGTACCTCGTCGGCGGCCTCGGCGGTGGACAGGCGGTGCGCGATGGTGATCGTCGTCCGCCCACGGGTCAGCGAGTCGAGGGCTCGGTTGAGCCGTACCTCGGTGGCCGGGTCGACCGCGGAGGTCGCCTCGTCGAGCACGAGCAGGTCGGGGTCCGCGACGTAGGCGCGGGCGATCGCGACGAGTTGACGCTCGCCGACCGACAGCGACTCACCGCGCTCGCCCACCTCGGTCGACAGGCCCTGCGGCAGCTGCTCCAGCCAGTCGCCGAGGCCGAGCTCGGTGAAGGCCAGGGTGATGTCGTCGTCGGTCGCCTCGTCGCGGCCGTAGCGGACGTTGCCGGCCACCGTCGTGTCGAACAGGAACCCGTCCTGCGGCACCATCACGACCCGTCGGCGCAGGGACGCGAAGCGCAGCTCGGCCAGCGGCACCCCGGACAGCAGGACCTGACCGCGGGTTGGGTCCATCAGCCGGGTGAGCAACTTGGCGAAGGTCGTCTTGCCGCTACCGGTCTCGCCGACGACGGCGACCCGGGTGCGCGGCGCGACCTCGAGGTCGACGTCGTGCAACACGTCGGGACCACCGGGGTAGGCGAACGACACGTGCGAGAAGCGCAGCGACACCGGGCCGGCGGGCAGGTCCCGGCCGGCAGTCCCCGGGTCGGCGACGTCGGTTGGCGTGTCGAGGATCCCGAGCACCCGCCGCATCCCTGCGACGGCGTTCTGCGCCTCGTTGAGGACCTCGGTGGCGATCTGCACCGGCTGGACGAACAGCGTGACGAGGAACAGAAAGCCGACCAGTCGGCCGACGCTGATGTCGCCGGCGATGCCGAGTTGCACCCCCACCACGATCACGGCGGCGTTGGCCAGGGCGGCGGTCATCTCGCCGCTGCAGAAGGTGGTGGCCGAGATCGTCAGCGCCCGGGTCTGGGCGGTCTTCGTCTGCTCGACCGCCGCGTCGATCCGGGTGCCGGTGCGGTCCTGGACGCCGTAGGCGCGGATCACCTGGGCACCGACGACGGACTCGGGGACCGCGCCGAGCATCTCGCCGACCCGCTCGCGGACCGCGCGGTAGGCGGTCTGCAGGCGCTTCTGGAAGTGCCGCACCGCGTAGACCAGCGGCAGGAAGCAGACGTAGACCACCAGGGTGAGTTGCCATGACCAGAACAGCATCAGCAGCGTGGCAAGCAGCACCTGGGCGGCCGACACGATGCACAGCAGCCCGCCGTACTGCATGAAGGTGCTGATCGTGTCGACGTCGCCGGTGACGCGGGAGACCAGCGAGCCGCGCCGCTCGGCGGCCTGGTGCAGCATCGACAGGTCATGCACCCGGCGGAACGCCGCGACGCGCAGGGCGGCGAGACCGTTCTCGGTGGTCCGGTAGAGCCGGACGTTGGTGAGGTAGTTGGCGACCGCCGTGGCCACGACCGCGAGGGCGGCGAGCCCGCAGGCCAGCCGGACCAGGGCGAGGTCGGGACCGCCCGGACCCGTCAGACCGTGGTCGATGGTCTGTTGCACGGCGATGGGTACGACGACCCGGCCGCCGGTCGCGACGACGGCGAGGGTCAGGGTCGTGGCGAGGCCGGCCCGGAACTCCGGCGCGAGCCGCATACCGTGCGCGAGGGTGGCGAGGGCGCCACGCTCAGCCGCGGCGTCGACGGTGGCCGCGGTCATACGGCCACATCGCTGTCGTCGAGGGCGACCCGCTCGGCCTCAGCCCGCTCGTACGCCGTGACGAGGTCCCGGTAGCCGGCGCAGCGGGCCAGCAGCTCGGCGTGGGTGCCGCGATCCCCGACCCGGCCCGCGTCGATGAAGACGACCTCGTCGGCGAGCGCGATGGTGGCCCGGCGGTAGGCCACGACGACGACGGTGCTGGGCAGGCCGGCGTCGCGCAGCCCAGCCAGGATGCGCTGCTCGACCGTCGCGTCGACGCTGCTGGTCGCGTCGTCGAGCAGCAGCAGGCGCGGCGTGCGGACGACCGCGCGGGCGAGCGCGAGGCGTTGCCGCTGGCCGCCGGACAACGTGGTGCCGCGCTCCCCCACGACCGTGTCCAGACCGCCGGGCAGCGCCGCGACGAAACCGTCTGCCTGGGCGACCCGAAGCGCCGCCCAGACCTGGTCGTCGGCGACGTCCAGTCCGAGGGTGATGTTGCCCCGGACGCTGTCGTCGAACAGGAATGTCTGCTGGGGCACGAGCGCGGCGACCTCGGCGAGGGCCCCGGGCGCCAGGCTGCGCACGTCGGTCCCGTCGTAGGACACCGTGCCGGTCTCGGGGTCGACGAGGCGGACCAGGAGTGCGGCGAGCGTCGACTTGCCAGACCCGGTCGGGCCGACCAGGGCGACGGTGCGGCCGGGCGCGACATCGAAGGCGACCCGGTTGAGCACCTGGTCGTCGCCGTAGGAGAACGAGACGCTGTCGACGTCGAGCGAGGTCGGGCCAACGGTGGTCAGCCGGGCCGCGCCGTGCTGCTGCGCGCCCGTGGCGGTGAGCACCCGCTGGACCCGGTCCCAGCCGACGACGCTGCGGGGCAACTCGTTGAGCACCCAGCCAATCGCCCGGACCGGGAACGCGAGCAGGGTGAACAGATAGGCGACCCGGACCAGCTGGCTGGCATCGAGGGCGCCGCTCGCGACCCGCGACGACCCGACGACCAGGACGACGAGCACCCCGGCGACCGGCAGCGCCTCCATCAACGGGTCGAACAGCCCGCGGACCCGGCCGACCTTGACGAGGGTGTCCCGCAGCTCGAGGGCGACGCGTTCGAACCGGGCCGTCTCGTCGCTTTCCTTGCCGAGGGTCTTGACGACCAGCGCGCCGTCGAAGGACTCGTGGGCGATCGTGCTGACCTCGCCGCGCAGCTGCTGGGCCCGGGTCATCAGCGGCGACATGCGCCGCGAGTAGAGGACGGTCAGCACGGCGATCGCCGGGAACACCACCGAGCCCACCGCCGCCAGCGCCGTCGAAGGACTCGTGCGCGACGGTGCT
>JBKJOO010000231.1:0-6302 GCA_046595615.1 Mycobacteriales bacterium | reverse complement strand
TCAGCATCGAGCTGCGCGCAGATCCTGCTCACTTCGCTCTTGCTGATGCCGGTGCCGCCCATCGCGATCACCAGGTCATCAACCCGGCGGGTCGAGACGCCTTCGACGTAGGCCTGCATCACGACCGCGTGCAACGCCACGTCGATCCGCCTGCGAGGGGCGAGCAGCGCCGGGAAGAACGATCCGGTGCGGACCTTCGGGATCTTCACCGTGAGGTCCCCAGCGGCCGTTGTGACGGTCTTGTCGCGGGTGCCGTTGCGCTGGGTCGTACGGGCCTCGGTGCGCTCGTGGAGACCGGCGCCGATGAAGGCAGTCGCCTCGGCATCGACCACGGCTTGGACCATGCCGCCGAGGAGCCGGCGCATGACTTCACCGCCGTCGGCGGCGTTGAGCATCTCGATCATCTCGAGCAGGGCAGAATCGTCTAGGGCCATCGTGTGTGTCCTTCGTGAGTTCCTTGGTCGGTTCTCACAGAGCCTCACGCGATGGCCCCTCAACGTCTGTGACCGACACGAACGAAGGTCACGATCAGAAACCCGAGCTACACCACCTCAGGGGACACGGCCACGTCGGACGACTTGGCGGCTGGAGGTACCGAGCAGACTACTGATGCAACGTGCCGACTCGCCGCGATTCGTGAGGCGAATGATCGCTTCATCACGTTCGATGCGCGTGAGCCGGACGGGCTCTCCTCGCATGGCCTGCTCGATGGCGATCTCGTCGAGGAAGGCCTCCTGTGCATGCAATTCGTCGCCGTCCTCGGCCCGGTGGTCGACGTCATGTTCGATGTCATCCCAGGCCCAGGGTGGGAGCCAGCCGGCTTCGCGGGCATGAGCTCGGGCGCTGGCCGTGTCCTCGCGTTCCGTCGGAGTGCGGTTGGGCGGGGTTGTGTGACGGAGTTGCTCGTACATTGTCGCGATGCGGTGCGCGCTGTCGTTGGTCACCCGGCCGGAGTGCATTGTGCGGCGCAGATTCCCCGTGCTTCGGCCAAGCCGTCGCGCAAGTATGGGCAGTGGCCAGCCGGCTGCTACGAGGGCCTGAAGTCGACGGCGGCTGCCGGTCGCTTCGACTCGTCCTCCAGGAGAGGTCGAGCCCGCCTCTGGCCGCAGATTGAGCAGCCGTTGTTCGGTGTCGTGTCGTATCCGGCCGGTGGGTGGTTGGCGCCCAGATGGGTTTCCATACGTCAGCCTGGAGACGGTTCCGTAACCGACGCCGGACAAGGTGGCGATACGCTGCAGGCTGAAGCCGAGGGTCCGCAGTTCCTTGACATGTCGGCGGGCGACGTCGGCTGGCACCAAGCCATCCCATCGGCCGTATGCGATGGCCTTGCGTCGTTTCTGGGCCTCGAACCGGTTGGCGGCGGTGCACGACCCACAACGGCATCGGTCAAGGACATAAGCAGTTCGGGTGCCGTGCTCGTGATGGCTCCGCTGATGAGCGCAGTCCCGCAAGAGCCGCCCGGGGCCTTGCGTGAACCCTGTTCGGCCCCCCGATCCCCTCTCGGCTGCTTCAGTCTCCGAGGGACCGAAGGCGTCGCATGGCGCCGACTTGCGGGTGGTTTCCGAACTATCGGGCTTCGTCACCACGGGTCGCTCCTGCTGTTCGATGTTCCCTACTCGGACAGGCTCAAGAAGGAGCCCCGATCTGGACATGGAACGGTGCAAGACTTGGAGCGCGATCAGCGAGGCGGCGCCTGTGCGAGTTCCCGGGTAGTGGAGTAGCTCGTGAGCGGACCGCTAACGCGGCTCGGGCGCAGCGACGGTGGCGGCGCGCTCGTATAGGGCGTGGCAGCGGCGGTCGACATCTGCACCAGTCGGTAGTGGAGCGTCCTGGCGGTGTGCTCATCGGGGAGAGGGCCCGTGGTGACCGCTGCATTGAGAGTCGTGGTGACGTCGACGCCGGCGAGCTCTATCCGATCCAGAGCACCGGCCAGTGTCGGCCAGTGCGGATCGGCCAGTAGCCGAGGATCTAGCGCTTCACAGGTGCGCTGCCACCGTTGCCCGGCCAGGGTCTCATCCGGCGCACGGACGGCGTCGTCCCTACTTGGCCTTGCGACGACGGCGGCGTGCGATGCAGCGGCGCGCTGCGACATGGTGAACCGCACGGTCTCGGACGTCCGCTGAGACTCCGGGCTGGTGACGGCGGTGAACGCTAGGCGCGCGGTGGCGGTTCGGTCGGGCAGCTGTCGGTAGGCCTCGAGGAGTTCGCGGGCTTCGGCCGTGGTGACTGGAACCCAACGCCGAGCGATCCGGTCAGCGACCCGCTCCATGGTGGCGGTGACCTTCACGGCGGGGGCGTAGAGGGTGCTGGTGTCCGCGAGTCTCGTGATCACAGGCGCATGCTGCTCGGCCACGATCTGTAGGGCGGCCAGCGCGCTTCGCGCGACCGTGAACGCGTGGTCGGCGTCGAGCCGACGTGCGACCTCGTCCGGCGAAGCCCAGTGCCCGCCGCTACGAGCGACAAGGCTGATTGCCTGGTCGAGGGCGGAGGTCGCGGTAAGCAGTGTCGGGTCGGCTGGGGTGGCAGTCGTCACGACCCCCCAGTCCGCGGCGGCGTTCCAGCTGATCCCGGCGGCCTGGATCCGGGAAGCGGCCGCGGCCAGGGGCTCCTTATCCGGTCCGGTGGCGGTCGGGTAGGACCGCAGCAGGACCTGCGTCAGGGCAAGGAGGGAACCAGCTGCTCTTGCGCTGCCGCGTAGATCCAGGCTGCTAGGTGCGGCAAGCTGTCCGGCGGCCACCGCTGCCTTCTCCCAGTCATGGATGGCGACATGCAGCAGCTGGGCTACGTCCAACGCCGATTCCGCCGACGGCAAGCTCCCCGCCCCGAATGAGTGTCTGACGCCTGTCGGAAGGGTGGTGACGTCCTCGAGCGTGCCACCGAGTTCGCTTCTCTGACCCGGACGTGAACCTGCGGTGGCAGACCATCGGGCGACGGCTTGGACAGCACGGGCCGCCACGTCGAAGTGCGCAGGGTCCCGCAAGGTGGCGTGTGCCACGAGATAGGCGCCGGTGAGCATCGGCTCACTGGCGAGGGCAGCATCGTTGAGGCGCACGGCGGACGTCAGCGCCGACCTGTCTCGCCCGGCGAGAAGGTCCGCGGCTGCGTGCAGCAAGTCGGCGGCGTGCACCAACCGTGGGTCGGCGGTCTCGCTGAAGGCCACATCGAGCACGCCAGTGGAGCGTGTCGGCGACAGTACGTCGAACGCTTCCGTGGGCTCTGCGGTGATGACGACAAGCAGGCGCTCCCCGGCGCGCTGAAATGCTGGCCAAGCCGCGGCGAGGCCTCGCGGGTCGACCACCGGCCCAGTCCCGATCTCCGTGGTCAGCTCTTGAAGACTCCGGCTGGCAAGGGAAAGAAGCTCGCCCGCGGTGGTGGGGCCGGTCACCGCTGAGTGGCGGGGGTGGGCGACTCGGGCCAGCCACTGTCCTGCAAGGACTGAGCCTCGTGGAGGGCCGTGGCAAGCCTGGCCTGGATCTGCGTCAGATCAGCGAGAGGGATGTAAACGTGGTTGGACGCTGCCCCATGGAGCTCTGCGGCTGCCGCTCGTAGGGCGGTCACGCAGTCGGGGTGCGACGTGGGCGCGACCTGTTCGGGGAGGTGCACGCTCAGCATCGCGGCCGCGAGGTGAATGCTCATCGCGATGCTGGCCCAGGGGGACAGCACATCAACACCGTTGGCGGTGCAGGCTAGGGCGTAAGCACCCTCAAGGTGACCCGCGGTACGCGCCAGCGTGCCTAGTGGGTCGTGATCTCGCGTCGATGGGGGGTTCAGCATCGTGGTCCTCCGAGGTGTGGGATCCGTTGTCTGTCGGGAGTCGTGCTTGCGGGCGCCGCATTGTGCGAAGCACCTGCGGCATCGCGCTGTGGTTGTCCACAGGCTCGCTGGAGAAACACTGCTGAAGCCGCCACTGTGGACGTCGGGACTGGCGCCGTGCGACGCCGGCACGACGGACGAGGCTGGGGACCACGATGGCGGTGACGAAAAGAGTTGACGTGCGCGGAGGGACGTACCGACGGTCCGGGTACTTTGGCGCCTGGCACGCGGTCGGGGCGTTGCCTGCGGTGGTTGGCGGAGCCCTTGTCGTGCTAGTGCTGACCGCGTCGCTGAGTGCCTGGCAGCTTCCGGTGATGTTGCTCTGGCTCAGTGGAGCATTCGCTTTCAGCAGCCGGGTTGGTGAGCGCATCGCGCTCCGAGCACTCGCGTTTCGGCGCCCGTCCGCGCAGCAGAGGGACGTTCTTGGACCGGTGAGCTCCGCAGCCCTTGAACGATGCGGATTCGAGGAGTCTCAAGTCGACTGGTACGTCCGAGCGGGTTCGCAGCCGAACGCCTGCGCCGCTGGGCGGCGAAGCATCGCTGTCACAGAAGGGGCGCTGTCAATGTTTGTGACAGGTGGTCTGAGTCGGGATCAGTTCGTGGCGATCCTGATCCACGAGCTCGGGCACCACGCGACCCGAGCGACGCGCTTCGGGCTGGCCACCAGGTGGCTCGCAGCCCCGGGCCGGCTCGCATTTCGAGGTGTGTTCGTTGTGGCCCTTGTGGTCACGGGTCGCCGTCGGCTCGGCTGGGGGAGCGGGGCGCTCCTCGTCGCAGGTAGCGCCATTGCCCTTGGCCAGTCGGTGCAACACCACGAGTGGGCTTCCGCTGTCCTGCTCGCTGGGCTGATTTCAGGGATGTTGGGGATACCGCTGCTGGTCGCGATGGTTAGCCGCTCCGCGGAGCGTGCTGCTGATCGGCTGGCCATCGACGCGGGCGTCGGGCAAGACCTGGCTCAGGCCTTGCTGCAGATCAGCTCCCCGCGCCCGAGGAACCGCCGGGTCTTTGGGCTGCTCGACAGCCACCCCAGTTTGGCCAGCAGGGTCGCTGCCCTGACGCGTTCGCCCTCCTTCGCGGCAACGATGACAACCAACCAGGTCGGGGACCGGTGACGGCTGGGGACATGGGGTCCTGTAGGGGAGCGGGGGCGCCATCGTGCGCCTAGACGGTTACCAGATTTGCGCCGAGCCGGTGTCGGCCTCAGCTCAGAAGCCGTGACCATTCCTACCGACCGGCGGCACGGTCGAGCAGGGCTTGGGCTTCGGCGAACTCGGCCACCACAGCGGCCGCCGATTTCTCGCCCACAAGGAGACCGACGCCCTCACCGGCGTAGACGCATGCGACGTCAAAGTCGCCTTGTTGCCGAGCGGTCACCAGCTGTGCACACGCTTCATCGTCGCTGGCGAGCGCGTCCTCGTGGCCGGCCCAGTGGTCGAAGTACGCGTTGCGCAGGGCGCGCCCGCCGTACTCCGGTGGCCAGGGCAGGCGCTGACCTACGTCGAAGACGCGTCCGTACGCTGTGTCTGTGTCCTTCGCCGCGAGGAGCCGGGCACGAGCACCCGCGGAGGTGGCGGCCTCGGTGCAGGCGAGGAACGCGGTCCCGACTTAGGCCCCGACGGCACCTGCGGCGAGCACCGCGGCGAGGCCACGCGCCGTGCCGATGCCACCTGCCGCGACCACCGGGACCTGCACCACGTCGAGGACGCTTTGCCAGTAGCGGCAGCGTGGCTACGTCGGCGCGCCCGTGACCGCCGCCCTCACCGCCGCGCGCGACGAGCAGGTCGACACCTGCCCGCTCGGCGGCGCGGGCCTCCGCCAGCGTGCCGACCTGGGTTGCTACGACGATGCCCGCAGCTCGCAGCGGCTCTATCCACCGCTCGTAAGGCCCGTAGCTGAGCGACATCAACGCCGGCGCCTCCGCGGCAACGACATCGACGAGCGCGTCATCCAGCGCGAGGGCCCACGCCATTAGCCCCACACCGAACGGGCCGGCCTCCCGCGCGATCCCGCACTGCTCACGCAACCTGTCCGATTTGGCGGCAGGCCCCGTTCCGATCATGCCGAGGCCGCCGGAGGCGGACACCGCTGCGGCGAGTCGACCCGTGCTGACGCCGGCCATAGGCGCAGCCACGACGGGAACCGTAAGGCCGAACCGCTCGGTTAACCATGTGCGCACTGGCCTGCTCCTTCGTTCAGTTGCTGAGGATGACATTGAACGGCAAGGACCAAGCCAGAGCCGCCGCCAGGCGGTGATGGACCATGGCCGTGGAGTTCCGGCACGCGCGTCCCGCTACGTCGCTGCCCCATGGCAGCTGGCTCAGCGTCGAGAGGCCTTCGTCGACAGCCTGGACTTGGCCGGTGATGTAGCTCGCGTCGTCGGAGAGCAGGAAGGCGACAGCCTGGGCGACTTTCTGAGCAGTTCCCAGCGTCGCCGCGAGCTACATCACCGGCCAAGTCCAGGCTGTCGACGAAGGCCTCTCGACGCTGAG
>JBKJOO010000134.1:0-5273 GCA_046595615.1 Mycobacteriales bacterium | reverse complement strand
TCCATCCCCACCGCTCGCCCCTGGAGGTCCCGTGACCATGCTCAGTCCGCCCGCGTCGCTCGGCCGGCGTGGCGAGGAGCTGCTGGAGCGGTTCGGGGACCGCGAGAGTCTGTGGTTCGAGGGCACCTGGCATCGCAGCGGCGAGCTGGCCGCTCGGGCCGCGCGGGCGGCGCGGGGGTTCGTCGCCCTCGGCGTGCGCCCCGGCGACCGGGTCGTGATCGTGATGGCCAACTGCCCCGAGGTGGGGCTCGCCTACACCGCCCTGTGGCGGGCCGGCGCCGTGCCCACCCCGGTGCTGTTCCTGCTTACCGAGGACGAGATCCGGCATGTCGTCAAGGACTCCGGGGCGGTCGCCGTCGTGACGACCCCCGAGTTCCTCCCCAAGGTGGCTGCGGCGGCCGCCGGTCTCCCGGTTGTCGTGGTCGGCGGCGGTGCTGACGGCACGACGAGCTGGGCCGAGCTCGAAGCTGGTGCCGAGCTCCCGCTCGTCGACCGCGACGCCGCCGACCTCGCCGCGCTGCTCTACACCGGTGGCACGACGGGTCGGAGCAAGGGCGTCGCCCTGACCCACGCCTCGCTCGACGCTTCCGGGAAGGCGGCCGCCGACGCGGCGTACTCCCCGGGGCGGGTCCGCAGCCTGCTGCCACTGCCGCTGGCGCACGCCTACGGACTGCTCGTCACGGTCGGCGGGCTGCACGCTCGCGAGCCCGGCAGCGCCGTACTGATGCGGTGGTTCGACCCGGCCGGGTTCATCTTGCTGGTCGAGGACCACCGGGTGCAGGTCACCGCGCTCGTGCCGTCGATGCTGCAGCTGTTGCTGGCCCAGCCGCTCGAAGACCACGACCTGAGCTGTCTCGAGCGGGTGTCGAGCGGCGCGGCTCCGCTGTCGGCCGATGTCCTGGCCGAGTTCGAGCGGCGGATCCCCGGCGTCGAGGTGCGGGAGGGCTACGGCTGCACCGAGAGCAGCGCGTTGATCAGCACCCAGCCCGAACAGCGTCGGCTGGGCTCGGTCGGCAAGCCGGTCCCCGGCGTCGAGGTCCGGATCGAGGCTGCGGACGGCGCCGAAGCCCGGGTCGGCGACGACGGCGAGATCTGCGTGCGCGGACCGGTGCTGATGCGGGGCTACTGGAACAGCCCCGACGAGACGGCGTTCGCCCTCCGCGAGGGCTGGCTGCACACCGGTGACGTCGGGCGCTTCGACGCCGACGGCTACCTCTACATCGTCGACCGGATCAAGGACCTCATCATCCGCAGCGGCTTCAACGTCTATCCGCGCGACGTCGAGGATGTGTTGCTCGCGCACCCCGAGGTGGTCGGCGCCGCAGTCGTCGGCCGGCCCGATCCCACGCTGGGGGAGGAGGTCGTTGCGTTCGTCCAGCTCGCGCCCGGCGCGCAGGTGACACCGGCCGAGCTGGTCGGCTACAGCCGCGAGCACCTGGGCGCCCATAAATATCCGCGTGAGGTCCGGGTGGTCGAGACGATTCCGCTCACCAGCGTCATGAAGACCGACCGCAAGGCCCTGCGCGCAACCCTTCGGGAGTCGCCGTCATGACCGCTCCGCAGGAGGTCCAGCAGGTCGCCGCCGCCCGGGCCGCTGCCCGCGCCGCGAAGGACTTCGCTGTCAGCGACCGGCTTCGCGACGAGCTTACGGCGCTGGGCTGGGCGGTCCGGGACACCGCCGAGGGTCAGCAGCTCAGCCCCCGTCCGCCGTACGACGTCGTCCCCACCGTGCGGGAGCTGCCGCCGGACAGCGGTGCTCGTCGGTGCACGGTCGCGTTGCTGGTCGAGGGTTGGCCGGACGACGTGCGCACCTGCGTCGAGGCGCTGCTCCTGCACGCTCCGGACGATCTCGTGATCGTGCTGCTCGAGAACGGCCAGACCGACGCCGGTGCGGTCGTCCACGAGCTGGCTGCCCACCCCCGGGTGCAGGAGTTGCACGTCGACCGGGCGGCCGGCTGGTCCGAGGCACGTCAGGCGCTGCTCGCCCGCGACGTCGCCGACGTGCACGTGCTCATGGATCCCTCGACCGTGCTCGAAGGCGACGGCATCGGCCCGCTCCTAACGGTCCTCCAGGACCCGGCCGTCGCCGGCGCGGGCTGGCGCGGGGTCAACGTCGAGGACGGCTGGCTGGGCTTCGCCGATGCCGGGCCGGGTGAGGTCGAGGCGCTGCTGGGCTACTTGTTCGCCGTACGCCGATCCGCGGCGCTGGTTGTCCCGCTGCCGGCCAAGGCCAGGTTCTACCGCAACGCCGACATGGAATGGAGCTACCTGCTCCGCGAGGCCGGCGTCGGCACGCTGGTGGCCGTGGACCTGCCGGTGCGGCAGGACCGGCATCGCGGCTACCACGACAGCGAGCCGGCCTTCCGCGACAGCCAGAGCAAGAAGACCTACGACCGGTTCCTCGCGCGGTTCCGCGGCCGCGAGGAGCTGCGGCTCCGGCGCGCTGATGGCACGAGCTGACCGCACCAACGGCCGCAGCGCATCGGGCCTTGCCCAGGCTGACACCGTTCCTACAAGGTGCTCCCGGTCGCAGCGACCACAACAGCAGGCAAGCAGGGCGACCTGTGTCAAGAAATCGGCTTGGTGAGCGTGCGTGCGCCGGGCTCCCGGTCCGCTTCCCTGCTGTTGTGGTCGTGGTTGGCGGTACCCCGGGCCGGGCCGCGAGCCGTCGGGCGGGGCCGGGCCGCGAGCCGCCCAGGGCCGGCCCGGGTGCACCAAGAACCTGCTACTCGGCCTCGGCGAGCAGGGCGCCCAACCGGCGGACGCCCTGCTCCAGGTCGGCGTCGCCCAGGGCGTAGGACAGCCGGAAGTAGCCGGGCGTCCCGAAGGCCTCACCCGGCACGACCGCGACGCCGGCTTCGTCCAGGACCAGCTCGGCGAGCTCGGCGGAGCTCGCGCAGACCCGCCCGCGGATCGACCGGCCGAGCAGCGCCTTGACCGAGGGGTAGCAGTAGAACGCGCCGAACGGCTCGGGGCACTCGACGCCGGGGATCTCGTTCAGCAGCCGGACCATCGTCTGCCGCCGGCGGTCGAACGCCGTCCGCATCTCGGCGACGGCCGACAGATCGCCGGTCAGCGCCTCGAGCGCCGCGACCTGCGCGACGTTGTTGACGTTGGACGTCGCGTGCGATTGCAGGTTGGTCGCCGCCTTGACGACATCGACCGGACCGATCAGCCAGCCGACCCGCCAGCCGGTCATCGCGTAGGTCTTGGCCACGCCGTTGATCACCACGCAGGTGTCGGCCAGCTCGGGGACCACGACCGGCATCGAGACGTGCTCGGCCCCGCCGTAGACGAGGTGCTCGTAGATCTCGTCCGCCACCACCCAGATGCCGTGCTCCAACGCCCAGCGGCCGACCGCGGCCACCTGTTCGGGTGAGGCGACGGCGCCGGTCGGGTTGGAGGGCGAGCACCACAGCAGCGCCTTGGTGCGGTCGGTCCGGGCAGCCTCGAGTTGCTCGACGCTCACCCGATAGCCCTGATCCTCGGTCGTGACGACGTCGACCGGCACCCCGCCGGCGAGCTTGATCGCCTCCGGATAGGTCGTCCAGTACGGCGCCGGCAGCAGCACCTCGTCCCCGGGGTCGAGCAGCGTCGCGAACGCCTCGTAGACCGCCTGCTTCCCGCCGTTGGTCACCAGCACCTGCGCGGCCTGCACCGCGTACGACGAGTCGCGGGCGGTCTTGGCCACGATGGCGGCCTTGAGCTCCGGCAGCCCGCCGGCCGGGGTGTACCGGTGGTTCTTGGGATCGGCGCAGGCCGCTGCCGCGGCGGCCACGATCGCCGGCGGGGTGGGAAAGTCCGGCTCCCCGGCGCCGAATCCGATGATGTCCTCGCCGGCGGCCTTCTTGGCCTTGGCCTTGGCGTCCACCGCGAGTGTGGCCGATTCGGTGATCGCGCCGATCCGGCGGGACACGCGAGGCCGCTGGGGGTTGGGGGCAGTCATGACTGCATGGTCCCAACCTCGTGCTGACGGCTGCCGGTCGGGTGCCGCGGCGGACGAGGTTGGGAACGGCAGCCGGTACGCCGTACACTCATCGCTCTGGGGCCCCTCGCCTCCGCTCCGGCGCGCCCGCGCTCCGAGGCGGGCGGCAACCGGCACCGGAGGGGCGTAGCTCAATTGGCAGAGTCCCGGTCTCCAAAACCGGTTGTTGCAGGTTCAAGTCCTGTCGCCCCTGCACGGTCCACCAGCGCAGCACCTCCACGATCACGAGACGAGGACGCCATGAGCGACAGCGCGGGGACCGCCACTGCGGCCCGTGGTGACGACGGCGCGCCGGCCAAGCGCGAGCGCCGGCCGGCGCTCCCGAGCCGGATCAACACCTTCATCCGACAGGTGCTGGCCGAGTTGCGCAAGGTCATCTGGCCGACCCGCGCCGAGCTCATCACCTACACCTCCGTCGTGCTCGTCTTCGTGGTGATCATGGTGTCGATCGTGGCGGCCTTCGACTATGTCTTCACCCAGGGTGTGCTGGCCGTGTTCGGCAAGTAGTCCCAGCACCACCCTCCTTGCACCAACCCCCCAGCCGAGAGCAGGACGTGTCCGTGTCCGACAGCACGCAGCAGCCGCCCGACGACGATGCCGAGGGCGTGGGTCGTTCGGAGCAGGGCGAGGTCGTGTCGGCAACCTCCGAGGAGTCCGACCCAAGGGCCGAGGCGGGCACCGCCGTCGGCGACCCCGCCGAGGTCGGTGCCGGCGGAACCCAGGACGGTGAGCCCGACGTCGCGGCCGACACCGGACCGGCCCAGGAGGTAGGGCAGCGGCCGGCGGTCGCCGCCGCCGGGTTCAGCGACGTCGCGGACCAGGAGCGCCCCGCCAGCCAGGGCGCACCGGCGGACCTGCCGCTCGAAGTGCCGGCCCAGGACGAGGTGGCCCCGGCCCAGGACACCGAGCCAGCCGCCGAGCCAGCCGTCGAGGACGTCGCGGGCGACCCCGAGGACGACCTGCGTAGCGCGCTCGCGGGCCTGCCCGGTGACTGGTATGTCGTGCACTCCTACGCCGGCTATGAGAACAAGGTGAAGACCAACCTCGAGTCGCGGATCTCGAGCCTGAACATGGAGGACTTCATCTATCAGATCGAGGTTCCCACCGAAGAGGTCATGGAGGTCAAGGGCGGCAAGCGGCAGGCCGTCGTCCGCAAGAAGCTCCCGGGCTATCTGTTCGTCCGGATGGACCTCACCGACGAATCGTGGTCGGCGGTCCGCAACACGCCAGGTGTCACCGGCTTCGTCGGTGAGGTCCATCCGGACGAACAGATAGCCCGGGAGCTTCT
>JBKJOO010000005.1:0-9937 GCA_046595615.1 Mycobacteriales bacterium | reverse complement strand
ACCGGCCGTCGTACGCGCTCAGGTCAGGAGAGGCGCTCGAGGACCATCGCCATGCCCATGCCGCCGCCGACGCACATCGTCTCGACGCCCCAGGTCTTGTCGAGGGTCTGCAGGCCGTTGATCAGGGTGCCGGTGATGCGGGCACCGGTCGAGCCGAACGGGTGGCCGAGGGCGATCGCGCCACCGTGGACGTTGAGCTTGTCCAGGTCGATGCCGAGGTCGCGGTAGGACGGGATGACCTGCGCCGCGAACGCCTTGTTGATCTCGAACAGGTCGATGTCGTCGACCGACTTGCCGGCCAGCTGCAGCGCGCGGCGGGTCGCCTCGACCGGGCCGTAGCCCATGATCTCCGGGGACAGACCGGTCACCGCGGTGGAGACGATGCGGGCGAGCGGGGTCAGGCCCAGCTGCGTTGCCTTGGTGTCGCTCATCACGATCACCGCGGCGGCGCCGTCGTTGAGCGGGCAGGCGTTGCCGGCGGTGACGAGGCCGTCCGGCCGGAAGACCGGCTTGAGGCCGACCATGCTCTCGACCGTCACGCCGGCGCGCGGGCCGTCGTCGGTGCTGACGACGGTGCCGTCCGGCGTGGTGATCGGGACGATCTCGCGCTGGAAGAAACCGTTGGCGATGGCCTTCTCGGCCAGGTTCTGGGAACGGGCAGCGAACTCGTCCATCTCCAGCCGGGTGATGCCCTTGAACCGGGCGAGGTTCTCCGCGGTCTGCCCCATCGAGATGTAGCCGTCCGGGATCTGGCCGTTGTCGCGGGGGTCGCTCCAACTGTCGGCACCGCCCTCGGCGAGCTTGGCAGTGCGGGCCTGTGCCTCGTCGAACATCGGGTTGGTCAGCTCCTGGCCGGCGATCATGTCGCTGTTGCCCTTGACGAAGCGGCTGACCGTCTCGACACCGGCCGAGATGAAGGCGTCGCCCTCGCCGGCCTTGATGGCGTGCAGCGCCATCCGGGTCGTCTGCAGCGACGATGAGCAGTAGCGGGTGATGGTCGTCCCGGGCAGGAAGTCGTAGCCCAACATCATCGCGACGATCCGGCCCATGTTCATGCCCTGCTCGCCGCCGGGCAGGCCGCAGCCGAGCATCAGGTCGCCGATGTCGCGGGGATCGAGCGCCGGCACCTTATCGAGCGCGGCGCGCACGATTGCGGCGGCCAGGTCGTCGGGGCGCACATCCTTCAGCGAGCCTTTGAAGGCCCGGCCGATGGGCGAGCGGGCGGTCGAGACGATGACTGCCTCGGGCATGAAGACTCCTCTGGAACGGGGTTCGGTTTGGGGAACGCTAACCGGCGGCGAGCGCCTGACGTACGGCGGGGAGCAACGCCTGCGCCCACACGGCGTAGCCGCGCGCCGACGGGTGGAACAGGTCGAAGGACAGGCAGTTCGGGTCGGCCCGGAACGTCGGCCCGGTCAGGGCCCGCAGGTCGACCGCCGTGCCCCCCGCAGCTCGCACCGCCCGGGCGGTCGTCCGGGCGACCGCCCGGCCCCTCGCGTCCGCGAGCTCGCGGAGCGGGTGGGCGAAGGCGCGGGCCGCGCCCAGATCGGGGCAGGTGCCAACCACGACCGGCGCCGTCAGCCCCGCGACCGCCGCCTGGACGTCCCGGCCGACGCTGGCCATCGGGGTGAGGTGGGTCGCGTCGTTGGCACCGATCAGCACGAGCACGGCGTCCGCGTCGACCACCAGCTCGAGCTGGGCGGCGAGATCGGCAGCCCGGGCCCCGCTCACGCCGTACGACGTGAAGCGGGCGCCCAGCCAGCTCCCGAGCTGGCCACCCACGGTGTCAGCGGCCTGCCGGACGCCGATCCCGGCGGCGGTGGAGTCGCCCAGGACGACCAGGTGGCGGTCCCCGGTGCCCCCGGACGCCGGCGGCAGGTCGGTGGCGTAGCTGCGTCGGGTCGCAGCCGCCGCCTCGGTCAGCAACAGCAGCGGGGCGAGCGCGGCCAGGCCGATCCGCGCGGGCGCCTTCACGACGGAGCGCCGGCCGCGGCCGGGCTGGCCTGCGGGTCCGCCAGGCCCTCCTCGACGCGCTCGTCCGGTGCCCCGCGGCCGACCAGCGGCAGCCGCCGGACGAGCCGGGTGAGCCGGCCCGGCCCGGCGGCGGCGATGCCCTCGGCGTCGGGCATCGTCTCGACGACGAGGCCGGGTTCCATCGCCGCGGCGGAAGCGGCCAGGTCGACGTCCTGGACCGTGCTGCTGACCGGGACACTCACCGGGATCGTCACCCCCGCGGCCTCGAGCAGGCTGGGCAGCAGGGCATCGGTGACCCGCCGGTAGCCGGCTGCGGACGGGTGGAACCGGTCGGCGCTCCACAGGTGCGGTGACTGGGCGAACTCCGGCCCGAGCAGGTCGCCGAGGGAGACCGCGACGCCGCCGTTCTCCACGACCGCCACCGCCTGCTCACGGGCCAGCCGGCGGCTCCAGCGCCGGGCCACCGTGCGCAGCGGCTGCAGGACCGGCTCGACCGTCCCGAGGTCGGGGCAGGTGCCGGCGACGACGAGCGCGCCGGCCGCCCGCAGGGTGCGGACGGCGCGACCGAGGTCGCGGGCCGCCTCGCCCGGTGGCACCCGGTGCGTGACGTCGTTGGCGCCGACCATCACCAGGGCCAGGTCGACCGGGCGCTTGAGGGCGCGGGGGACCTGCACCTCGAGGTCCGCCGACCGGGCGCCGACGACCGCCACGACGTCCAGCTCGACCCGCCGCCGCAGGTCGCGGGCGAGCCCACCGGCCACCAGGGCGCCGGGCGTCTCGTCAGCGGCATCGCAGCCCAGGCCCGCCGCGCTCGAGTCGCCCACGACGGCGAGCCGCAGCGGCGTCCCGAGATAGCGGCCGTAGGACCCGTCGGGCACCGGCGCGGTCGCGGTCGGCACCCCGATGGTGCGCCGCGCAAGGGTCGCCTCAGCCCGCAGGACGGCGTACCCGGCTGCGCCGACCGCGCCGACGGCTCCACCGCCGTACGCGGCCCGGACACCGACCCAGTGGGCCCGCCGGCCGGGCCTGGCGATCCTCACAGGTGACGACCGGACGACAGGGGCAGGCGCCACGCAACGTTCGACATGCGCCACCTCCCCTCGACCGAGGGGACGACCTTACGCTGACGGTCCGGCGCATGAGAGGACCCCAGCGGTGCAGGTCAGCGATTCGCTCATCGATCTGGTCGGGAACACCCCGCTGATCCGGCTCGGCGCGATGGCGGCCGGACTGGCCCCGCAGGTGCTGGCGAAGGTCGAGTACTTCAACCCCGGCGGGTCGGTGAAAGACCGGATCGCCCTCGCGATGGTCGAGGACGCCGAGGCGCGCGGGCTGATCAAGCCCGGCGGCACGATCGTGGAGCCGACCAGCGGCAACACCGGCGTGGGCCTCGCGATCGTGGCCAGCTCACGCGGCTACAAGTGCGTGTTCGTGATGCCCGACAAGATGAGCGCCGAGAAGATCGCCGTCCTTCGCGCGTACGGCGCGGAGGTGGTTGTCTGCCCGACGGCGGTCGACCCGGCGCACCCGGACAGCTACTACAGCGTCAGCAAGCGGCTCGCCGGGGAGATCCCCGGCGCCTGGAACCCCAACCAGTACGCCAACCCGCTGAACCCGCAGGCGCATTACGCCTCGACCGGTCCGGAGGTGTGGTCGCAGACCGACGGGCTCGTCACGCACTTCGTCGCCGGGATCGGCACCGGCGGCACGATCAGCGGGACCGGGCGCTATCTCAAGGAGGTCTCCGGCGGCCGGGTGCAGATCATCGGCGCCGATCCGGAGGGCTCGGTGTATTCCGGTGGGACCGGCCGGCCCTACCTCGTCGAAGGCGTCGGTGAGGACTTCTGGCCGGAGACCTACGACACCTCTGTCGCCGACCGCATCATCGCCGTGAGCGACCGTGAGTCGTTCCTCACCACCAGGCGCCTCGCCCGGGAGGAGGCGCTGCTCGTCGGTGGCTCCTGCGGCCTCGCCGCCGCAGCAGCGCTGCGGCTGGCCGAGGAGCTGACCGCCGAGGACGTCGTGGTCGTGCTGCTGCCCGACTCCGGCCGGGGCTACCTGTCGAAGATCTTCAACGACGAGTGGATGGCCGACTACGGCTTCCTCACCCCCGACCACAGTCAGCCGACCGTCGGCGAGGTCCTGCACCGCAAGGGCACCGACCTGCCCCCTCTGGTGCACGTCCACCCCGAGGAGACCGTGGGGTCGGCGATCGCGATCCTGCGCGAGTACGCCGTCTCGCAGATGCCCGTCGTCAAGCACGAACCCCCGGTCATGGCGGCCGAGGTCGTCGGCGCCGTGCTCGACCGGCAACTGCTCGATGCCGTCTTCGCCGACCGGGCCGCCCTGGACGAGCCCCTGGGGCGGCACATGGCCGAGCCGCTGCCGATGGTCGGCTCCGGTGAGCCGCTGCCGGTGGCGATGTCGGCCCTGGAGACGGCCTCGGCGTTGCTCGTGCTCGACGACGGCAAGCCGGTCGGCATCATCACCCGCTCGGACCTGCTGGGCTTCCTCGCGCACCGCTGACAGGGGATGCGTCGTACCGTCTGGGGGTGACGGACAGCTTCGGGTTCGAGACGCTCGCCATCCACGCCGGGCAGGAGCCCGACCCGACGACCGGCGCGGTGGTCGTGCCGATCTACCAGACGAGCACCTACGTGCAGTCCGAGGTCGGGGTGCACCGCGGCTATGAGTACAGCCGCAGCGGCAATCCGACGCGCACCGCGCTGGAGACCTGCCTCGCCGCGCTCGAGGGCGGCCGGACCGGCCTGGCCTTCGCCAGCGGGCTCGCCGCCGAGGACTGTGTGCTGCGCACGGTCCTGCGTCCAGGCAACCACGTCGTCGTCCCCGACGATGCGTACGGCGGGACCTACCGGCTGTTTGCGAAGGTGCTCGCCCGCTGGGGGGTCGAGCACACTGCCGTACCGCTCGGCGATCTCGACGCGGTGCGCGCGGCGGTGCGACCGGAGACCGCGCTGGTGTGGTGCGAGACGCCGAGCAATCCGCTGCTCGGCCTCGCCGACATCGCCGGGCTCGCCACCATCGCGCACGACGCCGGGGCGCGGCTCGTCGTCGACAACACCTTCGCGAGCCCATACCTGCAGCAGCCGCTGGCCCACGGCGCCGACGTGGTCGTGCACTCGACGACGAAGTACCTGGGTGGGCACTCCGACGTCGTCGGTGGCGCGCTGGTCGTCGCGGACGCCGGGTTCGGCGAGGAGCTCGCCTACCACCAGAACGCCATGGGCGGGGTGCCCGGGCCGTTCGACGCGTGGCTGGTGCTGCGTGGCGCCAAGACGCTCGCCGTCCGGATGGACCGGCACTGCGCCAACGCCCAGCGGGTCGTCGAGCTGCTGCTGCGATCGCCGGCGGTCACCTCGGTGCTCTACCCGGGCCTGCCCGAGCATCCGGGGCACGAGCTCGCCGCCAAGCAGATGCGCGACTTCGGCGGCATGGTGAGTTTCCGGCTGGCCGGGGGCGAGGCGGCGGCGCTGGCCGTGTGCAAGGCCACCCGGGTGTTCACCCTCGGCGAGTCCCTCGGCGGCGTCGAGTCGCTGATCGAACACCCTGGCCGGATGACGCACGCCTCGGTCGCCGGCTCCCAGCTGGAGGTCCCCGACGACCTGGTCCGGCTGTCGGTCGGCATCGAGAGCATCGAGGACCTGCTCGCCGACCTCGAGCAGGCGCTGGACGTCAGCCCGCGCTGAGTTCGACCTGCATCACGATGTGCGGGCCGATTGCCGGGTCGTCCCACCCCTGGCCCCAGGCGCGCAGACCGGCCCGCTCGTAGAACGCCTGCGCCGGGGTGCGGGCGTTGCACCACAGCAGGCCACCCCCGGCGGTCTCGACGTGCAGCATCACCGCGGCCAGCACAGCGCTCCCGAGGCCCTCGCCGCGCCGCCCCGGATCGGTGGCCATCCCACGCAGCCGCCACGCTGCCCCGGCGTACGCGAAGGGTGGGGGATCGGCGAGCAGCACGCCGGTGGCCACCACCGCTCCGGCGTCGACGGCGGCGAAGTGCACGGCCGCCGGATCGTCACAGATGGTGGGACCCGCCGGGCGCAGCACCCGTTGCCGCAGCGGGCGGGTCTGCTCCGCCCCGACCAGGCGGACCTCGGTCACGCCCCGGGCTTGGTGACCATCAGCACCACGATGGCCAGCCAGCAGAGCATCGCGAGCCCGCCACCGATGGCCACCCGGCCGGCGAATCCGCCGGTGGGCTCGCCCCGGTCGGCCGCCTGCGCGGCGCCCCGCAGACCTCGTAGGACCAACCCGATCGTCAGCCCGATCGCCACCAGCCACAGCGCGTACGACGCGGATACCCAGCCCTGCGAGGCCTTCCACTGGGCGCCGACCGAGCCCAGGCCGAGCAGCGCACTGCCGAGGGCGACGGTGACGACCGTGACGATGCTGAACAGCCGGGTCGTGCGGGCGGCGGCCCGCAGCGCCGACACGTCGCCGGCCCGGACCAGGCGCGAGGCGGTCACCGTCGTCACCGAGAGCGGGCCGACCACGAACACGACGGTCAGCAGGTGCAGGACGAGGACGACGGCGTAGGACCCGGTGTAGCGCACGGGGACGACGCTACCGCCGGCCCGTGGGCCGCGTTTGGAGTCCGCCGGTCGCGCCGCGGGCCGGACCACCCGCTGCCGCCCGTGCCACGGCCATGATCCACGGAAGGCTGGGCACCCGGATGATCTCTGCGGAGGTGCCCGAGCTTCCGTGGATCACCCGCTGGGCGGTGGGGCCGGTGGTGGGCGGCAGGACCGGGCGAGCGGGTGCGGTCAGTGGGCGCGGCGACCGCGGCGGGCCCGCAGGTAGTCGCTCACGACGTACTCGCCGAGCCGCGAGGGGTCGGTCGCAAAGACCCGCCCGCCGTTGCGGGCGGCGAGGTGCTCGACGAAATCGACCAGCCGTGGCTCGTCGTCCAGCATGAACACGTTGATCGTCGCGCCGCGGCGGGTGACCCGCTCGACCTCGGCCATCGTCAATGCGAGGGTTTCGGGCAGCGGTGGCCAGCAGAACTCGGCCCAGCCGTCGCGGGTGAGGTGGGCGGTGGGCTCGCCATCGGTGACCACGAGCACGACCGGCTCGGCGTCCGGGTGCTTGCCGAGGAACCGCCCGGCCAGCATCAGCGCGTGCTGCAGGTTGGTGCCCTGCACCCGCTGGGCTTCGAGCCCGGCGAGTTGCTCGACCTTCAGCACCTGCGCGTAGTCGCTGAAGCCGATGACCTCGATCGCGTCCTGCGGGTACTTCGTCGAGACGAGCGAGTGCAACGCCAGCGCCGTCTGCTTGGCCGCCCCCCAGGTGCCGCGCAGCTCCATCGAGAACGACAGATCGACCAGCAGTGCGACGGCGGCGCTGGTTCGCCGTTCGGTCTCGACCACCTCGAAGTCCTCGACCTGGAGCCGCAGTGGGCCTGACCCAGCCCGCTGCACGGCGTTGCGCACGGTTCGCACGACGTCGAGCGGCTGCTCGTCGCCGAACTCCCAGGCGCGCGAGCTCCCGGTGATGTCCCCGGCTGCGCCGGCATCTTGTACGTCGTGTCCGCCACGGCCGCGGCTGGCCAGGTCGGCGAAGACCTTGCGCAGGGCGGTGGCACCGAGACGGCGTACGGCGCGGGGGCTGAGCTCGAGGCGACCGTGCGCATCCCGGGTGAGATAGCCCTGCTCGTGCAGCTCGCGCTCGATCCGCCGTAGGGCGGCGATGTCGTCGACCGCGCCGCGGCCGAGAGCGCGCTGGACGGCGGCCTCGTCGATGTCGTCGAGCGACGCGCCCGGGTAGTCCTGGCCCAGCGCGGCTGCCAGGTCGTCGAGGTCGGCAAGCTCCTCGAGCGCGGTGGTGGCGTCGCCCATCCCCATGCCCTGCTCGCCGCGCATCCGCTCCTTGCCGCCCCAGGGCAGGTCCGGCCGGGCGTTGCGCAGGGCGTCACCGAGCTGGGCCATCGCAGCGGCCATGTCCAGGTCCATGGCGCCGTCCATCAGCTCGCCGAGCTCCTGCCGCTGCTGCGGCGACAGCGAATCCATCAGCTTCTGCTGGGCAGCGGCCCGCCGAGCGAGGTCGTCGACGAGCTCCTCCAGATTGGCTGGCTGCGAGGGGAAGAACTCACCATGCTTGGCCATGAACTGTTCGAACTGCTCCTGCGTGTGCTGGCCTTTTGCGTCGGCCGCGAGCATCGCGTTGAGGTCGGCGAGCATGTCCTTGACCTTGGCCATGTCCTGCGGTGTCGCGCCTTCCAGCGCCTGCTTCATCCCCTTGAACTGGCTGTCCAGGACCTCGCGGCGCAGCAGGTCCTCGATCTGCTCGTACGCCGCCCGCGCCTCCGGGCTCCGCCACTCGTACGGCTTGAGGGCCTGTACGGCGCGGGCGGTGTCACGGGGGAGCGTCTCGAGCTCGAGCTCGGCCATCCTGGCCGCATCGGAGGGGTCCGGGAACAGCGCGGACTTCTCCAGCTCGACGGCCTGCTCGAGCAGGGCCTTGACCTCCTGGAGCGTGCCGTCGAGCTGGCCCTGGTTGCGGGCCTCCCGCTGCGCCTTCGCGACCTTACGGCGCAGGTCGTCGAGGCCCCGCATGCCGTCGGCACCCTTGCGCAACAGCTCGCGCAGGGCCTGCCGCGGCGACTCGCCGGCCAGCACCCGCTCGCCGATCTCATCGAGGGCACTCGCCACGTCGTACGGCGGTTCGAGCGGGTCCCGGCCGCCGGACCAGGCGCCGTACCGGTAGCCGGACCGGGTCATGTGTCGTCCTGCTGCCGGTCGGGGCGGGTGTCCAGGAACGCCTGGTAGGCAAGGCGCCGGCGCAGCTGCATCGCCTCCCGAACAGGGGCGAGCAGGGGCCTTGTGACGAGCAGGTAGATGAGCGCGATGCCGGCGAGCAGCCACGCGTCGTCGATCTGCAGCGAGGTCATCGTGTAGGCGACGGTGAGGAACAGCGCGAAGGAGAGCAGGCCGGTCAGCAGCACCCGGCGGCGCAGACCCAGCACGTCGAGGCCGTCCATCAGCGGGCGTACACCGTACGGCCGGCGATCTCGTCCTTGGCCAGCCGGCGGTTGAGGTGGAGTCCCTCGAGGGCGAACTCGAGCGCCGCAGCGGCCAGCCCGGGGGACTCCTGCTCGATGCCGAGGCGGGTCAGCAGCGCCGACAGGCCGGGCACCGGGCCCAGGTCGGCGAGGACCTGCGCGGCCGGGACGAGGTCGCCGGTCTCCAGCGTGCCGCCCTCGTCGAACCGGCCCTGCAACCCGGAGAAGTCGACGCCGGCCAGCAAGGCGCGGAAGGTGTCGGCGGTGGCCTTGCGCAGCAGATGGGCCAGTACCTCGAGCTCACGGCCCTCCTCGGCGGCCTCGAACTCGACCTTGCCGCGGCTCGCCGGGACAACCGCCGGCAGATCGCACACCCGGGCGACCGCGACGGCCTCGCCGGTGACCGCGGCCCGGCGTACGGCGGAGGCGGCGACCGTCTCGGCGCTCGCAACGGCGAAGCGGGCGGACACCCCGGACCGCTGGTCGACCTGCGGCGACTCGCGCACGAGCCGGGTGTAGCGGGCGACGATCTCCAGCAGGTGGTCGGGCACGATGACCGTCGTGCCGGACCAGGCCAGCTGCGCCTCCTGCTGGATCACAGCGAGCTCGTCGGACAACTCAATCGGGTAGTGGGTGCGGACCTCGGCCCCGAACCGGTCCTTCAGCGGCGTGATGATGCGGCCCCGGTTGGTGTAGTCCTCGGGGTTGGCGCTGGCGATCAGCAGCAGGTCAAGCGGGAGCCGCAGGGTGTAGCCCCGGACCTGGATGTCGCGTTCCTCGAGCACGTTGAGCAGGGCGACCTGGATCCGCTCGGCCAGGTCGGGCAACTCGTTGACGCTGAAGATCCCCCGGTTGGTGCGGGGGACCAGTCCGTAGTGCACCGTCTCGGGGTCACCCAGGGTGCGGCCCTCGGCGACCTTGATCGGGTCGACGTCGCCGATCAGG
>JBKJOO010000470.1:0-6305 GCA_046595615.1 Mycobacteriales bacterium | reverse complement strand
CGAGGAGCTCGACGCGGCGGTCGCGAGCGCTGGTCGCGAGGCACTGTCGGGGTTCGGTGACGGCACGGTCTTCGTCGAGCGCTACGTCGAGCGGCCACGTCACGTCGAGGTGCAGGTCGTCGGCGACGACCACGGCACGGTCGTCGCGCTGTTCGAGCGCGACTGCTCGGTGCAGCGTCGCTACCAGAAGGTCGTCGAGGAGTCGCCATCACCCGCCGTCGGCCCGGAGCTGCGGGCCCGCTTGTCCGAGGCGGCCGTCGCCGCCGCCCGGGCCGTCGGCTACACCGGCGTCGGCACGGTCGAGTTCGTGCTCGACCGGGCCGGTGCATTCTTTTTCCTGGAGATGAACACCCGGCTGCAGGTCGAGCACCCGGTCACCGAGCTCGTCACCGGGCTCGACCTGGTCCGCCTGCAGCTGCTCATCGCGCAGGGTCTGCCGCTGCCGCCGGAGGTCGCTGCTGCCCGCCTGACCGGACACGCCGTGGAGGCCCGTCTCTACGCCGAGGACGCCGCCTTTCTGCCCCAGCGCGGCACGCTCAGGTGCTTCGACGTGCCGGGCGACGTCCGCGTCGACAGCGGGGTGGCGGCCGGTTCGGTCGTCGGCGTGCACTACGACGCGTTGCTCGCCAAGGTCATCGCGCACGCGCCGACCCGGGCTGAGGCGAGCGCCAAGCTCGCCGACGCGCTCGCCCGGGCGCGGTTGCACGGGGTCGTCACCAACCGCGACCTGCTCGTCCGGCTGCTGCGGTCCTCGGCCTGGCTCGACAACGACGTCGACACCGGCTTTTTCGACCGCAACGACCCGGCCGTCCTGGGCGCACCGGTCGATGCCCGCACGCACCGGCTGCACTGCGTCGCCGCGGCCCTGGCCGGGGCGGCCGGGCGCACTCGAGGGTTCCCGACCGGTTGGCGCAACGTCCCCAGCCAGCTGCACACCGCGTCGTACGACGGGGTTCGGGTGGACTATGCGCACCGGCGCGACGGCCTGGTGGTGCAGGTGGACGGCGTTGCGTTGGACGTCCGGCTGTGGTCCGCCACCGCCCACCGGGTGGACCTCGAGGTCGACGGGATCCGCCGGGAGTTCCTCGTCTGCGGCGAGGACGTCGACTCCTGTCTCGGCCACACCCGCCTCACCGAGGACGCCCGCTTCCCGGCGCCAGCAAGCACGCTGGCCGCCGGGTCGCTCACTGCCCCGATGCCCGGCACGGTGCTCCGGGTCGCCGTGACCGTCGGCGACCGGGTGACTGCCAGCGATGTCGTCGTCGTGCTCGAGGCGATGAAGATGGAGCACGGCGTGCGCGCGCCTGTCGACGGTGTGGTGCGCGAGATGCTGGTCGAGGTGGGAGACCAGATCGACGCCGGAACGGTCCTCCTGGTCGTGGCGGCAGCCGGCAGCTGACGGCGGGAACGTTCTCGGCCCCTACGGAGGTCGGGCTCGTCGTGCGGCCCTCAGCCACCCCGCAGCGTGATCCACGGAAGCTGGGGCACGCCCACGAAGATCACAGCGGTGCCCCGGCTTCCGTGGATCACCAGACCGGGGGGCTCGACGGCCACAGCGGGGACGTACGGCAGACTGCCGTCATGCTCCGCCCCTCACAGCGCCTGCGCGCTGCGGTCCTCGCCACCTCCAGCACGCTCGTCGCGGGGCTACTCGTCGCCGGTGCCCCCGCCGCCGCGGCGGCGCTGCCGCTGGCCGGCCGGGTCGTCACCCTCGACCCTGGCCACAACGGCGGGAGCGCGGCACACCCGGAACTGATCAACCGGGTGGTCTACGCCGGCGGCGGCATCTACAAGGCCTGCAACACCGTCGGCACGGCAACCCGCCGCGGCTACAGCGAGCACGCCTTCAACTGGGACGTCGCCAACCGGGTCGCGAAGCTGCTGCGGGCCAAGGGCGCCCGGGTGATCTTCACCCGACCCAGCGACACCGGCGTCGGTCCGTGCGTCAACGTCCGGCCGGCCATCGCGAACCGGGCCGGCTCCGATGCCGTGGTCTCGATCCACGGCGACGGCAACTTCGCCGCCGGGGCGCGCGGGTTCCATGTCATCGAGCCGCTCGCTCCACCCGTCAGCGCCGGCGTCCGCACCAGCTCTGACCGGCTCGCCCGCACCCTGCGCTCGGCGTTTCGCAACACGACCGGCATCCCCTACGCCAATTACCTGGCCGGCGGGGACGGCCTCGACGCCCGCCGCGACCTGGGCAGCCTCAACCTGTCCACCCGCCCGGTGGTCTTCATCGAGTGCGGCAACATGAAAAACGGCGCCGACGTCGCGCTGATGGGCTCGCCCACCGGTCGCCAGCGGATCGCTGCCGGCATCAGCAACGGCATCACGGCCTTCCTGCGCCGCTAGCCGGTGAGGTCCGCGGGCTGCTCCACCGCCAGCTCGCCATCGGCGTACCGCTTGCGGAGCACCTTCTTGTCGAACTTGCCCACGCTGGTCTTCGGTACCTGTTCGATGTAGGTCCAGCGCTCGGGCAGCCACCACTTGGCGACGCTCTGGGCGAGGAACTCCGTCAGTTCGGCCGGCGTCGCCGAGGCCCCCGGCTTGAGCACGATGCAGGCAAGCGGGCGCTCGTCCCACCGCTCGTCCGGCACCGCGACGACCGCCGCCTCCCGCACCGCGGGATGGCCCATCAGGGTGTTCTCGAGCTCCACCGAGCTGATCCATTCCCCGCCCGACTTGATGACGTCCTTGCTCCGGTCGGTGATCTGCACGAACCCGTCGGCGGTCACACTGGCGACATCGCCCGTGCGCAGCCAGCCATCCTGGAACTTCTCCGGGTCCGGTTCCTGCGGCTCGTCCGGCTGGGCGTAGTAGCCACCGGTGACCCAGGGCCCGCGGACCTGCATCTCGCCCACCGACGCGCCATCCCACGGCAACTCGGCGCCGTCCTCGGCGATGAGGCGCAACTCCACCCCCGCCAGGATCCGCCCCGTCCTCGCCCGGTAGGACCAGGCGTCGCCGGGCTGACCCTTCGGCGGATGGGCGATCGCCGCCAGCGGTGAGGTCTCGGTCATCCCCCAGGCCTGCACGATGCGCACGCCGTGCCGCTGTTCGAATGCCTGCATGAGCGACAGCGGCACCGCCGCGCCACCGCAGGCGACGAGCCGCAACGAGGACAGATCGTGGGGGCGCTCGTCGACGAAAGCGAGCAAATCATTCCAGATCGTCGGGACGGCGCCGGCAACGGTCGGCCTGAGCTCGGTGATCATCCGGGCCAACGGCTCGGCCTGCAGGAAGTGGCCGGGGAGCACGAAGTCGGCGCCCGCCAGCCAACCTGCGTAGGGCAGCCCCCAGGCGTTGGCGTGGAACATCGGCACCACCGGCAGGATCCGGTCGTGCTCTGACAACGCGAACGTATTGCCCCCTGCGCTCGCCATCGAGTGCAGGACGGTGGACCGGTGGCTGTAGACCACGCCCTTGGGATGGCCCGTCGTCCCGCTGGTGTAACACATGCCGGCCGGCTCGCGTTCGTCCAGCTCCGGCCAGTCGTACGTCGGGGCAGCGGCAGCCAGCAGCTCGTCGTACGCGTGGACCGGGACGTCGCCAAGGACGCTGGTGTCGCCGTCACCGACGACGACAAACGTCTGTACGGTGGTCAACTCGGCCGCGACGCGGGCGAGCACCGGCAGGACACTGGCGTCGACGATGACGACCTTGTCTTGTCCGTGGTTGATGACATAGGCCAGTTGCTCGGGGAACAGGCGCAGATTCAGCGTGTGCAGCACCGCCCCCATCGACGGCACAGCGAGGTATGCCTCGAGGTGCTCCTGGGTGTTCCACATCAAGGTGCCGACCCGGTCGCCCGGTCTGACCCCCAGGCCGGCGAGCGCCCCGGCGAGCCTGGTCGCCCGATCGCCGACCTGCGCATAGGTAGCGGACCGGACCGTGTCCCCCTCGACGGTCTGCACGACGCTGGTGGCGTAGACCCGCTGCCCGTGGCGCAGCATCGCCGTGATCGTCAGCGCGGAATCCTGCATCGTGCTGGTCAGCTGGGTCACGCTCAACCTCCTGTGTGTCCTGGCTCACAGGCTACCGAGTCGTCAGGGGTCGCCGCCGCCGCTGCCGGGCCGCCGACGTACCGTGGCAGCTGTTCGCAATCCGAGCCTGGAGGTGTCGTCGTGGGGGCCTGGCGCCGATGCGAGCAGTGCCGCAAGGTGCTCGCCGAGCAGGAGTTCGACGAGGGCGTGACCACGTGTCGCGCCTGCAAGACCGGCCCGGTTGCGAAGGTGCGGGCCGCCCGCGCCTCCGGGGTGACGACGACCCGGACCAAGCCGGTCGTAGCGCCACCCGACCCGCCGCCGCGGCGGCCCCTCGTCGGCGTCGCCGGCAGCGGTGACCTCGAGGTGCGCGAGCGCCGGGCCCGCCGGACGGCGCTCGGCGCCCTCGCCGAGCTGCACCCCAACGACTTCGAGCAGCTGCTCCTCGCCGCTCGTCGAGCCGAGGGCTTGCGCACGTAGGGGCTGGGCGCTGCTATCGTCACGGGCTGCATCACCATCGGCGCCGCTAGCTCAATTGGCAGAGCAGCGGACTCTTAATCCGCGGGTTCGGGGTTCAAGTCCCTGGCGGCGCACCCGTCTGACCTGGGCTTTCTCTCTGCGGAGAGGGAGCCCAGAGTCATTTTCGGGGGGTGGTGTGCACATTGTGTCCTCATGATCTTGAACGGACTGAGTCTGCTGCGAACGCGCAGCGCGCGGGACCAGCGTCGCAGCCGCCTCTGCAGCGTGACACGAAAGGAAGCAACGATTCCGGGGGATCGCGGCCCTGCCAGGGCCGCAAGAGTGCGAAAGTCCGCAGTGATCGCGTCCGGTACCGTACTGCCAGGTCGAGAGGCGCTGCGACGGGTGCGAACCCGCCACGCTCGATCGGGAGCAGGACCCAAGGGCGCCTCCGAACTCGGAGGCTCGCCGATGCCAGATCAATACCTCCGTCCCGATGTGACGGACGAGCTCACCGCCGCTCTCTCGACGCGGGTGGTGGTGCTCGACGGAGCCA
This sequence comes from Mycobacteriales bacterium, assembly GCA_046595615.1. GTDB lineage: Bacteria > Actinomycetota > Actinomycetes > Mycobacteriales > SCTD01 > JAYSQK01. The sequence continues at coordinate 1,307 of JBKJOO010000470.1, read as the reverse complement.
TGGGTACGGCGATCCAGCGTGACCGCCCCGACGAGGCCGGCTACCGCGGTGAGCGGTTCAAGGACTGGCCCTCGGACGTGCAGGGCAACAACGATCTGCTGACGCTGACGCAGCCCGAGATCATCGCCAGCATCCACCGCGAGTACCTCGAGGCCGGCGCCGACATGATCGAGACGAACACGTTCAACGCCACCAGCGTCTCGCTGGCCGACTACGGGATGCAGGACCTCGCCTACGAGGTCAACTACGAGTCGGCGCTGCTGGCCCGACGCGAGTGCGACGCGCGCTCGACTCCGGACAAGCCTCGCTACGTCGCAGGCGCCCTGGGCCCGACCACGCGCACCGCGTCTATCTCGCCGGACGTCAATGACCCGGGCGCCCGCAACGTCAGCTACGAGCAGCTCGTGGAGGCGTACCAGGAAGCTGGTCGTGGCCTGCTCGACGGCGGCTCCGACGTCATCCTGATCGAGACGATCTTCGACACCCTCAACGCCAAGGCCGCGATCTTCGCGGTTGAGACGCTCTTCGAGGACTACGGTCGTCGCTGGCCCGTCATCATCTCCGGCACCATCACCGACGCCTCCGGTCGCACCCTCTCGGGCCAGGTCACGGAAGCCTTCTGGGACAGCGTCCGTCACATCAACCCGTTGCTCGTGGGCCTGAACTGTGCGCTCGGCGCCAAGGAGATGCGCCCCTACATCGCCGAGATGTCGCGGATCGCCGACACCTTCGTCTCCTGCTACCCCAACGCCGGTCTGCCCAACGCCTTCGGCGAGTACGACGAGGCTCCGCACGAGACCGCGACGATCGTCGAGGAGTTCGCGACGAGCGGCTTCGTGAACCTCGTCGGCGGCTGCTGCGGGACCACGCCTGCGCACATCGCCGCGATCGCCAAGGCCGTGGAGGGCAAGACCCCTCGTACCCCAGCCGAGACCACGCCCGCGTTGCGCCTGGCGGGTCTCGAGCCGCTGACCATCGTGCCCGAGTCGCTGTTCGTGAACGTCGGCGAGCGGACCAACATCACGGGCTCGCCGAAGTTCCGCAACCTGATCCGCGACGGTGACTACGCGACTGCGCTCTCGGTGGCCCGCCAGCAGGTCGAGAGCGGCGCGCAGGCCATCGACATCAACATGGACGAGGGCATGATCGACGGCGTCGCGGCCATGGACCGCTTCGTCAAGCTCATCGCGTCCGAGCCCGACATCAGCCGCGTCCCGCTGATGATCGACTCCTCCAAGTTCGAGGTCATCGAGGCCGGCCTGCGCTGCGTGCAGGGCAAGCCGATCGTCAACTCGATCTCCATGAAG
>JBKJOO010000218.1:0-2579 GCA_046595615.1 Mycobacteriales bacterium | reverse complement strand
GCGCCGATCGGCCTCGGCACCACCGCCCTGAACGCCCTGCAGCCCGACAGCAGCTCCAACGAGGCCGGCATCGGCATCTGGGGACCGCGGGCGATCCCGCACATCGAACAGCGGATCCGGACCGCCATCACCGACTGGCAGGTCAGCTACTTCAAGTTCGACTTCCTCATGTGGGTCGACTGCGCCGGCCAGGGGACCCTGCACGACTACCAGGACGCGTTCGTGGCGATGCTGGACCGACTGCGCGCCGACCACCCCGCCGTGACCTTCCAGATCGACGAGACCAACGACTACCGGCTGTTCCCGTTCGCCTCGGTCGCCCGCGGCCCGTCCTGGTTCCAGAACGGCTCCCCCACACCGGACCGGCTGCTGCACAACCTCTGGAACCTCGCGCCCTGGATTCCGACCGAGTCGCTCGGCCAGCACTTCCTCGGCGGCAAGCAGTATGAGAAGCATCCGGTCGCGACCCTGATGGCCGGAGCGCTGCTCTCGCACCCGACCTTCTTCAGCGACCTGCGCGGCGTGCCCGCGCGGGTGCTCGAGGAGGCCGCGCCATGGTCTCGCTTCTACGCCGCGCACCGCGAGCTGCTCACCGAGGGCGTGACCTACCCGCTGCTGGCTGACCCGCTGGACAAGGGCTGGACCGGCCTGCAGACCTGGGACCTGGAGCGGGCCCGCGGCGCACTGCTGGTCTTCCGCCAGCAGGCCGCGTCCACGACGGCCACCGTGGCGCTGCGGGGCATCCCGGACGGCAAGGTCTTCGACCTGTACGAGGCGCCCACCGGTGCGCTGGTGGGCACCGCCACCTCGGCCCAGCTGCAGAGCGGCCTGACGGTCCAGCTGCCCCAGATCGACACGGCGAAGGTGCTGGTGATCCGGCCGCAGTCGTGACGGGTCACAACGGCCGCCCCTCAGCTTCGTAGCCGGTCAAGCGGGAGACCGCGCATCGCCGTCGAAACAGACCTGCATGCGCCTGCCCCGCCTGTCGGTCGTCCTGTCCGCCGTCGCGATGATCGCCGTGGGCGTGCCCACCGTCGCCATCGCCAGGTCCGGCAGCGAGACCACCCGCACGATCCGCGCGGGCGTGGGCATCGCCGACGCCACCTGGAACGTCGGTGCCGCCGCGGGCCAGTACGCCAAGCCGACGTCGCTGGGGCAGAATCTGGCCGGCAGCGGCGAGGTGGACCCGCACGCCTTGTCGCGGATCAAGGAGCAGAGCTACGGCGTCCACTCCCGGCTCTCCGTCCGGGCCATCGTCGTCGAGGGGCTGGACGGCAAGCGTGTCGCGCTGCTCAAGAGCGACAACTACCTCGCCCAGGACCTGCTGCTGCGCCGGGCGGGTCAGTTGCTCGGCGAGGCGGGCAGCAAGGTCGGCTACAACGACATCCTGCACACCGCCTCGCACAATCACAGCTCGCCCTACTACACGACCACCTCGCCGGGCGTGTTCATCTTCCAGGACGTGTTCGACCAGCGGATGTTCGAGTACCAGGCGCGCGCCATCCGCGACGCCGTGCTCGCCGCGGAAGAGGACCTTCAGCCGGCCAAGATGGCCGCCACGACCGTCCCGTTCAGCGAGATGAAGGGCAACGTCGTCGGCCCGGCCACCGCCGACGACGGCTCCCCCGCGGGGTACCCGCGCGAGTTCGGCGACACCGGCCTGGTTGTCATGCGCTTCGACGCACTTGAGGGCCCGGCCAAGCAGGGCAAGGGCAACGGCAAGGGGCAGGGCAAGCCGCGCGGCGGCGGCGACCCGATCGCCGTCTGGATGAACTTCGGCGAGCACCCCGAGAGCCTGGACGGCTACGGCCTGACCACCTCGGACTTCCTCGGCCCCCTAGAGCGCATCGTCGAGCGCACCGTCGGCGCCCCGCTGGTCTTCAGCCAGGGCGACGTCGGCTCCGCCGAGGGCCCGTACGCCGACCGCTCCGACACCAACCCGCAGACCACCTCCGACGGCGGCGTTCGCGCCTTCGCGCACGCCGGCTACGCCCAGATGGAACGCGGCGCGCAGCTGATGGCCGACGCCGTGGTCAAGGGCTTCGAGCAGGCCGCCACCGACGCCGCGCAGGTGCCGTACTCCAGCGCGTTCCCGATCGCCGGCGTCACGGCCTGGGTGCCCGGCCCGCTGTCGCACCCCTATCCCAGTGTCGGCAACTGCCGGACCGATCCGACGATCGCCGGCGACCCTGGCGTGGGCGTGGCCCCCGACTGCGAGCGGACCGGTGCGCCCGCCAACCCGGTCACGTCCAACCTGGACCTGCACGGCTTGCCTGTCCCAGACCAGTACGGCGCCCCCGGCTACCCGGCGGTCGAGGAGAACACCCGCATCAAGCTGCAGGTCTTCCGCTTCGGCGAGGTGCTGCTGGCCTCCTGCGCCTGCGAGGCGCAGGTCGACCTGATCCTCAACCTGGAGAGCCGCGCCAACGCGGTCCAGGGCGACATCGTCGACGGCTACGACTGGAGCCGTTCTTGCACTCCGGTCGGCGCCGACTACACCTGCAACGGCAAGCCGGTGAAGAAGGCGGCGTACGACCGGATGCTGGCCCAGGTGCACAACGACGCCAAGGGCTGGGACG
>JBKJOO010000444.1:0-3409 GCA_046595615.1 Mycobacteriales bacterium | reverse complement strand
CTCCCGGCCTACGCCGGACTCACCGGCGCGCTACCAAGCGACCTGATGTGGCCGCTTTCGACAGCCCTCGCGCACGCCCTGGCCGGACGGCTGGACCTGGCCCATCCGTCGCTTGAGGCGTTGACCCCCTCCGACCTGCGTGGGCTGCCCCGATCGACGCTGTGGATCGCCAACCTGACCGGCATCTGCCAGCTCGCAGCGCTATGCCACCGACCGGAGCTCGCCGAACTCGTACTCGAGCAGCTGCAGCCCCTCACCGGCAGCCACGCCGTCGTCGCCGGCTTGGCCTACCGCGGATCAGTCTCGTACTGGCAAGGCCTCGCGCTAGCCACCCTCGGGCGACTCGACGACGCCGAAACCCGCCTACGCACCGCCATGCGGCAGCACCAAGATGTCGACAGTCCCCCCTGGATCGCACAGGCCGAACTCGCCCTCGCCGCCGTCCTACTCGAACGCCGCGACGAATCCAGCGCACAAGAGGCAAGGAGCCTCGTGCGCACTGCCTCGAACGCTGCCGGGCGGATGGGCATGGACCTGCTCCTACGGCGGTGCACGGCGCTCGTCGCGTGACGAACCACCGTGGTGCGCCGGACAAATGCCGTTGACACTCATCCGTTACGATGGTGCCCGAACTGCGGAAGACAACAAACGGCACATGGCAGCTCAGCTGTGCTCGCCATGGCCGTTGCGTCTTCGCCCTGCGCATCTTGCTCACGATCAACCCGACCCAGGCGCTGTGCGGTCCCGACCGCAAATCCAGGCGCGCGGCGATAAGCGGCTCCGTCTCGTAGAACCGGCGCAGCGGGGCCTCAGGGCGGCGCGGACTTCTCGGCAAGGACACGTTCCATCGCTGCCTGAGCGAGCCGCGAGGACGCTTGAGTTGGGTAGGGCCACACCGCCTGGGCGTTGATCTCGCATAAGACGTAGGTGTCGTCGCCGGAGTAGCTCTTGGCGCCGTACAGGAAGTCGGCGTCCCAGATGGCTGGAAGGTCGTGGGTGGCGATACCGAGCAGCTTTTGCATGCTGGGCACCCACTCGGTTTCGGCCTGCGTCCGGAGCGAAGCGTAAGACGGGGTCTCCGGGTCCTCCATCGCTGATGGGACCGTCGCAGCCGGCGTGTGCTGCGAATCGTTCGGAGTGAGCAGCCCCATGGGCCACTGGTGGCAGAAGCCGACGATTTCATCGTGGACGAAATAGACGCGGATCATCCCCTCGGCCAGGCGCTCTTGGTAGGGCTGGTCGATCAGACAGTGTGACCAGGCGAAGTAGCGCTGGCAGTGGTCCAAAAAGCCCCCAAGAGTTCGCTCCTGGAGTGGCGTCACCTCTCTCGGCGCAGATCGCTGAATGAGGATCGACGCGTCCAGCGCGGGGGCGCCTGCATCCGCTCCCGCTGGCAGCTCCACGCGCCACACGCCATCGCCACCTGTGCCCCGGGCCTGCTTGACCACGAGGCGCCGGTGCTGCCCGAGCCGGGCCGGGAAGTCGCGCAACAGCTCCTCGTGGGAGTAGTAGATGGCAGTGTCGCTGCCCCAGCCCAGACTTCGGGTAGTGAACAGCACCTGCTTGGTGCCCATCGTGTCGATGACATCGGGATGGGCAGACACCCAAACTCCGGCCTCGGCGACCTCGCGCAGCAGGGCGTCGAGCTGCCCCCGGGTGGCGCCGTCCTCGATCGGGTTCACCCAGACCAGCACACCATCCAACGCCAGCAGCTCGGCGCGAACATCCTGGATCGCGTCGTCAGCGTAAACGACCGCTTCTGCGCTGACGTCCAACTTCGCGAAAGCAGTGAATAACGTGCCGAGCCGTTCCGCGGCGCGAGATGACATTGGCGTCCCACGCTCGCCACGCCACAACAACCCCACCCGCGCTGCCGTCACCAGACAACGATCTCGCGACCCGAGCTGCCGGTCCAACACGAGCAACTCGCGGACAGCAACACCGGGCTGGTCGGAACGCGGCTCAGAGCCCAACCGGAAGCTCACGGCATTGCCGGTGCCCGCACTCAGGCGGCACGAGCAAGAGACGCCGGCTACCAGTGCCACGTGGAAAACAGGATGGCGCTTACGGCCGAGCGGTGCTCCGCGGGCGAGCTCAGCGGCAGACAACGATCGGCCTACGGGCACCAGTCATCCCAGCTCAGCGCCGCTGACCGTTCGGCTCCTGGGACAGCTGTGGCCGAGGGCGGCGCCAGCGACGGGGTCTGCCAGCCGGTCGGCTTGCGGACGGTCCAGGAGCCGCGACTGGGTGACGACCGATGACTTGTCGAGTTAGGTGTCGTCACTATGTGCAGTCGTCGTGTGAAGGAGCACCCGCGTGAGCAAGGTCTTGTGGCACACCCTGATGAGCCTCGACGGCTTCATCGCCGGTGCTGGCGATGACATGCGGTGGGCGTTCGAGGTGGACGCCGGACCCGACCAGACGATCAACGAGATCGTGGCCTCGACCGGTGCGCTGCTAGTGGGCCGGCGCACGCAGGACGTCGAGGACAGGCAGCAGCCGGGCTTCTACGGCGGTGCATACCGTGGTCCCTTCTTCGTGCTGCGGCACGACCCGCCGACGCAGTCCCCTGTGGTCAAGGGTGTCACCGGACGCTTCGTCGACCTGCTCATCGGCGACGCCGTAGCACTGGCGCAGGACGCCGCAGGCGATAAGGACGTCGTGATCCTGGGGGCCAACGTCGCCCAGCAGTGCCTGCTTGCAGGTCTCCTCGACGAGGTCCTCATCCACCTTGCGCCGGTCCTGCTCGGGGAGGGGGTGCGCCTGTTCGATTTGCCGGGCGGCGCTCCCATCGGTCTCCACAGGACATCGGTCCACGAGAACGGACAACTGACCGCGCTCCGGTTCGCCGTGCCCCGCCCCTCCTGACCCCACCGCTCCTCATGCTGAGTCGCAGTCCCGTGTGACGCCCCGCAAGACGTTCGTCAAGCGGACAAGGTCTGCCTGCGGTGAGACCATCGCGATGTGTCGGCGCGCCTGAAGGGCCGTCGGCGTGAGGTAGAGCGACTGGTGGCCGACCTGCGGCGGTGGGGGAGGGACGTCGCCGACGTCAGGGCAATCGCCGTAGTCGGTTCCTTCGCCCGCGATGCGGCGCGACAGGGCTCGGACCTCGACCTCGTCCTGCTGTGCGAGCAGCCTGGCCGCTTCGGTCCTTGGCTCGCCGAGGTCCCGCCTCTGGCTCCCGCCCGGTTCCTGCTTGGCCGCTCTTGGGGTCCCGTGACCGAGCTGCGCCTGCGTCGCCGATCAGGACTGCACCTCGACGTGGGAGTCGCTCCGCTGTCCTGGGCCACGGTCCACCCTCTGGACCTTGGAACGGCTCGCGTGCTGCGTGACGGGGTGCGCATCGTGCACGACCCCGACCAGCGGCTCAGCATGGCCGCGGACGCAGCAGGCGCGACGCCGCGCGTCC
>JBKJOO010000200.1:0-5668 GCA_046595615.1 Mycobacteriales bacterium | reverse complement strand
GATCTGGGCGGCGGTCTGGGCGGTGACCTGTTCGCTGGCGAGGCTGCGCTTGAGGTTGGTGGCGGTCCGGCCGAGCTGCGCGGCGAGTTGCTGGTGGGTCCAGCCGGTGGCTGTCAGGGCCTGAACCCGGCGGCGGGTGCCCCGGGCATCGAGGTGGCTTCGGGCAGCCCGGTTGGCTGCGGTCGCCTGGATGCTCAGGATCCGCTTGGCGGTGTCGGGTCGGACCTTGTGCACCGGTGGCTTGTCGGGCTGGCCGGGTTCGGCCAGCTCCCGGATGTGGCTGGTGGAGGTGCCGGCGAGCTTCGCGATCTGGTCGACGCCGATGCCGGCCTCGCGGAGCTGCCCGATGTGGTCGCGGATGGGGGCGGCCTCGACGAACGGTTCCCACTGGCCGAAGGTTCGTGCCCGGTGGGTCGCTGCCCAGGCGGCGGCGTTGGCGGCGGTGCAGGGCGCGCAGCGGCACCGGTCCTTCACGTACGCGGCCCGGGTGCCGTGGATGTGCTGGGCTCGAGGGTGGTGGCACGGTCGGGTCGGGCCTTGCTGGGCTCGCAGGGCGCGCTGGCGGGCCATCTCGGCGCGCTGCTGATGCTTGGCACAGGAGTGCCGCGGGTGGTGCGCGTCGGCCTGTCTTTGGCTGGTGTAGCTGGCGGTGTAGCCGCAGCTGGGGCAGGTACGGGCGACGATCATCACTGCTCGTCGGGTGAGTTCGGGTCTGGACCGGCGTCAACGGCCGCTTCGTCGAGGCGGATGGGGCAGGTCGTCGACAGCGGCGTGTTCTGGTGAGTCGGGGCTGCGGTCATTGCACTTCGCCTTCCGAGGAAGAGGTCCGGGCTCACAGGAGTAGACTACAAGTCTATGGACTAGTAATTCATAGACGGGAGGTCTCTATCTTGTGGGGGTGGAACCTCTGGTGGTGGCGGCGGCGGAGATCGTGCAGATGCTCGGGGTGGGTCGGGCCCGGGTGTTCCAGCTGCTGAAGACGCCCGACTTCCCGGCGCCGGTCGCGCAGCTGACGGTGGGCAAGGTGTGGCGCTACACCGACGTCGTCGCGTGGGCGCAGCGCACCGGACGCACCGTCGTGCCGTTGTCGACGCCGTAGCTGTTCGGGACCCCAGCAGACGCGCAGCGGTGCTTCGGGGGAGGGGGTTAGGCCCTCAGATGTTGGCTGCGCCGCCAGGCGAGGGGGACCGGCCGGGTGAGTGGGTCGGGGCATGCCTGCTCCTGACAGTGAAGGGTGCTTTCACCAGCAGAAGGCGCTTTTCCCATCTGATTGCTGACAGCTCGTGGACGTGAACTTCACCGGGATGCTCGCTGGGCGGCGTCGTGCCGGTTCTTCTGGTCACCGGTGCGGGTTGTCGGGCCAGCCGGGGGAACACCGGCAGAAGGCGTCGGCCCGGTGCGGGAGTCCCCGCCGGGGCTGCGGTCGCTGGAGCCGGGCGGACTGACAGCCACCTGGGTCGTCGCGGGTGTGGTTGGTGTGAACTCGGCGGGCCGGTAGTCCAGGCTGCGGGCCGGGTGGTCGTCGGGCAGCGCGCGTTCGCTGGTGACCTGGGCGACCAGGGCGGCGGCGTCGCCGCCTGCCGCGTGGATGCGGTCCAGCTGCGCGGCCAGCGCGTCCCAGTGCGGGTCCGTCACGACGCTGGGGTGGTTTGCTGCGATCAGCTCGGCCCAGCGGCCACCGGAGGCCGCCATCGTAGTGACCGCCGTCGTTGTCTTCGCGGCGTTCCCATTGGTGGCGGCTGGTGGGTGCCGGTCGGGTTCAGCGAGTTCGGTGGCGAGCTCGGCGCTGCGGGTGCGTGCGTCGAGCTGAGCCTGGTGGTGGGTGAAGGATTGTTCGTAGTCGGCGCGCGCCTGGTCGGCTTCGGCGCTGACGCCTGCCGCCAGGCCAGCGATGGTGGCGTGGGTGCGGTCTAGGTCGTGGGTCTTGTTCTCCAGCCTGGTGATGATGCCCAGCGGCTTGTCGGCCCGTAGCTCGTCGTAGTTGACGGTGAAGCTGCTGCGCGGCACGTCGACTAGCTCCAAGCTCAGGTGCGGTTGCAGGTAGCGCTGGGCGGTGGCGGCGACCGTGAAACCGCCCAGAGCTCCGAGGATGACGGGCTGGCCGAGGCCGGTGTGCTCCGGCGCAGGCTCGATCGCGGCGAGGGCAAAACCGAGCGCGATGGCGGCGTCGGCTCGGGAGCTGCATTGGGCCCCGGCGACTTGCATCGTGAACTCCTCGCCGGTGCTGTCGACGCGGCGGCGCATCGCGTCCTGGACCAGGTGGCGTTCAGCCTGGAGCTTTGGGAGCTCAGCTTCGGCGTCGGTGATGGTGGCGGACAGCATCCGCTGGCTGCGGGTGTGGGCGCGTTCGAGCCGTTCCAGCCGGGTCATCTGGGCGTCGACGGGGGCCTTCTCCAGGATCCGCGAGTCGCCGGTGGCGAGGGCTTTGACCTCGCTGTAGGACAGGGCGGTGTCGCCGACGTCGTCGATCTCGCGGACATCCAGGCGGCCGCGCATGAGCTGGCCGATGAACCGGGCCTTACGCTCACAGGTCTGCCACAGGTAGGCGTCGAAGGAACCCTCGCTCACGTAGCGGAGGATCTCAACCTCGCTGTTGAGGTTGCCTTGGCGCAGGATGCGGCCCTCCCGCTGGGCCAGGTCCGCCGGCCGCCTCGGGCAGTCCAGGTGGTGCAGCGCGACGGCCCGGGCTTGCACGTTGGTGCCGATCTCCATCTTCTCCGTCGACCCGATCAGCACCGCCACCTGCCCGCTGCGGGCAGCGGCGAACAGCTCACCTTTCTCCTTGTCGTTGCGGGCTTCGTGGACGTACCGGATCTTCTGCGCGGGTACGCCGCGAGCGACCAGCAGCGTCTTGAGCTCGTCGTAGGCCGTCCACCGGCCCGCGCCAGTGCTCGGGCCGCTGCTTGCGTTGCGTCGGCCGGCGGGGGTGCTGAGGTCGCAGAACACGATCTGCAGCGAGCCTGCCGCAGGTGGGTCGCGGGAGTCGGGGTAGCGACGGCCGGCGTTGGCGTGGTGGGTCGCGGCGATCCGGCTGGCGGCGGCGGCGAGCTTGGTGTGCTGGCCCGGGTCCGGGCCGGGATCGCGGCCGAGCAGCCGCAGGTCCAGCGCCGCCATCCGCCCGTGGGTCGCGATCTTGAGCATGTTGTCTTCTTCCGGACCGACACTGCGGTTCTGGACCCGGTCGGCCCGGCCCGACAGCTCCGTCATGAACACGGCCAGCTCGTCGGTGGCGGGCACCACGACGGTTTCGGCCACGCCGCCCCCCAGCGCCGGGGTGGGGAGCTGCAGGTCCTGGGCGGTCTTGATGTCCGCGGACACGTGCCACATCCGGAGCAGCTCCGGGACGTTGCGGAACTTCGCGAACCGCGAGGCCATCCGAAACCGTGAGCCGTCCGGGGCCAGTTCGAGGTCGGTGGTGACTTCGGCGAAGGTCGCCGCCCAACTGTCGAAGTCCGTCAGTCCGGCATCGCGGAGCAGGTCCGGGCGCAGGAAGCGTTGCATCGTGTACGCCTCGGCGACGGAGTTCGCGATGGGGGTGGCGGTGGCGAAGGTCGCGACCCGCTCGCCGTGCCGGTCGCGGAGGTAGTCCAGCTTCATGTCCAGGTCGGTGGCGCGGCCGGAGCCGTCGCTGCCGACGCCGGGGATGTTGGACACCGTCCGGAGGTTCTTGTAGCCGTGGGCCTCGTCGACGAACAGGTAGTCGATCCCGGTCTGCTCGAAGGTGATGCCGGGGTCCTTGGCGGTGTCGGTGAGCTTCTTGAGGCGTTCCTCGGCGCGGGCGAGCGACCCTTCGAGCCGTTTGACTGTCAGGCCGTGCCCGCCTTTGGCGTTCGACAGTTGCCGGCGCATCTCGATGAGCTGGTTGTCCAGGTAGCGCTGCTGCTCCCGGATCGAAAGCGGCATCCGTTCGAACGCCGACCGGGACACGATGACCGCGTCCCAGTTCCCGGTGGCGATCCGTGCGATGAGTTGGCGGCGTTTGCCGGCGGCCAGCTCATCGATGGAGGTGGCCAGGATCCGGGCCCGGGGGTAGAGCCGCATCCACGCCCGGGTGAACTGCTCGAGCATGTGGTTCGGGACGACCACGGCGGGCTTGTTGGCCATCCCCAACCGGCGGAGTTCGTGGGCTCCGATGACGATCTCGGCGGTCTTGCCGGCACCGACCTCGTGGGCGAGCAACACCGAGGGTTCCGACACGATCCGGGCTACCGCGGCGCGCTGATGGTCCCGCGGGGTGAACGTGACGGTCAGGCCGGGTAGCGCCATCTGTTGCGTCTGGGCGCCGTCGTAGGAACGCAACGCGATGCTGTTGAACATGTCGTTGTAGCGGCGGGCCAGCGCCCGGGCCCGGTCGGGGTCAGACCAGACCCAGTCGGAGAACTTGTCAGCAAGGACGGTGGCCTTCTCCTGCGCTGCGACGGTCTCGGTCAGGTTCAGCACCCGCTTGCCGGGTTCGACCTCGTCGGTGACCCGGATCGGGCGTTGCTCGAGCAACGAGGCGACCAGGTCAGTGGCGGGAGCCCGCTGGGTGCCCCAGGTCGAACACGACAGCACGCTGTGCCGGCCGCCCCGCACCGCCCAGGTCGAACCGCCCGGGTGCTCCACCACGATGGTGGGGTCGGCCAGGATGTCGCGTAGGAATGTCTGCACCATCAGCGCGTCGATCCAGGACGCGCCGAGACGAGCGTCGATTTCCGCAGGGGTCAGGTCAACGGGGATGACCTCGCGCAGCGCCGCGATGTTGGCGTCCCACCGGCGTCCACCATCCTCAATCGCTGGATCCGCGGCGTCACGCTCGGCGGCGGCCTCAGCAGCGGCGAGCTTGACCCGGACGTTGCCCGACAGGTACTCCGGTGCCGGGACCAGCCGGTCCCGCGTGACAGCTACGACTGGGGCCGTAGGAGCGTCCGTTTCCAGGGCTGGGTGGGAGCCGGTGCTGGGGGAGGGGTCGGTGAACACCAACCCATCCAGGGCCTGGAGGGTCTCATCGGGGCTACGACCCAGCAGCCGCGCGACCTCCTCCAATCGGACCTCGCCATGGGTGTCCAGGCAGATCGCGACCGCGTCCGCTGGGCTGTCGGCACCCAGGCGCGGCACCCGGGGGGCCACCACCCGGCCGGACATGATCGGGGCCTTCCGGGCGGTGCCGGTGGTGGCGTCGAACTCCTCCAGGGCGTAGACGGCGGGGGAGTGCGGGTCGATCCGGAACCGGCCCTGCGGTGGGCTGATCCGTGCCAGCCGTTTCGCACCCGTCGTCTCGTCCACCCGGCCGGTCCGGCGCGTGCTGATCCGGTTGATCGGTCCCCACCGTTTGGCGTACGCGTCGTACTGGGTGTTGAGCCGACCGCGCAGCTCCGCGAGCTGGTGGGTGTCCTCGGTGTTGGCGGCCTCAGCCGTCAGCAACGCCATCGTGGTGTCCCGCAGGCCCAGCAAGGCGGTGAGTTCGGGGGCTTAGGTCGTCGGCACCAGGTGCGGGACAAGCAGGCCCTGGTCGACCGCCAGGAAGGTGCCGTCACCCACCGCGGTCAGGTGGTCCTGCTGGGTCTGCGCCGGGGCATCCGGGCACAGCACCGGGCTCGGACTGGCTGCGGCTCGGCGGGCTCCGAACAAGGTCCACGACCCGTCACCCGCGGCCGATGGCTCCTCGGATGACGCGGTGGAGGCGGCC
>JBKJOO010000318.1:0-4923 GCA_046595615.1 Mycobacteriales bacterium | reverse complement strand
GCAATCTTGTGGCAGCACCTGTTCTGGTTTTTCGGCCACCCCGAGGTCTACATCATCGCGCTGCCCTTTTTCGGAGTCGTGACCGAGATCATCCCGGTGTTCAGCCGAAAGCCGCTGTTCGGCTACAAGGGCCTGGTCTTCGCGACCATCAGCATCGGCGCCCTGTCGATGACGGTCTGGGCGCATCACATGTTCGCGACCGGGGCGGTGCTGCTGCCGTTCTTCTCCTTCCTGTCATTCCTGATCGCGGTCCCGACCGGGGTGAAGTTCTTCAACTGGATCGGCACGATGTGGCGGGGCCAGCTCACCTTCGAGACCCCGATGCTGTTCTGCGTGGGCTTTCTCGTGACGTTCCTGCTCGGTGGCCTGACCGGCGTCCTGCTGGCCAGCCCGCCGATCGACTTCCACGTCACCGATACCTACTTCGTCGTGGCGCACATGCACTACGTACTGTTCGGCTCGGTGGTGTTCGCCGCCTTCGCCGGTACCTACTACTGGTTCCCCAAGATCACTGGCCGGATGCTCGACGACCGGCTCGGCAAGGTGCACGCCTGGACGCTGTTCGCCGGCTTCCCCCTGACGTTCCTCGTCCAGCATTGGCTCGGCGCGGAGGGCATGCCGCGCCGCTACGCCGACTACAGCGCCGCGGACGGCTTCACGACGCTCAACACGATCTCCTCCATCGGCGCGTTTGTGCTTGGCGCTTCGACGTTGCCGTTCATCTACAACGTGATCGTGTCGTTCCGCCGTGGCGAGCGGGCAGTCGGCGATGACCCGTGGGGCTTCGGCAACTCCCTCGAATGGGCGACGTCCTGCCCGCCGCCGCGGCACAACTTCGTGACGATGCCGCGGATCCGGTCCGAGCGACCGGCGTTCGATCTGCACTATCCGGCGGCTGCTGGCCGTATCGACATGCACGCGTCCCCGGAGTAGAGGCCACCTTGTGAAGGTCGAAGGTCTGCTGTTCGCGCTCATCGCGGTGTTCCTCGTTGTGACGAGCAGCGTGTATTGGGTGCTGTCGCACGACCCGACCGGCTTCACCTGCATCCTGCTGTCGGGTGGGCTCGCGTTCATCGTCGGCTACTACCTGCTGTTCACCGCCGGGCGTCTTGAGGCCCGACCGGAGGATCGCGCCGACGCCGAGATCAGTGAAGGGTCCGGTGAGATGGGGTTCTTCTCACCGCATTCCTACTGGCCGATCTTCACCGCCGGCGCCTTCACCCTCACCACACTGGGCCTGGTGTTCGGTCCCTTCCTCCTCCTGATCGGTTTCGTGGCGATCCTGATCTGTGCCAGCGGTTTTCTGTTCGAGTACTACGTCGGGATCAACCGCAGCCAGAGTCAGACGTTGTCCAGCTTGGACGCCAGCGGCCTCAGCGCCACCAGCACCCGCAAGTTCCTGGGCGAGTAGCCCGGGGAGTGAATGTCACGGGCGCACACTGCGCCTCCGACGGCTGCGCCTGACAAGCACGACACTGGCGCGAACGTCGAGCGGGTCGCTCCGCCGGCCAGCGGACCGGGTCGCAGCCGGTTGAGCGAGGTGACGACCACAACAGCAGGGAAGCGGACCTCGCCTGGTCGTGCGCCCCGCTCGACGAGCCGGCCCGGTCGACCGAACGCCCCGGCCTCCGTGCTGGTGCGGTCGTGCGTCATGGCTCGGACGGCTAGCCGGGGTACCCGGCCGGGGACGGGCGGGGGAGGCCGTGCGACCGGCCGGCGGACAGGATCGCAGCCGGCGTAGCGAGGTGGCCACCACAACAGGACCTCGCCTGGTCGTGCTCCCCGCTCGACGAGCCTGCCCGGGCGGCGGACCGTCCGTGGCTGTTGTGGTCGTGCTCCCCCCCGCCGAGGATTCCCGGCTCGAACACGGTGCGATGTCGGCGAGCGCCCACTCGGACGGTCAGCTCGTCCAGATCGCCGGGCTGGCCGTCAGGCCCCCGGCCAGCCCAACGACGGCACGGATCGGTGCGCGCCCTCGCGGTCGTGCAGGTGCAGGCGATGCACGTGTCAGACCCGGTGATCGGACACGACGATGACCCGCCCATGATCAGGGCGGGGCATCGTCGAACTGCAGCTAGTCGACCGTGGACCCGCTGCTCTGCTCGAGCTCGGGGAGGCCGGCCGGGGACTCGGGCACGACCGGACCGACCGGCCGCGGCCGGAAGAATCCACGGGTGCGCTGCGTCGCCGGAAGCGAAGCTGGCGCGGATCCGTGACCGACCGGTAGCGCGTGCGGCTGTTCCGCCGACCCGCCAGGGATGAGCACGGCGTACTGCGACGGCAGTGGCACGGTTTCCTCGACGAACTCCCCGGAGGGAAGCCGCCGGATGGTGCCCGACTCGATGCCGTGGTGGAGAAGTTCCTCATCGCTGTGCTGCAGCGACAGACATATCCGCTTGGTGATCAGAAATACGGTCGGCGGCAGGATGAGAATCAGGGTCCGCAGCGTGTAGGTGATCTGGTTGATGCTGACATGGAAGATCGACGCGATGATGTCGTTGCCACCACCGATCATCAGCAGCATGTAGAACGACAGCGCCGCCGCACCCAACCCGGTGCGCACCGGGACGTCGCGCGGCCGGTCGAGCAGGTTGTGCGATGCCTTGTCGCCGGTGAACCGCGCCTCCAGGAACGGGTACAGCGCCAGCAGCGTGAACAGGATCCCGGGCAGGATGACCGTCGGGAACAGCACGTTGAACGACAGGGTGTGGCCGAGGCCGCGGAACTCCCAGTTGGGCATCAGGCGGGTCGAGCCGTCCAGGAACCCGACGTACCAGTCCGGCTGCGAGCCCGCCGAGACCTGTGAGGGGTTGTACGGGCCGTACAGCCAGATCGGGTTGATCTGGGCCAGACCCCCCAGCGCGGCCATGACGGCGAAGACGAGGAAGAAGAAGCCACCTGCCTTCGCGGCGTACGCCGGGTAAATGCGTGACCCGACGACGTTGTGCTCGGTGCGTCCGGGACCAGCGAACTGGGTGTGCTTTTGATACCAGATCATCGCGAGGTGGAAGGTGATCAGGCCGAGGATCGCCAACGGCACCAACAGGATGTGGATCGGGTAGAGCCGGTCGATGATCGCGGTGCCGGGGGCCTCGCCACCGAAGACCAGGAACGCCACCCAGGTGCCGATCACCGGGATAGACAGGGCGATCGAGTAGGCGATCCGCAGGCCGGTACCGGAGAGCAGGTCGTCGGGCAGCGAGTAGCCGGCGAATCCCTCCAGGATGCCCATGGTCAGCAGGCCGACGCCGATGATCCAGTTCATTTCGCGCGGCTTGCGGAAGGCGCCGGTGAAAAAGACACGGCACAGGTGCACCACGATCGATGCCAGGAACAGCAGCGCGGCCCAGTGGTGGATCTGCCGCATGATGAGCCCACCGCGGACGTCGAAGGAGATCTTCAACGTCGACTCGAAAGCCTGCGACATGGGGACCCCGCGCAGCGGGATGTAGCTGCCGTTGTAGATGACCTCGCGGGTGGAGGAGTCGTAGAACAGCGTCAGATAGGTGCCGGTCAGCAGCAGGATGACGAACGAATAGAGCGCGATCTCGCCCAACATGAACGACCAGTGGTCCGGAAAGACCTTGTTGAGAGTCTTCTTGACGTAGCCGGAGGCTCCGAGCCGCTCGTCCACCCATTTTGCGCCACCTTCGGCGCCCTTGGTCAACACGGTCATGGCTTGCGCTCCCAGAATGAGGGGCCGACGGGCTCGGAGTAGTCGCCCTGTGCAATGAAGTATCCGTCCGCATCCACGCTGATCGCCAATTGGGGCAGCGGTCGGGCAGCCGGGCCGAACAGTGGTTTGCCAATGCCCTGCATGTCGAAGGTCGACTGGTGGCAGGGGCAGAACAGGTGGTGTGTCTGCTGCTCGTACAGCTTGACCGGGCAGCCCAGGTGCGTGCAGATGATCGAGTAGACGACGTGCCCCTCGACCGACCAGTCCTGCCGGGCGGCCGGCTGGTGCAGCTCAGCGGGGTTCATCCGGATGATCAGGCTGGCCGAGTCGGCCTTGGTGTTGCCCTCGGGGACGTCGGGAAAGACGGTCTCGACGCCGCCGATCGCGACGTCGCCCATCCGGACGGCCGTGCCGTCGGACCGGATGAGGCGCGAGCCCTTCTTCCAGCTGGTGTGCCGAAGCACGTCCTCCTTGTGCTGGAAGCGGCCGAGGCCGAACAGCAGCGGGACGGGGAGCACCGCCAGTGAGCCGGCACCAAGCAGCAGGCTGTTGCGAAGCAGCTTGCGGCGCGGCAGGCCTGTTTGTGCGTAGCCCTCCTTGAGGAATTCGGTGGCGGCCTGGAGATCCTCCGGGGACGAGCCCTTCTCGTGCCGATCTTGGACAGCTTCCTCGTCGATCATCAGCGTCTTGGCCCACAGCACGGCGCCTGCGCCGATGCCTCCGAGGGCGAGTGCCATGAACGCGCCCAGCAGCGGCGTGTAGTACTGGTTACCTGCCTGCACCGCGAACTTGTACGGCGCCGCGACGTAGGTGACGACAAAGCCGATGACGCCAACGACCGATGATAAAAACAGCGCGGCGACCTTGCGTTCGGCCGATCGCGCCGCGCCCTCGTCGATGTCGGTCAACCGCGGCTCGCGGACGTGCTCGGGGCCCATCGCGGTCTGCTGGACCTGCGCCTCACCGTGCCCGCTGCCGCGCAGCTCGGCGCGGCTGTCGGTCTGCTCGAAATCGGCAGAGCTGATGTCGGACACCCGGCTGTCGCCCGGCCCACTCTGCTCGCCACGGCCGGCCGGTGCTTTCAGCCGGTCTCGGACCGAATCGGCAGCGTCGTACGACGGCTGCCCGCCGCGCGGCTCGTTGGGGGGGATCTGACCGCCGCTGGCGGTCGGAAGGTCGCTCATGCCCGGGCGCCGATCCAGAGGGTGACGACGACGAGGATGCCGATGCCGACGAGGAAGATGACC
>JBKJOO010000171.1:0-5142 GCA_046595615.1 Mycobacteriales bacterium | reverse complement strand
GGCACGAGCGACTCGCGGCAGCTGGGCGCGTTCAGGGGCTGCGGCGGTCGCGCGAGGGGAGCGCCCTGGTTCCCAGTCGGCTTACCCTCATCGGCGGCAGTGCGGCTGGCCGACGTCGACTTGCCGGACGGCGCGTGTTCGCCCGCCATGTCCCGCGGCGTTGGGGCGACACGCGAGCTCGTGATCGGAAAAGCCCTGCGGGACGTCGAAGGTCCGACGGGCGCGACCTTGTCTGCGCGCCGGGCACTGCTTGCTCGTGAGCAAATACGAGCCGTTGGGCGGAAAGTCAGCGACCTTCACGGACGCCTTCACCTGCGGCAATTTCTTCTGCAACGACTCGTTCGTCACCCAGACGGTGAAGCTCAGCAAGTAGGACGGAACGTCCGCTGCCACGGGATCGTGACAGTCCTTGGCAGCGGACAACCAACAACGCTTGCCGCATCGAGTCCGCGACGGTGTTCACCGACACCCGCCACGCCACCTGGCTGCGGTCCGCCGCGACTCGCTGAATGCGGGACTCAGGTGATGATCACGGTGACGGTCCACTGTCGCTGCGGCGGTAGGCAGTGCGGGCCAGTGGCGTGCAGGCAGGTGAAGTCGGTGTGGCTGGTGAGTTGCGACCGGCCGGCGTGGACGCCGTGGAAGGTTGCAAAGACAGGGCGGCTGCTGGGGTAGCCGCCGGCTGCGCTGAGCCGGACCAGGGCGATGCTGCTCGAGTCGGGTTGGTGGTAGCCGCCCGACGAGCCGCCCGGGAGGGCGACGTTCAGTTCCTGTCCGGAGTGCACCATGAGCGTCCGTCCGTTGTCCGCCTCGTGCACCGTGGCTGCCGTTGGGCTCACGCCCGGAGCGGGGGTGCGAGGGGGCTCTACGGGCGAGTTCGATGCTGCGATCGTGCTCGCGCCAGGTGTGGTGGGCTGCTCCTGCGTCGCGCTGGTCGTGATCCCCAGGGCAACGTCACCGGCGCAAGGACGGCCTGCAGCGTGGGCGGGCCATGACCGCGAACGTGGGTCGTGATCGTCCAGGGGGTTGCTGCGTGGTTCGAGCCGTCGAGAAGCGCTTCGCGCGGCTCGCTTCTGGTCGTTCCACCCGCCGACGATGCTTGGGTGCGGCCTCCTCGGCCACCGACGTGAATCCGCCCCCGTGATGTCCAGCACCGTTTTGTCCCTCTTGAGGGCTCTTGTGCTGCAGGTCCTTCGTAGAGACAGTTCTCTCGGTGCCGTATGTCCACGGTTGCCATGAGAAAGGATTCTCGTTGAAGCCTCTGCCGCCACAAACCCGCACGACGTCACGTGTGCTCGCCATGACCGCCACCCTCGCCGCCACCGTGCTCCTGCCGCTCGGCGTCGCCACTCCGGGCCACGCTGCCGTCGGCGCCGGCAAGGGCGACTCCGGTCCCGCCGTCGCCAGTGACACCTCTGCCCCGCTGAGCTCCTACAAGGGAGCGCCGGAGCCGGCCGCGCAGAAGGGCGCCGGTAAAAAGGAGCACTTCGACAAGCGGGACGCGGGCCTGCCGCAGAAGGCGAGCAGCAGCGCGCCGGACCGGGCGCTGCAGACCAGCGCTCCAACCAGCGCCGCCCCGACGAGCACCAGCTTCGAGGGCCTCGGCGCTGGCCTGTCGGGCTTCACCGTCAACTCCGCGCCGCCGGACACCGATGCGGCCGTCAGCCCCACGCAGATCGTCGAGACCGTGAACAGCGGCTTGGCCGTCTTCAACAAGTCCGGCGGTGTGCTGTACGGCCCGGTGCTGACCAACACGCTTTGGAGCGGGTTCGGAGGCTCCTGCCAGACGACGAACGACGGTGACGCCGTGGTCCGCTGGGACCGCGCCGCCGGGCGCTGGATCATCGCGCAGTTCGCCAACGCCGGCTCGACCAGCGGCCCTTACTACGAGTGCATCGCCGTCTCCACGACCTCCGATGCAGCCGGCAGCTACTACAGGTACTCCTTCCAGTTCGCGAACTTCCCCGACTACCCCAAGCTCGGGGTCTGGCCGGACGCCTACTACGTGACCTACAACCTGTTCAGCGGCAACACCTTCAAGGGTGCTGAGTCGTGCGCCATGGACCGCGCGAAGATGCTGACCGGTGCCGTCGCGACGCAGCAGTGCTTCACGACCGGGACGTCGTACGGCGGGCTGCTACCCGCAGACAACGCCGGCGGGACCGCGCCGCCCGCTGGGGAGCCCGCGCTGCACGTCGCGATCGGCGCGACGGCCAGCACCCTCGCCGCGTGGAAGTTCCACGTCGACTGGAACACCCCGGCCAACTCGACGTTCACCGGCCCGACGTCACTGCCCACCGCGGCCTTCAGCCAGGCCTGCGCGGGCGGCACCTGCATCCCGCAGAGCGGCACGACGAACAAGCTCGACTCTCTCGCCGACCGGCTGATGTACCACCTGTCGTACCGCAACAACGGTGGCACCGAATCCCTCGTCCTCACCCATTCGGTGACGGCGGGCAGCTCCACGGGTGTCCGCTGGTACGAGTTGCGCAACCCCAACGTCACGCCCACGATCTACCAGCAGGGCACGTACGCGCCCGACGCCGGCTACCGCTGGATGGGCAGCGCCGCGATGGACAAGAGCGGCGGCATCGCGGTGGGCTATTCCACCTCAAGCAGCACGACGTTCCCGAGCCTTCGGTACGCCGGTCGCGCGGCCACCGACGCCCTTGGCGCCCTCACCACCGGCGAGGGGACGCTGTTCGCGGGCAGCGGCTCGCAGACCGGGACGCTCAACCGCTGGGGTGACTACGCCAGCATGAGCATTGACCCTTCCGACGACTGCACGTTCTGGTTCGCCTCGGAGTATCTCGCCGTCAGCGGGACCTTCAACTGGCACACCCGGCTCGGGCAGTTCACCCTGCCCAGCTGCACCGGCACGGTCGTGCGCGACTTCACGATCGCCACCAGCCCGACCTCGGGCAGCGTCGTGCAGGGCTCGTCGACCTCGACGACCGTCTCCACTGCCGTCGCGACGGGCGCTGCCGAGACCGTGACGCTGAGCGCGAGCGGCCTGCCGACTGGGGCGACGGCGACGTTCGCGCCGACTTCGGTCACCGCGGGGAGCAGCTCCACCCTGACCTTCTCGACCTCCGCCAGCACCCCTGCGGGGGTGTACCCGATCACCATCACGGGCACGGCCGCCTCGGCAACGCACACCACGTCGTACGCGCTGACCGTGACCGCCACGGGCGGGGCGCCGGCCATCACCAACGGCGGCTTCGAGACTGGGTCGCTGTCGGGCTGGACCTCCAGTGGGGCCTCGACCGGCGTGAGCACGGTGGGCCACACCGGTAGCTACTCCGCACTCACCGGGTCGAGCAGCCCGACCAACGGTCTGTCCAACATCGCGCAGACCTTCACCGCTCCCTCGGGGACTAGTGCGCTGTCGTTCTGGTGGGCGAGCTCCTGCCCGGACACCGTGATCTACGACTGGGCCATCGCAACGTTGAAAGACAACACCACAGGCAGTACGACGACAGTGCTGCCCAAGACCTGCGCGGGCTCCGTCGCGTGGGCCAAGGTGACCGCAGCGGTGACGGCCGGGCACAGCTACACGCTGACCCTGTCCAGCCGCGACGACAACTACACCGGGGACGCGACGTACACCCGCTACGACGACGTGGCGCTCGCCTGACCTGATCCACTGTCCGGGGGTCCCATCGGGAATCCGACGGGGCTCCCGGACATGACGGACGAGAGTGAACTACCCATCGGCCTCGTGCGCTGCAGGCGGCGACATTGCTCCAGGAGCAGCGAAACAGTCCGCGGTGCCAATTTCAGCTCTCCCTGTTGTGGGCGTGCGGGCAGAGTAGCGACGCATCTCATCGTCGAGACGCGGGTGGTTACACGCGAGCAGGAGTCGACGCGGCGGCGAATAATCCGGGCCTGAGCAAACTCGCGCACTTTTGCGTTCATCATGGCTTAAGCGGCGTTTGTGGGCGGTATCTCGTGCGGGTCTTCGCGGTCGTAGGCTGCGAGGTCCTGCTCGGCGCCTTCCGCTCTGGCTTCCTTGACTGAGTGGGTGCCGTCCCGCCGCGCTCACCACCAGCAGGGGCCGCGATAACCGCTACTCCGCGGCTACCGTCGGGTCCGTCCGGAGCAACCGATCCCGACCCTCGGCCGCCGCCGCTCGCACATGAGCGTCGTTACACGCGCCGACGGGCGGGCAAGCTCCCAGCATTGAGTGATCACGTCGGAGTCGGCACTTTCAGCATGCGCTCCCTCGGCAGGCGTTGGTTGACTGCGGCGTGGCCATTGACGCGAGCACCGCAAGGACCACCGACGCGCCTACCGCGACCGCGGGCAGAACCCTCGCCGTGGGGGTGCTGCTCGTCGCGACCTTCATGGACCTGCTCGACACCGCAATCGTCAACGTCGGCTTGCCGTCGATCCGGAAGGACCTGCACGCGTCCAGCTCCCAGATCGAGTGGATCGTGTCCGGCTACGTCCTGGCGTTCGCGGTGGCCCTCATCACTGCGGGCCGGTTGGGCGACGCCTACGGCCGCAAGAAGGTGTTCCTTCTTGGGGTGGCCGGTTTCACGGTCGCCTCCGCGATCGCTGGTCTCGCCGCCAACGCCGACATCCTGGTCCTGTCGCGCTTCGTGCAGGGCCTGTTCGCCGCGGTGATGATCCCGCAGGTGCTCTCGATCATCCAAGTGCTCTTCGCGCCGAGCGAGCGGGCAGGGGTCCTCGGCGTGTTCGGTGCCGTCAACGGCGCAGCGGCCGTCGCCGGACCGCTGTTCGGCGGCTTGCTCATCACGTACGACGTGGGCGGGTTGGCCTGGCGGAGCATCTTCATCATCAACCTGCCCGTCGGGCTGATGTTGCTCGTGGTGGGTGCCCGGTGCATCCCAGAGTCCCGCTCCACAGCACCGGTGCGCTTCGACCCGACGGGCGTCGGGCTGATTTCCTCGGCGTTGCTGCTCGTCGTCTTCGCCCTGATCGAAGGTCGGCCGCAGGACTGGGCCTGGTGGATCTGGGCCATCCTGACCCTCGGGATCGTGCTGCTGGGGGCGTTCGCCGTCCTGCAGCGGCGCGAGGAGCAAGCAGGTAGGGCGCCGCTCGTGCCGCCGTCGCTGCTCCTCCAGCGCAGCTACTCCGCAGGTGTGCTCACGGTCTTCGCGCTGAAGAACGCGAAGA
>JBKJOO010000443.1:0-7838 GCA_046595615.1 Mycobacteriales bacterium | reverse complement strand
CCGCCCCCCCGTCGAGCGTGGCGCGGGCCCGGACGAAAGCGGTGTAGTTGGCGACCAGGTCGCACGACCCGGCCGGCAGTGACGCCAGTGCCAGTGCCGGGTCGGCCTCGACGGTGTGCTCGACGTCGGCGTAATGCAGTCGGACGGCGAGGTCCGCGGCCCGCTCCCCGGACGCCACGACCTGGCGGCCGCGCAGCTTTTCCATCGGGACGTCCCAGAGCCACGACGGGTCGGTGCCGTCCGCCGTCTGGGCGTTGACGGCGATCACCACCGGATGGTCGGCGAGCCGGAGCACGTCGAGTGCCTCGAGCCAGCCGGCCGGGTTCTTGGCAAGCAGCAGCCGGACGCTGTGCGACCCGACCGTGCGCTCCAGGTAGCGGCCACCGACGTCGGCCACGGTGCGCATCTGGGCCAGGGCCGCCTCAACCCCGACGCCGAATTGCTCGGCGACAGCCACCGCGACGGCTCCGTTGGCGGCATTTGCCCGACCAGGCAGGGTGAGCCCAAGTGACACCGCGATGCCGTCCGGACCGGTCAGCACGCCCTGCTCGAGGCTCCACTGCGAGACCGGCCGGCGTAGGCCGCAGGCGTCGCAGGACCAGTCGATGGGGGTGGGGTGCCAGGCGGCCCGGCAGCGGGGGCAGACGGCGAAGTCGTGCCGCCAGGGCTGCCCGACCGACACCCAGATGACATCGTGGGCGGCGGGTCTCGCGCCGAGCACGGCGGCGACGACGAGGGGGTCGTCGCTGTTGGCGAGGACGGTGATGTGCTCCCGACCGGTGAGCGCTGCCGACCAGCGGGCGACATGGCTGGCCACCTCGCCGGCCCGGTCGAGCTGGTCGCGGCTGAGGTTGAGCAGCGCCACCAAGACCGGCTCGGTCTGCCGGATTGCTGCCGGCAGGGCGATCTCGTCGACCTCGAGCACGGCGGTGCTGCCCCGCCCGAGGTGCGTCGTGAGCAGGGCGGTCGCGAGGCCGGCGACCAGGTTGGACCCGTCCCCGTTGGTCACGACCGGGCCGGTCGAGCTCAGCGCTGCGGTGACCAGTCGGGTGGTGGTCGTCTTACCGTTCGTGCCCGAGATCAAGACGACCCGGTGGGTGCGGGCGAGCTCAGCCAGCGAACCGGGAGCGAGCGCCAGGGCGACCCGTCCCGGTAGCGTCCGGCCCGCGCCGTAACCGACGGCTCTGGAGCAGACACCGGCCAGCCGGGCCAGGAGGATCGCGAGCCAGGAACGCACGGTGAGACGGTCCGCGCCCATGGTTACCTCCACCTCCGGTCACAACGACTTCCCGACAAGACTGCCCCACCGCGCCTGACCCGCGCCTGACGGCCGGCCTCAGCCAGGTGGCAGCCGGACCGCGAAGGTCGAGGGGCCGATCATCGTGACGTCGCCGCTGCCGGCGCGGGCAAGCCTTCGGGCCAGCGCCAGACCGAGCCCGGCACCATCGTGCCCGTCGTCCGGCTGGAGGCGCAGACCAGGCTCGAAGACGTCCTCCCAGCGTGGCTCGGGCAGCCCCGGCCCGTCGTCGCGCACCTCGATGACCACCGCCTGTGGCGTGCGGCGCAGCTGGACGAGCACCTCGCTGACGGCGTAGCGCACGGCGTTGTCGACTACGGGGGCGAGGATGCGTTCGACGACCTCCACCCCGAGGCCGGCGTGGGTGTCGGCGGTGTCGGCGGTGTCGTCGATGAGCCGGAGCTCGATCCCACGGCTGTCGGCGACCGGCCGGACGTCGTCGAGCACGGCCGCCACCGCCGCCGCAGGGGCGCAGCGCCCCCTGGCGTGGTCACCGCTGAGCCGGGCCGCCGCGAGCAGACTGTCCAGAAGACGGTCCATCCGTCGCGCACCCAGTGACACCCGCTCCATGGCGGCGCGGGCCTGGGGCCCCGATCGTGGCCGCGTCGCGAACAGTTCGGCCTCGGCGGTGATCCCGGCCAGCGGGGTGCGCAGCTCGTGCGACAGCTCGGCCGAGAGCTGCTGCTCGCGTCGCAGGACGGCCGCCAGCCGGTCCAGCAGCCCGTCCAGCGTCGACGCCAGCGCGGCCAGCTCGCCCGGCCGGTCCCGGTCGCCGAAGCGCAGCGTCGCATCGGTCGCCGACCACTGCGCCGCCTGCCGGGTCATCGCCGCGACCGGTTTCAGCGCCTGTCCGACCGCGGCCCGCGTGACGACGTAGACAGCCGCGATCAGCAGGGCCGCGAGCAGCGCCGAGGCCAGCAGCGTGGTGCGGATGGAGCTGCGGTACGGCGTGAGCGGGACGGCTGCCACGACGGTGCCCACCTGGCGGCCACCCGCGCGCACCGGCACCGAGAGGTACTCCACCGGCTTCGGCCCGCCGTCGCGCCGGGTCCGGCCGTCGGTCCCGGCGAGTCGGTCGGCGCCGTGCTGCAACCGAGCCGATCCCGGGGATCGCTCGATGGCCGTCCGGCCCTGGTAGATCCAGATGCCGGCGTCGAGGGCGTCGTCCTCGCGCTCGGGCACGGTCAGCTGGCCGGATGGGGCGGCCGTGATGGCCCCGCTGATGGTGGCGGCGCGGGCCCGCAGCACCGCATGCGCCTCGGCGTCCAACCGGTGCGAGAGCAACACGTCGAAACCGGCAGTCAGCACCAGCACGCTGGCGGCGGTCACGATCATCGCCGACAGCGCCAGCCGCCGTTGCAACGTCACCGGCCGCTTCACGCCGGGTCGCCGACCGCCCGGTAGCCGACGCCGCGGACCGTCTCCACCCGGGTCGTCGTCCCCACTGCGCCGAGCTTGCGGCGCACCCGGGCAACGTACTGATCGAGGGTGTTCTCGCTGACGATCGCGCCGTCCGGCCAGCCCGCCCGCAGCAACTCGCGCCGGCGTACGACGACGTCCGGGCGTCCCAGCAGCACTGCCAGGAGGCGGAACTCGGTCGGAGACAGGGCGATCTCGAGCTGCCCGCATCGAATGGCGTGCGCGGCCGGGTCGAGCACCAGAGCGCCGTCCACCGCGGGCCGGTCGGGGGCGGCCCGGCGCAGCAGAGCCCGGACGCGGGCCAGCAGCTCCGCCACGTGGAACGGCTTGGTGAGGTAGTCGTCGCCCCCCGCGGCGAACCCCGACAGCAGGTCGACCACCGCGCTGCGGGCGGTCAGGAACAGCACCGGTGCGGTCGTGCCGCGGGCCCGTAGGGCGAGACACACGTCGCGGCCGTCGGCGTCCGGCAGGCCGATGTCCAGCACGATCGCGGCGAGCTCAGCGGTCGCGCTCGCGAGGGCGGACCGGCCGTCGCTGGCCGTGACGACGGTGAGGCCGTCCTCGCGCAGCGCCCGGGCCACGACGTCGCGCAGGGCGTGGTCGTCCTCCACCAGCAGGACCGTGTCGCGCAGCACCGACGCATCGTCGCAGCCCGGTACGGCGTACCGGGCCACGCCTTCGCCATCGCTCAGGTGGCTGTCAGGGGCCGGGCGCGCAATGTCGTCGGCGGGTGAACGCCACGCCCACCAGTCAGCGTATCCGAATGGGACAACCGCTGGGCGCGTCCCGCCCCTGGCGGACCGACGCCATGCCTGGAGGACCCATGCGACGCAACCTTCTGACCAGCCTTGTCGCGGTGAGCTGCGCGACGACCCTGTGGAGCGCCAGCGCGGCGTGGAGCGCTCCCGGGGTGGGGCTCCCCGACCCGATCCCGGCAGGGATCCCGGCCAGCGGCACCACCGTCGGGCTCGAGGTCGTCGCCGACGGGCTCGTCTCCCCGACCAGAGGGGTGCCGGCGCCGGATCGCGAGCACGGGCTCGTCGTCATCGACCAGGGCGGCAAGATCTGGGCGGTCGACGCCGGCGACGACCGGGCCGCCCATCCGAAGGCTCCGCGGCTGGTCGCGGATCTGTCCAACCTCGCGGTGAGCAACCTCGGCAAGGTCATCCCCGGCCTCGCCTACGACGAGCGCGGTCTGCTCGGCATCGCCTTCGGACCGAACCGCGGCAAGGCCCGGTTCGCCTACACCTTCGGCAACGAGAACGCCTCGCAGCCAGCCGATTTCTCGACCTTGCCAGCCGGTGCCAAAGCGGACTCGCAGCTGGTCCTGCGCCAGTGGCGGCTCTGGCGCCACCAGCTCACCTTCGACCCGGCGAGCAGCCGGGTGTTGCTGCGGATCGACAAGCCGCAGTTCAACCACAACGGCGGCGACCTGGCGCTCGGCCGCGACGGCCTGCTCTACCTTTCCGTCGGTGACGGCGGCGCCGCGGACGATCAGGGCCCGGGCCACGTCGCCGGCGGGAACGGGCAGAGCCTGGCGCCGGGCAATGTCCTCGGCAAGATCCTGCGGATCGACCCGCGCGGGCACAACTCGGCCAACGGGCAGTACGGCATCCCGGGCGACAACCCGTTCGTGGGCCGGGACGGCGCCGACGAGATCTGGGCCTACGGCTTCCGCAACCCCTACCGGATGTCGCTGGACCGCCGGACCGGCGCGCTGGTCGCCGGTGACGTCGGCCAGAACGACATCGAGGAGGTCGACGTCGTGCGGCCCGGACAGAACTACGGCTGGCCGATCAAGGAAGGCACCTTCTCGTTCGACAATGGCGGGACGGGCGCCGGGTTCGTCACCGCCGACAGCCCCGGCGTGCCGGCCGGGCTCACCGACCCGGTGGCGGAGTACGACCACACCGCGCCCGGCGGGGTCCGCTGCCCCACCGGCGGCCCGGCCTCGTGTGAGGGGATCGCCATCGTCGGCGGCTTCGTCTACCGGGGTCACGACATCGACGCGCTCAAGGGCGACTACGTGTTCGGTGACTACTCCCGCGCCTTCGCCCAGCCGCTCGGCCGGCTCTTCGTGGCCCGCGGCGGGCAGATCCAGTCGCTCGCCATCGAGGGACGCGACAGCCTCGGCCTCGCGGTCACCGGTTGGGCCCAGGACCGCAGCGGTGAGCTCTACGTCCTCGGCAACACGACCGGCGTGCTGTCGGGTACGACGGGTCAGGTGGTGCGGTTGACCGCGCCAGGCGAGCAGGACGACGACGACTGAGCCCGGGCCTGGTCGTTGAGCGGAGGATGCGAGATTCGAACTCGCGAGGGGTTGCCCCCAACACGCTTTCCAAGCGTGCGCCATAGGCCAACTAGGCGAATCCTCCCGAAGTGACTGCCGGCGATGCTAGCCGAACCACTGCCCCCGGCGTACGGGCTAGCATCGTCAGTAGACCCCTCGTGCGGCGCCAATCTCGCTGAACTCCCCCAGGGCCGGAAGGCAGCAAGGGCAGGCGGGCTCTGGGCGGGTGCGCGAGGGGTCCTCTTCGTGGGAGGAACGCACTCGTGGCGCTGGCGCTCTACCGCAAGTACCGGCCCGGCAGCTTCGCCGAGGTGATGGGGCAGAGCCACGTCACCGGGCCGCTGCGCCAGGCGTTGACCAACGGGCGGATCAGCCACGCCTACCTGTTCAGCGGGCCGCGCGGCTGCGGCAAGACCTCCAGCGCCCGGATCATGGCGCGGTCGCTGAACTGCGCCGAGGGACCCACGCCGGACCCGTGCGGGGTCTGCGACTCCTGCGTCGCACTGGCGCCCAACGGCCCGGGCTCGCTGGACGTGATCGAGATCGACGCGGCGTCCCACAACGGCGTCGACGACGCCCGCGACCTGCGCGAGCGGGCCTTCTTCGCGCCCGTCTCCAGCCGCTACAAGATCTACATCATCGACGAGGCCCACATGGTGACGACGGCGGCGTTCAACGCGCTGCTCAAGCTGGTGGAGGAACCACCCGAGTTCGTGAAGTTCGTCTTCGCCACGACCGAGCCGGAGAACGTCCTGCAGACGATCCGCTCGCGCACCCACCACTACCCCTTTCGGCTGATGTCGCCCAAGGCGTTGACGGACCTGCTCGGCAAGGTGGTCGCCTCCGAGGGCATCGCGGTCGACCCGTCGGTGGTGCCGCTGGTGGTCCGGGCCGCCGCCGGCTCGGCCCGCGACGGGCTCTCGGTGCTCGACCAGGTGCTGGCGTCCGCCGGTCCCGAGGGGGTCACCCGGGAAGGCGCCGCGGCGCTGCTGGGCGTCACCCCGGACACGCTGCTCGACGGGATCGTCGATGCCTTCGCCGCCCATGACGCGCCCGCGGTCTTCGGTCTGCTCGACCAGGTGATGGAGGGCGGCCACGACCCACGCCGCTTCGCCACCGACGTGCTCGAGCGGCTGCGCGACCTGGTCATCCTGGACGCCGTGCCGGACGCCGGCTCGACCGGGCTGCTGGACTGCCCCGTCGACCAGCTCGAGCGGATGGCCCGGCAGGCCTCGGCGATGGGGACGGCCGGCCTGTCGCGCGCCGCCGACCTGCTCCATGCCGGGCTGGTCGAGATGCGCGGCAAGACTGCCCCGCGCCTGCTGCTGGAGCTGGTCTGCGCCCGCGTGCTGCTGCCGGCCGCCAGCATCGAGGACGGCGCGCTGCTGGCCCGCCTGGAGCGGCTGGAGCGGCGGCTGGACATCGCCGGTGCTGGGCCGGCGGCCGGCGGCCCGAGTGGCCCGCCTCCCGTGCCGCCGTCGCGCCCGGCGAAGGCCACCGAGCCTCCCGCCGCGCCGCCGGTCGTCGCGGCCCCTCCGAGCGCGCCGCCTTCGTCCGTCGCAGCGCCGGCGGCGGAGGGCAGTGGGGCCTGGCCGACAGCGGCGACGCCGGGCGGCCAGCCCGTCGAGACGGCCCGCCCCACGTCCCCGGCACCCGCGCCCTCGGCGGCCGGTGGGCTGGATGCCACGGCGCTGCGGGCGGCCTGGGACCAGGTGCTCGCGGCGGTCAAGAGCCGCAAGCGCACGGCCCACGCCCAGCTCGCCGACGCGACGGTCGCGTCGGTCTCGGGCAGCACGCTGGTGCTGGCCTTCCAGCACGCCCCGATCCTGCGGCAGTTCCAGGCCGGGACCGGCCCGGAGGTGCTGCGCGAGGCCCTCCAGGAGAGCCTCGGAGCGGCCCTGGAGCTGTCCTGCGTGCTGCACGACGCGCTGCCCGGCCATACGCCGGCTGCTCGGCCCGCGCCCGGCGAGCCCCCGCCGTACGTCGACTTCGCACCGGGCGACGAGGCCGTCCCGGACGACCCGGACGCGCCGCCAGACCCGCAGGTCCACCGCGGCGAGGACGCCGCCCTGCGCCTGGTGCAGGACCAGCTCGGCGGCCGGGTGCTCGACGGCGACCAGCCCCGTTAGGGTCAGCACCACCTCGTACGAAGGAGAACCCCCGTGGCCGGTCCGCAGCCGAACATGCAGCAGCTGATGAAGCAGGCCCAGAAGATGCAGCAGCAGATGATGGCTGCCCAGGCCGAGCTGGCCGACAAGCAGGTCACCGGCACCGCCGGTGGCGGTCTGGTCACCGCGACGGTCACCGGCTCGGGCGACGTCGTGTCCATCAAGATCAAGACCGAGGCCGTCGACCCCGACGACGTCGAGAGCCTGGAGGACCTGGTGGTCGCCGCGATCCGCGATGCCGCCGGCAACGCCCAGGAGCTCCAGCAGCAGCTGATGGGCCCCCTCGCCGGCGGGCTGGGCGGCCTCGGCCTGCCCGGGATGTAACCCAGCACCGTGTACGAAGGCGCGGTCCAGGACCTCATCGACGAGCTCGGGCAGCTGCCCGGCGTCGGTCCCAAGAGCGCGCAGCGGATCGCCTTCCACCTGCTCGCGGCCGACCCGGCCGATGTCCGGCGCCTCGTGCTGGCCTTGACGGAGGTCAAGGACAAGGTCCGGTTCTGCCGGATCTGCGGCAACGTCAGCGAGCAGGACGAGTGCCGGGTGTGTCGCGACCCGCGCCGCGACCTCACGGTCATCTGTGTGGTGGAGGAGAGCAAGGACGTCGTCGCGATCGAGAAGACCCGCGAGTTCCGTGGCCGCTACCACGTGCTGGGCGGCGCGATCT
>JBKJOO010000432.1:0-19672 GCA_046595615.1 Mycobacteriales bacterium | reverse complement strand
CCGCTCGCACATCAGCTGAAGGGCCCGCTCGGCGACGCCGATCGAGCGCATGCAGTGATGGATGCGACCGGGTCCGAGCCGGGCCTGCGCGATCATGAAGCCGTCACCCTCGTTGGCGATCAGGTTGGTGGCCGGCACCCGGACGTCGTGGAAGCGCAGCTCGTTGTGCCCGTGCTGGTCCTGGTAGCCGAAGACCGGCAGCGCCCGGACGTTCTCGACGCCGGGGGTGTCCATCGGCACCAGGATCATCGACTGCTGACGGTGCGGGCTCTGCGAAGGGTCGGTCTTGCCCATCAGGATCATGATCTTGCACCGCGGGTCGGCGGCACCGCTGATCCACCACTTGCGCCCATTGATGACGTAGTCGTCGCCGTCGCGAACCATGGAGGGGGCGATGTTGGTCGCGTCGGACGAGGCGACGTCCGGCTCGGTCATCGCAAAGGCCGAGCGGATCTCGCCCTCGAGCAGGGGTTGGAGCCACTGCGTCTTCTGCTGGGCGGTGCCGAACATGTGCAGCACCTCCATGTTGCCCGTGTTCGGTGCGTCGCAGTTGATCGCCTCAGGCGCGATGTGCACCGACCAGCCGGTGATCTCGGCCAGCTGGCCGTACTCCACGTTGGTGAGCCCGGAGACATCGGGCAGGAACAGGTTCCACAGGCCACGGCTGCGGGCCTCGACCTTGAGCTCCTCGACGACCGGCGGCAGCGAGTGGTCGCCGTAACCCTTCTCCTGGCGGTACTGCTCGTACAGCTCCTCGGCTGGGAAGACTTGTTCGTCCATGAAGGCCTGCAGACGGGCCTTGAGGTCCTGCGCCTTGGCGGTGGGAGCGAAGTCCACGGGGAGCCTTTCCGGGGGAGGGATTGACGGGTCAGCGTGCGCACTGGCTAGGCCACCCTGCCACTGCCCGTTCCGGGCGCGCCACAGGGCGCCGGTCGCGGCAGCGCCAATGGGCCGGTCCCGGGAGCGCCTAGGCTTCCGGGCTGTGCGGATCCCCTCCGGTGACCTGGCCCCCGCCCGTCGCCGCAAGCGCTACGGCGGCAGCTACGGCCGGTCCAAGCGGCGAACCGGCCGAGTGCTGCTGGCGTTGGTCCTGCTCGCCGGCGGTGGCGCCGTGGTCTACGCCCTGCAGCGGGACGACCGGGGTGCGGCTGCCCGGGTGGCGCTGCGGCCCTGCCCGGCGGCTCCCACGACCAGTCCGGCCAGCCAGCCGACCCAGCCGGCCCAGCCCAAGCCGGCCGCGCTCCCGCAGCCCCGACAGGTGCGGCTGCTGCTGCTGAACGGCACCACGCGCAACGGTCTCGGCCGCGATATCGGCAACCAGCTCGCGGCCCGCGGCTTCGTGGTCTCCGGCACCGGCAACGCCCGCGCGCTGCTGACCGGATCTTCCCAGGTCACCTACGGCCCCGGTGCGCTGCCGGCCGCGCAACTCGTTGGCATGCACGTGGTCGGCGCCACGCTCGTCGACGCACCGGGCACCGCCCCGGGCAGGCTGCAGCTGGTGCTGGGCAGCGGCTTCGCCCGGCTGCGGACGCCCGCCGAGATCGCGTCGCTGACCACGCGACCCGCTCCGGTCGCCGCGAAGACGGTCGCCCCGGCGCCGCGCCCCAGCGGCTGTCGACCGTGAGTTACCCGCCGGTCACTTCTGTGTGACCATGCACCACATGGGCGCGCCATGACCGACCGTCTCAACCCACTCGACGTCTCCTTTCTCTACATGGAGACGCCGACGACCGCGATGCACGTCGGCGGCGTGTGCGTGTTCGCCTCGCCCGACGACGGTTTCGACTACGACCGGCTGGTCGAGCTCATCTGCCAGCGGATCAGCCTGGTGCCCCGCTACCGTCAGAAGGTCAAGTGGGTGCCGGGCCGGCTCGCCAACCCGGTCTGGGTCGACGACGCAGAGTTCGACGTTGCCTACCACGTACGCCGCAGCGCCCTGCCCAGGCCGGGCAACGACGCGCAGCTCCGCGAACTCGTCGGTCGCCTGCAGAGCCGCCAGCTGGACCGCAACCGGCCGCTGTGGGAGATCTACCTGGTCGAGGGCCTCGAGCACGACCGGGTGGCGGTCATCACCAAGACCCATCATGCGATGGTCGACGGGGTTGCCGCGGTCGACATCGGCACGGTGATCTTGGACGTCACGCCGACCCCGCGCGAGATCCAGCCGGACGACTGGCATCCGGCCGGCGAGCCCGGTGCGGTCCGCCTGATGGTCACCGCGCTGACCGATCTGGTCGCCAAGCCGACCCAGGCGGTGGACACGGCCCGCACCGCCATCGGCGACGCCAGGGCGACGGTCGGCAAGGCTGCGTCCGTGGCCGGCGGCATCCTCGCCAGCGCCCGCACGGTGGCCCGGTCCGCACCGGACAGCCCGCTCAACGTCGCGATCGGCGAGCAGCGGCGCTTCGGCATGGCGGCGACCGAGCTCGACGACTACAAGCGGGTACGCAAGGCGCACGGCGGCACCGTCAACGACGTCGTGCTCGCCACGGTGACCGGGGCGCTGCGCACCTGGCTGCTGACCCGGGGCGAGAAGGTCGGCCGGGCGACCACGGTCCGGGCGATGGTGCCGGTGAGCGTTCGCGCCGACGCGCGCAAGGGTGAGATGGGCAACCGCGTCTCGTCGTACTTCGTGGATCTGCCGGTCGGGGAGGGCAGCCCGGTCATCCGGCTGCAGCAGGTGAGCTTCGCCATGCGCGGTCACAAGGACAGCGGCGCGGCGGTCGGCGCCGACGCGCTCGTGCAGCTGTCGGGCTTCGCCCCGCCGACGATCCATGCGCTCGGCGCGCGCCTCGCGAGCAGCTTCACCCGGCGGCTGTTCAACCTGGTCGTCACCAACGTGCCGGGACCGCAGTTCCCGCTCTACGCGGCCGGCGCCCGGATGCTGTCGATGTATCCCGTCGTACCGCTCGCCAAGGGTCAGGCGGTCAGCATCGGGCTCACGTCGTACGACGGTGGGGTCTTTTACGGGCTGAACGCCGACCGGGATGCGATGCCCGACATCGACGTGCTGGCCTCCTGCATCGAGGAATCGCTCGCCGAGCTCGTGGGGACGGTGCTCTGATGACGCGACGTGGCCTCGTGCTCGGCGCCGGCGGGGTGCTGGGTGCGGCCTGGACGATCGGTGCGCTCGCCGCCGTCCAGGAGCACTACGGCTGGGATCCCCGCGAGGCCGAGGTGCTGATTGGCACGTCCGCCGGTTCGGTGCTGGTGGCTGGTCTCGCCTGCGGCATCGACGTCGAGTCACTGCTCGACCATCAGCGCGGCAACAGCGGCGACCCCCGACTGCGGTACGACGCGGACAGCGGCTCCGGCGGTGCGCTCCCCCCGCTGCCCCGGCCCGGGATCGGCTCGCCGCGCGGGGTGCTGCACTCGGTCCGGCACCCCTTCCGGGTGACGCCGATGGCGGCGCTCTCGGCGATCCTCCCGCAGGGCCGCGGGACGATGGCGCCAGTCGGTCAGCTCGTCGACGGCCTCCTGCCCGGCGGCGGCTGGGCGAGGCATCCGAGCGCCTGGACGGTCGCGATGGAGTTCGACACCGGTGCGCGCACCGTCTTCGGCCGGCCCGGCGCCCCGGTCGCGAACTTGCGGGATGCGGTCATGGCCTCCTGTGCGATCCCCGGCTGGTACACCCCGGTCACGATCGGCGGCCGCCGTTACGTCGACGGTGGCGCCTGCTCGCCGGCGTCGGTCGATCTGGTCCTCGGTCTCGAGCTCGACGAGGTGGTCGTCCTGTCGCCGATGACCTCGCTGGACTACGACGCCCCGGGCTCGCTCGCCGGCCGGATCGAGCGGCGCTTGCGCCGGCTGGTCACCAAGCGCCTGGTCGGCGAGGTGAAGAAGGTCGCCGCAGCCGGCACCAAGGTCACCCTGCTCGGCCCCGGCTCGCAGGACCTGCACGCGATCGGCGCCAACCTGATGGATCCCCGCCGCCGCCGGCGGGTCCTGGAGACTTCCCTGCGCACCTCCGCCGCGGCGCTCTTGGGCGACCGCCGCGGGTTCGCCGAGACTGCCTAACCTCACAGCTGTGCGCATCTACCTCCCGGCCACGTTGCCAACGCTGCGATCACTGCTCGACACGGGCGAGCTCGGCGAGCCGCCCCTGCCGGCGTACGCCGTGACGCCGGCACTGCGCGAGTGGTACGCGACCGGCGACGCCGAGGAGCTCGAGTACGCCGTGCTGTCGCTCGCCGCCACCGCCTCGGTGCGGCTGCTCGACGCCGACCAGGATGCCGTCCGGCGGCGCGTGGTCGTGGTGGCCGAGGTGCCCGACGGTTCGGTCGAGCCGGCCGCACACGTCGACCGGGCCGCGGTCCGGGTCACCACGGGGGTACCGCTGCGGCTCGTACAGGCCGTGCACGTCGACGACCCCTCGGCTGTCGCGGACGTGACGGTGGCGGCCGACGCCGTTGTCGAGGCCGATCTCGGCAGCGAGGATGCGGCGTTCCGGCTGGAGGGCGCCGAGGGGCACGAGCTGCAGTGGTACGCCAGCCAGGAGATCGGCCCGCTGGTGGAGTTGTCCTAGCAAGGAACCTCTCGGCGCGGCCGCTCGTCGGACCCCTGTGATGGGGCGGCGGGTCACCTGGCGCTGGGCGGTCGTGGTCACCGGCCTCGCGGCGGTGCTCGCACTGCCCGGCGCGGTCGCGCTCCTGCCGGTGCAGGCCGCGCCCGTCTCGCCCGCGGCGTTGCTCGCCAAGGTCCGCGCCTCGGCGGGGATCGCCTGGTCGGGCTACGGGGAGAGTCGGGGCGCCCTTGACCTGCCTGACGTCAAGCAGCTCGGTGATCTCGCGTCGTTGGTCGGCGGCACCACCCGGGCCCGGGCCTGGTGGCGGGGCGCTCACGAGTACCGCATCGACGCGCTGTCGCTGGTCGGGGAGACCGACGTCGCCCAGGACCTGACCGGCAGCTGGACCTGGTCCAGCGCGGACCGCCGGGCGCTGCGGATCGAGGGGGCGCTCGCCGTACGGCTGCCGCAGGCCGGCGATCTACTCGCGCCGGTCGTCGGGGCCCGCCTCTCGCGCACCCGGGATGTCCGGGCCGGCCTGCTGCCCGTACGCCGGGTCGCCGGCCGGGCTGCTGCCGGGTTGCGGCTCGTCCCGCGGCACCCGGGCAGCACGACGGTGGATGAAGTTGATCTTTGGGCGGATCCCGCTACGGGGCTGCCGCTGCGGGTCGAGGTCCGGGCCGGTGGCCGGTTGGCCCTGACGTCGGTCCTGCTGGATGTCGACCTGGCCCGGCCCGCGGCGGCGCGGACCCGCTTTGCGCCGCCGCGGGGGGTGGCTCCGGTCACCCAGGAAGCCCCGGACCTGGCTGCGCTGGTCGACCGCTTCTCGCCCTATCAGCTGCCGTCATCGCTTGCCGGGCTGCCCCGCACCGACGCGGTGCGCGGCCTGGGCGGTGGCGTCGCGACGTACGGCGAGGGGCTCGGCGCCTTCGCCCTGGTGCCGCTGCCCCGCAACGTCGCTCGCGACGTGGGCAAGGCCCTGGCCACGTCGGCGGGCGTCGTCAGCACCCCGCTCGTCAACGCGCTGGTGATCCGGGACGGCCGGCGGACCTATCTCCTGGCGGGCACCGTGCCCGGCGCCGTGCTCGACCGGGCCGCGCTGCAACTCCGGCGGCAGCCGCCGCCGCGCCGGGAGGGGGCGTGATCCAGACCTCGGCGCTGGTGAAGCGGTTCGGTCGGGTGACCGCCGTCGACGGCGTCGACCTCGAGGTGCGCGAGGGCGACCGCTACGGCTTCCTCGGCCCGAACGGCTCGGGCAAGACCACCACCGTGCGGATGCTGCTCGGGCTGGTGCTGCCGACGTCCGGCCGGGTCGAGCTGATGGGCACGACCAGGGTGCGCGAGGTGCTGCCGCAGGTCGGCGCGATGGTCGAAGGCCCCGCCGCGGTCGGTCATCTGTCCGGGCGGGCCAACCTGGCGCTGCTCGACGCCGCCGGGCCGGGGGGTGGCCGGCGGACCCGGAAGGGTCGGGTCGACGAGGCCCTGGAACAGGTCGGGCTGGCCGGTGTCGACCGCCGACCCGTCAAGGCCTACAGCCTGGGGATGCGCCAGCGGCTGGGGCTCGCCGGCGCGCTGCTGCGCCGCCCCCGGCTGCTGGTGCTCGACGAACCCACCAACGGCCTGGACCCGCAGGGCATCCACGAGGTGCGCGAGCTGCTGCTCGAGCTCAACCGGGGCGGCACGACGGTGTTCTTGTCGAGCCACCTACTGAGCGAGATCGAGGCGCTCTGCGACCGGGTCGGGGTGCTCGACCGGGGCCGGCTGGTCGCCCAGGACGACCTGGCCGTCCTGTGCGCCCCGACCGGACGCACCGCGATCCATACCCCCGACCTGGAGTTGGCCAGGGCGCTCGTGCTCGACGAGGAATCGCACAATGATCATCTGCTGGTTCGCACCGACGACCCGGCCAAGCTCAACGCCCGCCTCGTCGAGGCCGGCGTGCGGGTCGAGGGCCTGGCACCCGAGCGGCGCACCCTGGAGGACGTCGTGCTCGAGCTGACCTCCAGCGGCTCGGACCGGATCGGCTCGCGATGATTGCCGTCGAGCTCAGCCGGCTGCTGCGGCGCCCGCGCACCTGGGTGATGCTCGCCCTGCTGTGCGTGCTGCCGACGATCGTGGCGGTGTTCGTCAAGACCAGCGGCGTCGCCCCCCGGCCCGGTACCGGCCCGGCGTTCCTGTCGGCGGTGCTCGCCAACGGCGCGCTGTTCCCGGCCGCGGCCCTCGCGATCGTGCTGCCGCTGTTCCTGCCGGTCGCGGTCTGCCTCGTCGCCGGCGACGCGATCGCGGGCGAGGCCCAGGCCGGCACCCTGCGCTACCTGCTGATCCGGCCCGTCGGCCGGGTCCGCCTGCTGCTCGCCAAGCTCGTCTCGGTGATGACCTTCACCTTGCTGTCCGTCGTGGCCGTCGCTGCCACGGCGTACGTCGTCGGCACCCAGCTGTTCGGTTCGGCGCCGCTGCCCTCGACCTCAGGCACGACGCTGTCGACCGGTGATGCGACCGTGCGCACGGTGCTGGCCGTGCTCTACGTCGGCTGGTCGATGCTGGGCGTCGCGGCGGTTGCGCTGTTCCTGTCGACCGTGACCGACTCCCCGCTGGCCGCGAGCCTCGGTGCGATCGCGGTGCTTGTGACCTCGGCCGTGCTGGTGGGGCTCGACGCCAGCGCCTCGGTGCAGCCCTACCTGCCGACCCGCTACTGGCTGGCCTTCGTCGACCTGTTCCGCGACCCCGTGCACTACCGCGACGTGCTGCGCGGGACCCTCCTGCAGGGCGCCTACATCGTGCTGCTGCTCGGCGCCGCCTGGGCCAACTTCGCCAGCAAGGACATCACGAGCTAGGACATCGGGCCGGTACGACGAGCCGCGGGCCGGCCAGCGCGGCGAGCACGACGGCCTCGACCTCGGGCGCCCGCGGCAGGTCCGAGTGGCTCACCTGGGCGGCGGGGCACAGGTCCTGCAGCGCCAGATCGGCGGCCCCGTCGAGCCGGGCCGAGGTCGGCGGCGTGACCGTCTCGTCGCCGGTGGTCCACAGCGACAGCCAGGCCGGCCCGTCGGGCGTCTCGGCCAGCCCGTCGAGCAGGCTGCTGCCCGGGACGAGCTGCTGACAGGCCTCGGGGCAGGCGCCGGGGGCGAGCGTCGCGGCGAGGGCCGCGACCTTCGTGCCGTGGTGCGGCGAGCCCAGCGTGACGATCCGGCGGGCCTGCCGGGCGCCGCCGCCGGCCGCCCACAGCCGGGCGGTCACGCCGCCGGCGCTGTACCCGACGACGTCGACCGACGCCGCCCCGGCGGCGATCGCCGCATCCGCCGCGACGGCCAGTGCCTTGGCGTCCAGTCGCAGGTCACCGGTCCCGTCGCCGGGCAGCTGCACCACGACCGCCTCCCGACCGGCCGCGCGGAGCCGCTCCGCGAGGACCTCGAGCGCGCCGGTGCCGCCGCCGTAGCCCGGCACCAGCAGCACCGGCCCGGGGCGGCTCTGGTCGACCGCCGGCGGCGCCGGCCGGGTGGTCCGGGTCAGCCGCCCGAGTACGGCGAAGAGCAGCACGATGGCCACCACGAGGGTCACGGCGGTGAACAGCATCCGCCGGGAGGGACTCACAGTGACAGCATGAGGGTCCACCCCCACCAAGGGAGAGTCCCGTGCTCGACGCGACCACCGTGGTCCCCGCACCGGTCAACGAGCCGATCCGGCAGTACGCCCCCGGCAGCCCCGAACGCGCCTCGCTCGAGGCCCGGCTCAAGGAGCTGTCCGCCGAACCGGTCGACCTCACCCTGACCATCGCCGGCGCCACCCGGCCCGGCGGCGGCGACGCCATCGAGGTCGTGCAGCCGCACCGGCACGCCGCGGTGCTCGGCACCACCCACGAGGCCAGCCCGGCGGACTGGGACGGAGCGGTCACGGCCGCGCTCGCCGCCGCACCGGCCTGGCGCAGTACGTCGTACGACGATCGGGCGGCGGTCCTGCTCCGAGCGGCGGAGCTGCTCGCCGGCCCGTGGCGGGACACCTTGAACGCCGCGACCATGCTGGGGCAGAGCAAGACGGCCTACCAGGCCGAGATCGACAGCGCCTGCGAGCTGATCGACTTCCTGCGCTGGAATGTCGCGTTCGGCGCCCGGGTGCTTGCCGAGCAACCGGTCAGCAGCCCCGGGGTGTGGAACCGGATGGACCACCGCCCGCTCGAGGGGTTCGTGCTGGCCATCACGCCGTTCAACTTCACCGCCATCGCGGCCAACCTGCCGATCGCACCTGCCCTGATGGGCAACACGGTCGTCTGGAAGCCCTCGCCGACCCAGCAGCTCGCGGCCCACCACACGATGCGACTGCTCGAGATCGCCGGGCTGCCAGCGGGGGTCATCAACATGGTGACCGGGTTCGGCGCCTCGGCCGCGGTGGCCGTCGAGCACCCGCAGCTGGCCGGTATCCATTTCACCGGCTCGACGGCGACCTTCCAGCACCTGTGGCAGCAGGTCGGCAGCCGGATCGGGAGCTACCGCAGCTATCCGCGGCTGGTCGGCGAGACCGGCGGCAAGGACTTCGTGCTGGCCCACCCGTCGGCCGATGTCGGCGCGCTCGAGGTGGCCCTGGTGCGCGGCGCGTTCGAGTACCAGGGGCAGAAGTGCTCGGCGGCCTCGCGCGCCTACCTCCCGCGCTCGCTGTGGGAGGGCGGCCTGCGCGACTCCCTGGCCGACCGGGTCCGCTCGCTGACCTACGGCGACGTCACCGACCTGTCGCGGTTCGGCGGTGCGGTCATCGACCGGCGGGCCTTCGACCGGCTGAGCGGGGTGCTGTCGGCCGCGGCGGCCGATCCCGCCCTGGAGGTGCTCGCCGGCGGCGGCGCCGACGACCGCGAGGGGTTCTTCGTCGACCCGACCGTGCTCGTCACCACCGACCCGGGGCACGAGGTGCTGCGCCGGGAGTACTTCGGACCGGTGCTCGGCGTCCACGTGTACGACGACCGGGACTGGGGGGGTGTGCTCGCCTTGGTCGACACCGCCTCGCCGTACGCGCTGACCGGCGCGGTCTTCGCCCAGGACACCTACGCCGTGGCCGAGGCCGCCGAGCGGCTGCGCTTCGCGGCCGGCAACTTCTACGTCAACGACAAGCCGACCGGCGCCGTCGTCGGCCAGCAGCCGTTCGGCGGGGCGCGGGCCAGCGGTACGAATGACAAGGCCGGCTCGGTGCTGAACCTGCTGCGCTGGACCTCGCCGCGGACGCTGAAGACGACGTTCGCGCCGCCGCACGACCACCGCTACCCGCACATGGGCTGACCGCCCCACCAACCCCGCGCCGATCATGGACGTGGTGCGGTCCGGGTGAGCGTGCCGGGGCCGCAACAGTTCCATGATCGGCGCGCACGTCGGGGCTGGGGGATGATCCGGCCTCCACCGGTACGACGCGGCGAGAGGAGGCGCGATGAGCTGTCCCGAGTGCGGTTGCGAGGACAAGTAGGCCTGCGGGAGCAGTGGTCGGGGCCGGCGCAGACCGCGCCGGTCCCGACTCGGCGGCACCTTCAGCGCAGCCGCAGCGGCAACGTGGCCAGCCAGGCGTCGTAGTCGCGCCCGGTCGCCATGACGTAGGCGGCCTCGACCGACATCAGCGCGAAGGCGACCTTCTGGTCGGACTCGTCGTAGATCGACAGCGGCCGGTAGACGTGCAGCGCGGCGTCGGACTCGGTGTCGCCGTCGTGGGCGATGAAGCGCACCCCGGCCCAGCCGTAGATCACCTTGACCTCGGCGTGGGTGTCCCAGCGCCACTCGCCGAGCCGCTTTCGCCGGTTGCCCATCAGGGTGGCCCGGCGATCGGTGACGTAAAGCGTCCCCTGCGTGTGCAGCGGCGAAGGGTCGTCGAGGAATTCACGGCGCTCGATCGCCGCCCGGTCGGCGTCGATCGCGATGCGCCGTCGCGCGGTCTGCGGCAGCCGCAGCAGCAACCGTTCACCCGGGTCGTAGTCGGGTTGGCCGAGCCCGATGCGCCGCAGGCCACCCGAGGCCAGCAGCTCGCGAAATGCGAGCAGCTCCCCGACGGCCCGTGCCTCCGGGGTCGGCGACCGACTCACCGCTTGCCCCGCAGCGAGTGCGAGGTCTCCTGGACCCACTCGTCCAGTTGCCCGCAACGAGCCCGCCAGGCGGCCACGGCCCGGTTCCACATCAGCAGCCCGGCGAGGGTCACGTGCTTGGGCGGTGGCGTGGCGTCGAGCATCGACGGGGGCAGGATCCCCCAGGCCAGGTCACCTTCGGCGAAAGCCTGCTCAGTGGGCAGCACCATCGCGCCGCACCCGCTCGCCTCGGCAAACACCCGCCAGATCCGGTCGGACCACGGCCATTGCGGGGCGCCCTCGCCCACCCCGAGGACGCGCCGGTCGGTGAACACGACCGGTCCCCGGAACAGCACCTCATGGACGACCGGCCGGAAGCCGACGCCGACCGTGGCCACCACGGCGTCGGGCACCCGCAGGGCGACCCGCTCCCCGGTGTCGGCCGGGACGGCCGGGTCGGCGATGCTGCCGGCGGCGAAGGTCGCGGCCCAGGCCGACTCCTCGTCCGCGACATCCCACGTGGCGCCGTCGTTCATCCGAACGGGTTCAGGTGCGACAGCGCGCCGCCGACCGCGTCCTTCACGTCGTCAGCTGCCTTGGCCGCGCCCCGTGCGATGGTTGCCTCGACGTGTGCGGCGGCGGCGACGCCCCCCTCGACCACGGCGACGCCGGCGTCCACCACCGCGGTGTCCACGGCGATCACGCCGGACACCGCCGCCGTCGCCAGTTGGGCGCCCTGGTGGACCAGCGCGAGCTCCTGTTGACCGACCCAGGTGACCGCGCCGCTGATGTCACGACCGACCGTCTTGGCTGCATCGACGATCTCCTGCCGGTGGGCGTAGGCCCACTCACCGGCCAGGTAGGCGGCGGTGACGCCGATGACCACCTCGCCGACGACCGGCACCCAGTCCGCCGCGGCGTTGATGCCGATGATGGCGGCCATCGTCCCAGCGGTTTCGGTACCGAGTGCGGCCGCCCCGATGCCGCCGAGGTTGGCCACCGACAACCCCCTGTCCAACCCCGATGCCGCACCGTCGGCGATCGTCAGGACATCGCCGAGCGCAGCCAGCGGCAGACCCACCTTGCCGATGATGTCGAAGACGCCGGCGACGCCCTTGGGCACCTTGCCCATCCCGTCGATGGCATGTCCGACGTCCTTCATCGCGACCGGGAGCGTGTCGCCCTGCCAGGTGTACCAGGCGCGCATGGCCTGCAGACTGTCCTCGCCGTACGCCGAGACGGCGGCCTCGACGCGACCGAAGCCCTCGGCCGAGGCCCGCTCCAGCGCAGCGAAGTCGCCACCTCGCAGCGCGCCGAAGATGCGCACCGCCTTGGCCGTGCTTGCCGTGATGAGGCCGACCGTCTGCAGCTCGATCATTGTGTTGGGCGCGCCGAGCAGGTCCACGACGTCGTGCAGCGTCAGGTCGTGCAGCT
Source organism: Mycobacteriales bacterium (assembly GCA_046595615.1). Classification (GTDB taxonomy): domain Bacteria; phylum Actinomycetota; class Actinomycetes; order Mycobacteriales; family SCTD01; genus JAYSQK01. The sequence goes on along the minus strand of JBKJOO010000432.1, from coordinate 7,706 downwards.
GCTCACCGAGGCGGTCGATGCGGCTGGTCGCCTCCCGCGCGGCCTGCTCGAGGTCGCCGGTGGCCAGCTCGGCCAGCCGCAGCGCAGCGGTCCGGGCGTCGGCGAAGTCGGCCTGCGCGCGACGGCTGTCGGCCTGCGCCGCTCGGCGTCGATCGGCTGCATCCGACGCGAGAGATGCCGACGCCGCGTCGAGCGCCCGGCCCGCCGTTTGCAGACCCCGCGACAGCCGGGACTCGGCCTCGGCGAGCCTGGCGATGGCCTGCCGCGCCTGTTGCTGAGCGTGTTCGAGCGCTTCCGCGTAGCGCGCCAGCGCCCGGGCGGCCGCCTCATGTACCGCGCCGATGCCGGCGCAGGCGGTGGCGACGCCCCGGCTCACGCCACCGAACGCGTCGGCGGCCGGGCTGGACCAGCACGACAGCGCCCGGTCCACGCCGCCGGTCAGCTGTCCGTGCGCCTGGTCCATCTCGGCCCCGACCTGGGCCAGCCGGCCGGCGGCGGACCGCAGGGACTGCGGATCCCCAGGCGGCACGGTGAGTCCGCCGCCAGCCTCGCTCGGCAACATCAGCGACGCCGCAGGTCGGCCGCGAGGGCCTGGTCGCTGTCGGCGTAGACCTGGCCGCCGGCGGCGATGGCGGCCAGGAGGCGCACCCCGGCCCCCGTGACGTCGTGGGCGACGGAGGTGGCGGCGGCCAACCGCTCGACGGCCGCGGCCAGCCCGGGTTGCCCGGCGCCCGCGGCGGCCAAGGCAAGTGCGCTCACCGCGACCGGCCCGCCGGCGGCGGTGCGCCCGGCAGCCGAGGCGAGCGTGGGGGCGGCGCCGGTCAAGGCGGCGGTGTCGACGCGAAGCTGCACGCTCGATCAACTCCCTGGGCTCGAGGTCACTGACTGTAACGGAAGGGCCGGCATCGGACCCGTGGGTAGGACAGACTGGGCCCGTACCCTTGACCAGACCCGATCAGCGAGTGCAGGAGCCGTATGTCGACCCGGACCACCGCGCGACCGGCGCAGACCGACCCGCGGGGCCGCCTGCCCGCGCCGGTGCGCGACCGCCGGCCGGCGCTGGCCGCCCTCGCCGTCCTGCTCATCCTGGGTGGGGCCCTTGCCAGTGCTCTGGTCGCCTACCGCAGCGGCGGCCGGGTCGATGTCCTGGTGGCCCGCCACGACATCCTGATCGGTCAAAGCGTCGGGCCGGCCGACTTCGGGGTGGCCCGCGTCGCCGCCGACGGCGCGGCCGTGGTGGAGGCCGCCGCGGCCGGCAACTTCACCGGTGCCGCCGCCACGACGCGGATCCCGGCCGGCACGCTCATCAACCGGACGATGTTCGCCCGGGGATCGGTCATCCCGGCCAAGGCCATCGTGGTGGGCGTCGTGCTCAGCGCGCAGCAACGCCCCGCTGCCGGTCTACGGGCCGGCGACGTCGTCCGCGTGTACGCCGTACCGCGCGACAGCAGCGGCGTCGCGGCGGCGACGTTGCTCGCTGCCGCCGTGCGGATCGCGGAGGTCGGGACTGCCGGGGACAACGCGGCCAATGTCCGGCTGTCGTTGCTCGTGGATGGTGAGCAGGCAAACGGCGTCGTCGCCGCGGCCGCCGCCGGCCAGGTCGTGGTGACCCGCTTGTCGGCCGACACGGTGCCCGCCGTCGACTTCGGCAAGGGCTAGATCCGGTGGCGGTCGTGGCTTTCCTGTCCGCGAAGGGCGCCCCCGGCACGACGACGACCGCGCTGCTGTGCGCCGCGCTGTGGCCCCGGCAGGTCCTGCTCGTCGACGCCGACCCCCAGGGCGGCGACATCGCGCTCCGGCTCCCCCGGGCCGACGGTCTGCCCGTCGACCGCGATCGCGGCCTGCTGTCGCTGTTGCCGCTGGCCCGTCGCGAGCTGCTGCCGTCGGTGCTGCCCGAACACGCCCAGACCCTCGCCGGTGGCACCGAGGTGCTCGCCGGATTGACCGGTCCGCAGCAGGCCGGCGCCGCCGGACAGCTGTGGCAGCACCTCGCGCACGCGTTCACCCGCACCACCGACCGGGACGTCCTGGTGGACTGCGGCCGGGTCTCGCCGGGCGACGTGCACCTGCCGGTCGTCGCCCGCGCCGACACCGCCGTCTGGGTGGTCCGGCCGACGGTCAGCGGGGTCGTGCACGCCCGCGAGAGGATCGCGGCGCTGCGCCCGATGCTCGTCAGCCCGGACGGCCGGCCGCCCCGGGTCGGCGTGGTCCTCGTCGTCGGACCCGGCGGGGAACGCGACGCGAGCGGGGTCAGCCGACTCATCGAGCGTGATCTGCCCGGCGTCGAGCTGTTCGGGGTGCTGTCCAACGACCCCGACGGGGCGGCCGTGTTCGACGGGGCGCCGGTCTCGCGGCCCGAGCGGACCCTGCTGGTGCGGTCCGCCCGCCCGATCGTGGCGCGGATCGCCGCGACCGTCGGTGCGACCGCGCAGCAGCCGGCCGCCGCCGCGACCTGGGTGCCAGGTCAGGTCGAGCAGCCCACTGCGCGGAGCGGCCGGAGCCGGCTGGCCGGCCGCCGCCCCCGCGCACCACAGGAGCAGTCATGACGGTCGCCGACCACGACCTGGTCCGGCAGCTCCGCGCCGAGGTCGCCGCGAGGCTCAACCAGCAGCGCCGCAGCGACGAGGTGGCCGACCGCGCACCGATGACGAGCGAGGACGAGCGGCAGTTCGCCCGGTCGCTGATCGTGCAGGTGCTGGAGGACTTCGCCCGCCGCGAGATCAGCGAAGGTCGGGTCCCGCAGACCGCCGAGGAGGAGGAGGCGACCGCCGCCGCCGTCCACGCCGCGCTGTTCGGGGTCGGTCGGCTGCAGCCGCTGCTGGAGGACCCCGATGTCGAGAACATCGACATCAACGGCCACGACCAGGTCTACGTCGGCTACAGCGACGGCCGGGAGGTGCTGCACGACCCGGTCGCGGATTCCGACGACGATCTGGTCGAGCTCGTGCAGGTCCTGGCGGCCAACGTCGGGCTGTCCAGCCGCCCGTTCGACGCCGCCAACCCACAGCTGGACCTGCGGCTGCCGGACGGCTCACGGATGTCGGCGGTGATGGGGGTCTGCGCCCGCCCGGCGATCAGCATCCGGCGCTCCCGGCTGGGCAAGGTGTTCCTCGACGACCTGGTTGGGACCGCGACGATGAGCCCGGAGCTGGCGTCGTTCCTGCGCGCTGCGGTGAAGGCCCGCAAGAACCTGATGATCGCCGGGGCGACGAACTCCGGGAAGACGACGCTGTTGCGCGCCCTCGCCAATGAGATCCCTTCGTCCGAGCGGCTGGTCACGGTCGAGCGGGCGCTCGAGCTCGGGCTGGACCAGTTCCCGGAGCTGCACCCCAACGTTGTGTCGTTCGAGGAGCGCCTGCCCAACAGTGAGGGTCTCGGCGCCGTGACGATGGCCGAGCTCGTCCGCCGGTCGCTGCGGATGAACCCGAGCCGGGTGATCGTCGGCGAGGTCCTCGGCGACGAGATCGTCACCATGCTCAATGCGATGAGCCAGGGCAATGACGGTTCGCTGTCGACCATCCACGCAAACAGCAGCATGGAGGTGTTCAACCGCATCTCGACCTACGCGCTGCAGGCCCAGGAACACCTGCCGCTCGAAGCGACCCAGATGCTCATCGCCGGCGCGATCAATTTCGTGGTGTTCGTGCGCAAGCGCAACGACTACGAGGTGGGCGGGGAGCTGTCCCGGGTCGTCGAGAGCGTCCGTGAGGTCACCGGCATCGACGGTCGGGTGCTGTCCAGCGAGGTGTTCGCACCGGGCCCGGACGGCCGGGCCTTCGCGCATGCCCCAGTCGAGTGCGTCGACGACCTCGTCGCCGCCGGCTGGGAACCGTCCACCCGCGGGCGGTGGTCGGCATGACCGGGTCGTACGCCGCGCTGCTCGGCGGCGCGGTCGTCGGCGCTGGCCTGCTGCTGCTCGTCCTGTCGCTCGTCGGTTGGCCGCGCCGCGACGCCGGCACCCCGAGCCTGCTCCGGCGGACCGTCACCACCACCGGCCGGCTGTCCGGCCGGGTCACCGCGGCGGTCGTCACCGGCCTGCTGGTCCTGGCCGTCACGCAGTGGCCGGTGATGGCGATCGGCCTGGGCCTGCTCGTCGCCTACTGGGACCGGATCGCCGGCGGCGGCTCGGACGAGCGGACGGCGATCCTGCGGCTCGAGGGCCTCGCGGTCTGGACCGAGTCGCTGCGCGACACCATCGCCGGGGCGGTCGGGCTCGAGCAGGCGATCCCGTCCAGCGTCGAGGCGACGCCGCCGGTCCTGCGACCCTCGCTCAACCTGCTGGTGGACCGGCTGCGCATCCGCGAGCCGCTGGCCGATGCGCTGCTGTCGTTCGCTGAGGACCTCGACGACCCGAGCGCCGACACTGTCGTCGCGGCGTTGGTCCTCAACGCGCGGCTGCGCGGACCCGGGCTGCGGGAGGTCCTGACAGCGCTCGCCGTCTCGACCCGCGAGGAGCTCGACATGCGGCGCCGGATCGAGGCGAGCCGCCGCAGTGTCCGCCGCAGTGTCCGGTTGATCCTGGCGATCGTGCTGTCGGTGGCCGGCGCAATGGTGCTGCTGAACGGGCAGTACGTCTCGTCCTACAACGGGGTGCTGGGCCAGTTGGTGCTGCTCGTCGTGGTGCTGCTGTTCATGTCCGGGTTGCTGTGGCTGCGCCGGCTCGCCAAGCCCAGCCAGGTCGAACGCATCCTCGGACGCGGCGCCGGCCGACCCGTCGCGGCGCGGGGGGCCTGAGGTGCTGACGCCGGCCCTGCTCGCCGGCGCGCTCACCGGCGCCGGCCTCTACGCGCTCGTCCGGGTGGTCGTCCGGCCGAGGCCCGGCGTGGCGGCCCTGGTCGCGCGGATCGACGGCGGCCAGCGGTCGCTGCGCACGCACACCGCGACGGCGCTCGAGGTGCAGCAGGGCGTCGCCGGCGGCGCCCAGGGTCTGCTCGCCGGGCTCGCCGACCGGCTGGAGACCCTGGCGGCTCAGCGCGGCTGGCAGCTCAAGCGGGTCCGCAAGGACCTGGCGATCATGAACCGTTCGGTCGGCGACCTGCTCGCCACCAAGCTCAGCCTGGCCCTGGTGCTGTTCCTGCTCGCCCCGGCCGCCTGGACCGGGATGCGGCTGGCCGGGGTGCCGCTGCCCGGTGGCGTGCCGGTCTTTGCCGCGATCGTGTTCGGCGCGTTCGGTTTCTTCCTCCCCGACCTGTCGCTGGCCGGCGAGGCCGCGCGCCGCCGCCGCGACTTCCGCCGGGTCGTCGGGGTCTTCCTGGACCTCGTCGCGATGAACCTGGCCGGCGGCCGGGGCCTGCCCGAGGCCCTGCTCGCCGCGTCCAGCATCAGCGACCACTGGAGCGTCGTACGCATCCGGCAGGCCCTCGCCAACGCGCGGCTGCTGGGGGCGACGCCGTGGCAGGCCCTCGGCGACCTGGGCGACGACCTCGGGGTGGACGAGCTGCGCGACCTCGCCGGGGCGCTCGGCCTCGCCGCCGACGACGGCGCCAAGATCCGGGCGTCGCTGTCGGCTCGGGCCGCGACGCTGCGTCGTAAGGAGATGGCCGAGAGCGAGGGTGAGGCTGGGGAGCGGTCCCAGTCGATGCTCATCGCGCAGCTGCTCATCTGCAGCGCGTTCCTGGTTTTCCTGGCCTACCCAGCGGTCGACCGGCTGCTGGGGACATGATGACCAGCACCTCCATCGGGTACACCCCACCCGCGCTCCGACCGTCCGATCCCGTGCGCGACCGCCCCGAAGGAGATCCCAGATGGACCTGATCGACGCCACCCGGACCGCGACCGTACGCACCGCCGCGGCCCTCGGTCGACGGCTGCGCCGGATGGCCGGCGCCGCGAAGGAACGCGGCGCCTCGGCCCTTGAGTTCGCGATCATCGCCGCGATCGTGGTCGTCCTCGCCTCGATCATCGGCGGCGTCGTCTACAAGATCGTGTCGGAAAAGAGCAAGAACCTCCAGGACTGCGCCAACCAGCCGATCGGCACCGCCTGTTCCGGTGGCGCCGGCGGCCCGTGACCCGCCGGGTACGCAGCTGCGCCGGTGACCACGGCGTCAGCGCCCTCGAGCTGACCTTCGTCGCGCCGGGGCTCCTGCTGTTCATCTTTGCCGCGATCCAGGCGGGGCTGTTCTACTACGGCCGGACGGTCGCGGTACAGGCTGCCCGCGAAGGCGTCTCGCAGCTGCGGCTCGCCCAGACGCAGGACGTCTGCGAGCAGGTCCAGTCGCAGATCGATCTTGCCGTGGAGCGTTACGCCGACGCCGTCGGCAAGGAGACGCTGCTCGCGCCCAAGGCGACCGCCGACTGCGCCGCCGCCGACGGTAAGATCTCCGTCGAGGTCCGCGGCTCGGTGATCAGCCTGGTGCCCGGGCTCAGGCTCAACGTGACCCAGCGGGTCTACGGCGAGGTCGAGCGGTTCGAGGGGAACACCCCGTAGCCGTGGCCGGACACCCCCGCGGCGACCGCGGTTCGCTCGCCGTCGAGCTGGCGATCATCATGCCGCTGCTGCTGCTGCTGCTCGCCCTGGTCTACGCCTACGGCCGGGTCGCCCAGGCGAACGGGACGCTCGAGGCCGGCACCCGAGACGGCGCCCGGGCGGCCAGCCAGGCCCGGAGCGGCGACGACGCGCAGGCCGCGGCCGAACGAGCCGTCCGCGACAGCCTCGGCCCCGGCGCGACCCGCTGCCTGGACACCCTGCGCGTGCAGCTTCGACAACCCCAACTGGAGGCCGGGTTCCCGGTCACCGTCCGCTCGACGTGCGTCTACCCGCTCGCCGACCTGGGCCTGCCGGGCGTCCCCGGCGACGTCACGATCTCATCCAGTTTCACCAGCCCGGTCGACCCCAACCGCGGTGTCCGGTGACCAGGCCGTCCGGCGACGGTGGGTCGCTCGCCCCGGCCGTCCCGATCTTCGCGTTCGTCCTGCTGCTGCTCGGCGGGCTGGTCATCGATGCCTCCCGCGTCCTGAACGCCCGTGGCCGCGCGGTCGCGTACGCCGAGGAAGCGGCCCGGGCCGGCGCGTCAGCGGTCCAGCCGGGCGCGGCCGTCCTGGCGCTGGATGAGCCGGTCGTCAAGGCCCGCGTCGCCGATTACTGCGCTGCGCTCCGGGCCGATCCGGAACAGCACGGCGGCCTGCAGACCTGCGAGTTCGTGACGCTCGAGACGGTCAGCGGCACCGACCCGCGCCGGGTGGTGGTGCGGACCCGCGTCGCGCTGCAGATCCCGACGACGCTGCTCGGCATCATCGGCGTCCGCCGGCTCGACGCCTCCGGTGAGGCCCGTGCCCGGCCGTTCGAGGGCGTCAACCCCGGCGACGTCGACTCGACGGCGCCGCCGCCGACGTTGCTGCCGGACCCGATCGGCACGCTCGAGCCGCCACCCCCGATCGTGCTGGCACCACCGCCGCTGCCCAGACCCACCCCGACCGTGAGCCTGCCGCCGACCGGTGTCCCGACCCCGGCGCCGACAGTCGCCCCCAGCGTGCCGCCGTCCCCGAGCGCGCTGCCATGAGCCGCGTGAACAGGCCGGTCACCACCGGTACCGCTGGCTCGCCGCAGCTGGGCGCGACCCTGCTTCCCCAGGACCAGGGTGAACCTGTCGGTGCTGGGACATACTGTGGGTCAGCGAGGGGCACTGAACGGGAGATGGTTCGCAGCAACGAGGGGGCTACCGGGATGCGACGCTTGGCAGCACTGCGCTTCGGCGTCGCGGCCGGGG
>JBKJOO010000386.1:0-2578 GCA_046595615.1 Mycobacteriales bacterium | reverse complement strand
CAAGTCGGAATCCTCCACGGCTGCCTCAAGCACCGCACCCTCTACAGCGAACAGAAGGCCTGGCCCCACCACACGACCGCAGCGGCTTGACAGAAAAAATCCTGGGATGTCTGCCGCGTAGCGCGTCTGCGTGCTGCAGGTCGACGGTGCGGCGCTGCTCGCGCTGGTTGGCATGCGTCGGCGGGATCGGGTTGGCATGCACCACCGGATGCTGCACGATCCGGGGCGGGAGGCAGCGACCGCGGGATGCGGAGGCGGCACCGGGGTATGGTCGCCGCCCGTTGCGATCAGAGGAGCTCGTCGATGACCCAGGTCGGATCTCAGCTCATCTCCCCGGAGTCGGTCGGGATGAGCACCAGCCGCCTGGAGCGGATCGGGCCCGCGCTGCAGAAGTACGTCGACGAGCGGGGCTATCCCGGGTTCACGACCCTGGTGTCCCGCCGTGGCCAGCTCGTCCACGCCGGACGGATCGGCTGGCAGGACCGCGAGGCCGAGGTGCCTCTGGCGCAGGACACGATCTACCGCCTCTACTCCATGACCAAGCCCATCATCTGCACTGCACTGATGACGCTGTTCGAGGAGGGCAGGTTCCAGCTGGTCGACCCGGTCGCCAAGTGGATTCCGGCGTTCGGGGCGACGAAGATCGCGGGGCCGGGTGGGACACTTGAGGATCAGTCGCTGCTGCGCCCGATGCAGGTCCGCGACCTAATGAGCCACACCAGCGGGCTCACGTACGACTTCCTGGAGGACTTCCCGGTCGCGGAGCAGTACCGCGAGAAGCGGATCGGGAACGACCCGACACGCACGCTCGAACAGTTCGTCGATGAGCTTGCAACGATCCCGCTCGCCTTCGTGCCAGGGACGCAGTGGCACTACAGCGTCGGCATCGATGTGGCGGCACGCCTGATCGAGGTGATCTCGGGCCGCAAGCTCGGGGAGTTCCTCCAAGAACACCTGTTCGGGCCGCTCGGTATGACCGACACGGCCTTCGGCGTGCCCGAGTCAGCACGCGGCCGCCTGGCAGCCATGTACGGCCTGCCGGACATCGTCGGCAAGGACATGACTTTCAGCAAGCTGGCGGTCGCCTTCGCCACCGGCGACCTCGCCCGCCGGGAGGTGGAGTCGACCTACCCGAGCGACGCGCCGGAGGTCTTCCAGCGCGGCGGCCACGGCCTGTTCGGCACAGCCTGCGACTACCTGGGCTTCGCGAACATGCTGCTCACTGGCAAAGCGCAGGACGGCACCCGCATCCTGGGTCGTAAGACGCTCGAGCTGATGCACACCAACCACCTCGCACCGGCGCTGCTGCCGTGGGCCCTCGCTGGCATACCGACGCCGGGCTATGGGTTCGGCTTGGGTTCCCGCGTCGCGATGGACATCGGCCAGAGCGCGTTGGCCGGCTCGCCCGGCGAGTTCGGCTGGTCCGGCGCGGCGAAGACCTACTTCTGGGTCGACCCGGTCGAGGAAGTCGTCGGCGTCCTCATGACCCAGCACATGGTCGGCTTCGACCTGCCCGAGGCCGACTTCCGGGCAGTGGTCTACCAGTCCATCGAGGACTGACGCAGTCTCGGCAGCTTCGGAGGTGGGCATATCGAACCCCAGCGACGCTGGACCGCCTTTGCCCAGCGTCGCGTCCTACGTCCACTTCTGCCGCTGGCGGAGGGTCTAGCGGTTGATCCCTGAGCGGCCGTCTGGGCACTCGCTAGCGAACGGATGCTGGTCGCGGACGACATCCCGGTCCGCGGCGGTGATGGAAGGATGATGTCGTGTCCGATGACTCCTGGGCAGTGCTTGCTGATGCCTTCGTCGAACGCACCTACGCCACGGTCAAGGGGCGCATACGCACCCACGTCCTGCATGAGCAGTTGCTCCGGCACCTGCCGGCGCCTCCGGCCACAGTCCTCGATGTCGGGGGCGGGGCGGCGCATCAGTCGTTGCCGCTCGCCAGGCTCGGCTACGAGGTCACCGTGGTGGACCCGTCTGAAGCGATGCTTGCGAAGGCCGAGCAGCGGTTGACCGACGAGCCCGTGGATGTGCGGCGGCGGGTTCGGCTAGTCCAGGGACACGGCGAGAGCGCTCGCGAGGCGGTCGACGGCGAGTCGTTCAACGCGGTGCTGTGCCACGGCGTCCTCATGTACCTGCCGGAGCCGGAGCCGATGATCGAGTCATTGTGCCGCTGTGTCGCGCCCGGCGGGCTGCTCTCCCTCATGGCGCTCAACCGCCAGACCCTTGCTGTCCGGCCTGGGTTGGAAGGCCGCTGGACCGATGCGCTTGCAGCCTTTGATGCAACCGGCGAGCTGGGCGTGCTGGGCACGGATACCCGAGCTGACACGGTCGAGGAGCTATCTGAGTTGATGGTGCGGGGCCACGTCGACCCTGTCGCCTGGTACGGCGTCTGGCTGTTTGTCGACTGGCTCGACCTTCCGCTGGACAGCACCGACGTGCTGGCGGTAGCCGCAGTGGAGCTACAGGCAAGCATGCGCGACCCGTACCGGCAGCTGAGCCGGGTCTTCCACCTGGTCGGGCACGCGCCATAAGCAGCCGTCCCGATGCCCTGTTCGGCTCGGCATCCTCATCT
>JBKJOO010000321.1:0-3837 GCA_046595615.1 Mycobacteriales bacterium | reverse complement strand
CGTCAGCCGCCTCTGGACACGTAGTAACACGACCCCCTGCGCCCATTTCGGCAAACCCGCAGGTCACAAGGCAGATTCAGCTCCGCGTGTGCTCATGATCTTCGGAAGTCCGGCCTGACGCCGAAGGACAACGTGGACCGCCGCGAGAACCGCCGACGGGCAGCCGCGCGCAGGGCAGCCGGCTCCTGACGCCGAAGGGGAGCCCGAACCTCCGGCACGAGCGCCGCGAAGGGGCCGACACCACCGGTGCCGGCCCCACCACGCTGCTGGCGGTGCTTACGGAGTCGCCAACCGGTTGACGTTCTGGCTGTTGTCATACGCCGCTTGGCTGCGGATGGCCCCGGTCACACACACGTCGTCGCCGGGAAATGCCTCGCGCCAGACAAAGCCGTTCAGGCAGGTGTGCGGCCCGTATGGCCCGGCAATCCAGCGCGAGAAGGCAACGGCGTTATCCGCCCTCGTCTGGGCCCGGGTCGCGCCGGGCACGCACACGTAGTCCGTCTGGTCGGCCTCCCGCCACACGTAACCTGGCTTGCATGTGTTGGGCCCGTAGGCCAGCCGGGCCGGGTTCGCGCGGTTGCGAGCCTGAGCGTTGTCGTACCTCGCCTGACTGCGGACAGCGCCAGTCACGCACACGTCGTCGCCGCGAAAGGCCTCCCGCCAGACGTAGCCGTTTCGGCAGGTGTGCGGTCCGTACGGGCCAGGAATCCAGCGGGTGGCCCGAACAGCGTTGTCGGCCCTTGCCTGAGCCCGCGTTGCGCCGGTGACGCAGACGACATCACCCTTGCGGGCCTCGCGCCAGACATACCCCTGGAGGCACCGTCGTGGCATGGCCGTCGTGACCGAGACCGAAGCGGTCGCGCCGAGGCTGTTGACGCGGATCGTGACGCCGTTGGCGGCGAGCGTCTGCACCGGGTCACGATTCCCGCCTCGTGTCCGCAAGAGGTACGACGTCCCGTTCTTCACCTCGGTCGTCAAGACGATGTCATTCGGGATGCCCGAGTCGAGACCGGACTTCCGGCGGTATTCCACTGTGTAGTAGTGGTTCAGGTCAACCGGATCGAACGGGATCCGCAACAGTTGGACGCCGGGTGTGGCGTTCTGCCCGAGCGGCGCGACTGGATACGTCCGGGCGGTTGCGCCGTCTGCGCCGACCGTGGCGATCCGATTCCGGCCGAGCCAGCCCATCCGGTCCAGTTGGTAGCCGTTCAGTCCGGGCGGGGTGGCCCCGAAATTCGGACTGGCACTGGTGTAGACATTCATCGCGCTCATCAGGTCCCACGGATTGTCGTATTCACCGATCTGGGCCCACGACACATTGCGGTACGTCGGGTCGTCGGAGAACGAGTGGCCCAGCCCGTAGCCGTGCCCCATCTCGTGCGCGGCGAAGGCGACATTCCAGGCCAGCGGATCGAGCAGCACCTCGCCGCCCGCGCTCCCGCTGTCGACCTGGCCGTTGATGATCGCCACGACCCGGTTGCCGGCTGGAACGGTGTAACCGCTGGCCTGGGCTGCGCCGACGCAGTCCTGGATGCGCTGCCAGCGGCTGTATCCCGGCGCGCGGGACTGCGCCAGCGTGACGTTCATGCCGTACCACCCGCGGACCTGCGAGCCGGCCAGGCTGACCCGGCCGTTCGACACCGAGCTCCAGTAGTCGGCGAGACCGCCCATTCCTGCGCCGGCCGGTGTGAGGTACTGGCTGAACCAGGTCGGGGTTTGCTGCTCGACGGCTTGGTCGGAGAATTTGCAGAGCAGGACCGACCAGGCCGTGTTGCCGCGAACCGGGGCGGCGTCGGCCGTACCGACGCTGAGGCCCGTCAGTGCGGCCAGTCCGAGCAGGGCGCCGGCGGCGACCGTTGCCACTCGGCGCGAAAAGGGGGAATGTTGCACAGCAGGCTCCTTCAACAGGGGGACGCGATTGCCACCTGCCGAGTCGTGCGCCCGCGCTGTGATACCCGTACGCCGCTTGGCCTGCCGGCTGGGACCGAGCCGCTACGGGCGGCCGAGCGCCCGGTAGGTCCAACCGGCTGCCCGCCACCTGGCCGGGTCGAGGGCATTCCGCCCGTCCACGATGCGCCGGCTCGTGACGACTTCGGACAGCGCGGACGGGTCCATCTCGCGGAACTCCGCCCACTCGGTCAGGTGCAGCACGATGTCGGCGCCCCTGGCTGCTTCGACCGAACTCTCGCGGTAGCCGAGCTCGGGATGCCGGCCGCGCGCATTGTCCATCGCTGCTGGGTCATACAGGGTCACTGCCGCGCCTTGCTGCTGGATGCTCGCGGCGACGTCAAGCGCTGGGCTGTCGCGAATGTCGTCACTGTTGGGCTTGAAGGCCGCCCCCAGGACCGCAACCCGCATCCCGCCGAAGGAGCCGCCGACCAGCTCGCGGGCCAGGTCGATCATCCGGGCCCGTCGGCGCAGGTTGATGGCGTCGACCTCCTTGAGGAACGACAGCGCCTGGTCGACCCCCAGCTCGCCGGCCCGGGCCATGAAGGCGCGGATGTCTTTTGGCAGACAGCCACCGCCGAAGCCCAGCCCGGCATGCAGGAATCGGCCCCCGATGCGGGTGTCGTACGACAGCGCCTTGGAGAGCATGGTGACGTCGCCCCCGGTCGCCTCGCACACCTCCGCCATGGCGTTGATGAAGGAGATCTTGGTGGCCAGGAAGGCGTTCGCGGCGACCTTGACCAGTTGCGCAGTGGCGAAGTCGGTGACGACCACCGGAGTCGGGCGGGCGAGCACCGGGGCGAACGCAGCGCGCAACTTGGCCTCGGCCGCGGCGCTGCGCACACCGAACACGAGTCGGTCGGGGGTGAGCGTGTCCTCGATCGCGAAGCCCTCCCGCAGGAACTCGGGGTTCCAGGCCAGCTCGACGTCCTTGCCGCTGGCCGCGACCAGCAGGGCGAGCCGCTCCGCCGTACCCGCAGGGACGGTGGACTTGCCGACGAGCAACGCGCCGTCGCGCACGTGCGGCAGCAGGGCGGTGAAGGCAGCGTCGACATAGGTCATGTCGGCAGCCATCTCGCCCTTCTTCTGGGGCGTGCCGACGCAGACGAAGTGGACGTCGCCGAACGCCCCGACCTCCTCGAACGAGGTGGTGAAGTGCAGCCGGCCGGTCTCAAGATTCTTGCGCAGCAACTCCGGCAGACCGGGCTCGAAGAACGGCACGTCGCCGCTCTGCAATGTCAGAATCTTCTGCTCGTCCACGTCGAGACCGAGCACCTCGAAGCCGAGCTCGGCCATGCACACCGCATGGGTTGCGCCGAGGTAGCCGGTGCCGATGACGGTGAGGCGGGGGAGGGTGCTCATGGCGGGGGAGCGTAGCGGCGCCCGCGCGTACGATCGGCTGATGGACACCTCGTTCGCCCTCTACTCACTCACCGAGGAGCACGAGCTGCTCCGCAAGGCCGTGCGTCAGCTGGCCGAGGACAAGATTGCCCCTCGCGCGGCCGAGATCGACGAGACCGCGGAATACCCGTGGGACGTCCACGAGGCCATCAAGAAGGCCGGCTTCATGGCGATCCACGTCCCCGAGGCGTACGGCGGGGACGGCGCGGACAAGATCGCGCACAGCATCGTCATCGAGGAGATCGCCCGGGTCTGCGCGTCGTCGAGTCTCATCCCCATGGTGGTCAAGCTCGGGACGACCGGCTTGATCCTGTCGGGCGGCGAGGAGCTCAAGCAGGAGTTTCTGCCGGGCGTCGCGCGGGGCGAGATCACCTTCTCTTATGCCCTTTCCGAGCGCGAGGCCGGCTCGGACGCGGCTGCCATGAAGACCCGGGCGGTCCGTGACGGCGACACCTGGGTGCTCAACGGGACCAAGTGCTGGATCTCCGG
>JBKJOO010000243.1:0-11608 GCA_046595615.1 Mycobacteriales bacterium | reverse complement strand
GTGGGTGTCACCCCAACAGGCAGTCACGTCACCCCCACTCTGGGCAGCGTCACCCCCGACCTGTGCACCAACGGTGATGGCTTGGTCCCGGTCGGACCCGGCATCTCCGGCATCCCCCCAGGCCTTGAGATCGTTGGATCCCCAGCCGGGATCGCCGCGGTCCAGTTCGCGCTGGCCCAGCTTGGCAAGCCCTATCAGTGGGCCGCCGCCGGACCCGACAGCTATGACTGCTCCGGGCTGACGATGGCGGCCTGGGCCCACGCTGGAATCGCTCTGGCGCACTTCACGGGCGACCAGGTCAACGCCGGAGCCGCCAGTCCGCCCGACCTGTCACAGGCAGTTGCCGGTGACCTCGTCTTCATCCCAGGCGCTGACGGCACCCCCACCGCGCCGCGGCACATGGGGATGGTTGCGGGATTCCTCCAGGAACCTGACGGCCGTCACATTCTGATCGTGCAAGCCCCGCACACCGGAGTCCTCGTCCAACTGATCGATGCACGCCGTTGGGCCGGTCTCATCGTCGCGGTCCGGCACCTGGCCTGGCGGTTCCCTCGACGCCCCGTGTAGGAGATACGAGATGACGGCGATATCCCAACGCCAGCGTGATCCGCAACCGCTATCCCGCGGTGGTGAGGTCGCGTTCGTCGCCCTCGCCACAATGGTCCTTCTACTCGGCATCGCCGCGCTGACCGGTCTTGGAGTGGCAGCCGCGGTGTTCGGAGGTGGCTGGGTGTGGCCGAACGGTCAGGACCACGTTGGCCTGGTGCTCGAGGGCCTCCTCAGCGGCCACCCAGGGCGGGCGCTCTCGCCCCGACAGCAACTCCAGCTCCCTCGTCCAGCCCTCGTTTACGTCTGCGTGGGCGTCTGCGAGCTCCTGCTGCTCGCCGGGGCGGCTGTCTGCGCCGTCGCGTTCGCGCGGTACCGCCGCCCGGCCGGTGTCGGCAGGGGAATGGCAACCCGGGAAGAAGCGCGACAGGTCCTGGGCGCCTCGCGGCTACGGCAAGCCGCTCCGCTCCTAAGACCCGATCTGTCGAAGCGACCCGGTCACCTTGCTGAGGATGGGCGACTATGAGAAAGGACCTGACGGAGCTGGGTTGGCGACTTGGACGTTCGGTGAGTCCCCGAGGCATTGAGCTGTGGGTCCGGTATGACCGCACCACCGGCGTCTACGGGGCGCAGGGGTCCGGCAAGACGCTGGACCTCCTGGCACCCGCCCTGCTCGCCCACCCCGGCGCGGCGTTGGTCACCTTGACGAAGGTCGACGATCTGCTGCTCACCCTGAACGATCGCGAGGAAGAAGCCGGGGGAGCGGACCACACCGGCCCGAGACCCGCTGTCGTCCTGGACCCGTTTGGGATGGCACCTGGCACCAACGAGCTCGTATGGGATCCGATCGCCGGCTGCGTGGACCCGATGACCGCGGAACGGCGCGCCAAAGCCTTCGCCGCCGGCACAGTTACAGGTGCCGTCGCTGGCGGCAGAGCCGACAACGCCGCCCGCTTCTATGCCGCCGAGACCGCCAAGGTCCTGCAAGGGTTCTTCCACGCCGCTGCCCTCACAGGTCGCACCCTCGAGCACGTCCTTGCCTGGGTCGCCAACCCGGTCGCCGCCGAACAGCCAGCCGAGATCCTCCGCCAACACCCGCACGCCGCTCGGTTCTGGGATGGGCTCCTGGGCGGTGCCCTTCACGGCTCAGCTGACACAGTCGGCAACACGGTGACCACCGTGCAGCAGGCCATGTCGTTGTTCTTCCAGCCCGCCATCCGAGCCCGTTGCATCCCGAGCCCCGGCCGACCCGCCACCAACCTGCCCGACGTGATCCGCCGCAACGGGACCGTCTATCTCCTCGGCAGAGAGGACCCGTACGCCTCCGCCTCACCGCTGATGACGGCCGTCGCGGAGCACGTTCTGGACCTCGCGCTCGCGGCAGCCAACACCTCCCCGTATGGACGGCTCACGCCGAGCTTTCTCGCCTGCCTCGACGAGCTGCCCTCCACCGCGCCGCTCCCGACCTTGCGGGTAAGGATGGCCAACGAACGCGCCCTGGGATTGTCCTTCCTCTACGCCGCCCAGACCTGGCGGCAGATGGTCGTTTGCTATGGCGAGGACGAGGCCCGCTCGCTGTTCGGGCTCACCAACAACATCGTCGTTTTCGGCGGAGGCAAGGACATTCACTTCTACAAGGAGATCTCCGACCTGCTCGGCACGACTCGGGTCTCGCGGCAGAGCTTCAACGAAGGTCCCGGCGGGATCGGAACCTCCCACACGACCGAAGACACTCCAATCCTTCGACCCGAGCAGATCCGCCTCATCGACACCCGGCACGCCCTGGTCGTGGCCGAGAACGCGCCACCCATCCTCGCCAGGCTCCGACGATGCGTCGACGGGCGTAAGGGCGCTGCACTTCTGGAGCGCCAGCAGAAAGGACGCGAGCGAGTCCGACGCGCCCGCGAGACCGAGCCTGGGATGGACACGCGAACCTTGGAGGCTGTGCAGGTCGCCCACGAACATCGCCTCAACCCGACGGACCAGATAGGCAGGCAGTCGCCGTGACCCTTTTCGCGTTCCCTGAGCCGCCGCCCGTGGTTCGTCAGGTGCTCAACACGCTTACGATCCTGCGCATCGGTACCCCTGAGGAGATCGAAGCCCTCGGTGACACAGGCGATCTACCGCGACCCTGGCTCCCGGGCTCGCTCCCAGCAGAGTTCCAAAAGCCGGTGTGGCGGTGGTGCGACGACGTCGCGACCTGGCTCAACAGTCAGTTGGCATGGCGACCCCTGCGACTCATTCCCGGCTGCTGGCCGAAGCATCCGCACCTGGTCCACGAGCTACCGCTGCTGGCCTGTTTGCGCGGGCTCGCCGAGCGGGACAACGCGCCAGACCGACTGGAGGAATGGCATCGCCAGACCCTTCCTCAGTTCTTCGAGCGACTCACGCTGGCACTAGGGGAAAGCACCTGCAGCAGCGGATCGCACCAGGACTGGCCGGCCGCGAGCCGACATCACGTCTACTGCACCGAGAAGGCCGTCGCCGAGCGCCGTGATCTCTTCGCGCTACTTGAGTACGAGGAGAAGGAGAAGCCATGACCTGTTCTCTTGACAAGAGATTCTGTACGACAGATCGTATACGAATGACGTCGACGACTGGAATCACCGAGGTTTGGCAAGCAAGGATCGGCCACGAGCTGGCGGCCCAGTTGCGGACCGACGCTGAGATCCTCGGCCTCAACGGGCGCACTGAGATCGTCAAGGCTGCGCTGCAGCTGATCCACCGGCAAGCCTCCGAGGAGCGGATGGCCCGAAGCGTCGACGAGTTCTACGGGGACACCCCGCCGCCTCTGCCGATCGGTGTACTGCCTGCCGACGATTCCACGCCTGCAGGGAAGGGCAAGGCGGCTCGCTCTGATGGCCGCCGCTGAGCCCTTTCGCGGGGAGGTGTGGGACGTCCGGTTTCCCGGGTTCGGGGAGCATCCTGCCGTCGTACTCAGTGCCAATGCCCTCAACAACAGGCTCGGGCACGTGGCTGTCATTCCCATCACCGGGACCTTGGGACCGGAACTCACCCACGTCCCGCTGACCGCTGACGCCGGACTCACCCGCTACGCCGAGTCCTACGCCGACGTCACCTCGCTGCAACCAGTGGCGCGAGGACGATTGCTCCGTCGCCGAGCGCTCTTATCCCAGGGCGAACTCGGCAGGCTGGAGGATCAGCTCCGTACCTATTTGGGTCTATAACTCGGCCTGCGTCAGCCCTGAAGTGACGTTGCTCTGGTAGAACAGCCGATGTGACGACCACCGACGCAACGACCGTTCGTATCTGGGCACGCAAGAACGGCTTCACGACGGGCGACCGGGGGCGTCTGCCTGCCGTCGTTCTCGACGCCTATGCCGCTGCGCACCCGAGTTCCCCTTCGACGCGTTCCAGGAAGGCGAAAGCCGCTCCGGCCTCGCGCGCGAAGTCCGCGAGGTCGGCAGGGGTAAAGCCCTCGCCTGCGAAATCTTCGGCGACCACGCCGAAGTCACCGCCGTGGAAGGCCGGCAAGGTCTCTGCGACCAATTCGTCGGGCAGCGCGGTGGCGGTCAAGCGGCCGTCGCCGAGTAGACCCTCGAAGGTCAGCTCAGCACAATCCCGGGGCGACGTCGCGGAGACTGTCTCGCGCCGGCCCGTCACGCCTGCGGCGAAGGGTCCATCCTCGGCACCGGAAGAGTCGGCGCTGGTCGACAGGGTTGTGGCGCTCGAGAAGCAGCTCGCCTCCCTCACCAGTCGTCTGGTCGCCGTCGAGGGCGCGGACCGTCCAGCGGCCCTCCCCGTCACAACAGCCAAGCGGGCCCGAAAGTTCAGCCGACACGCATAGCGGGCCGGCAGGCTTCCACGTCGCGCTATCGGCGTGGGGCCGGGGCGTGCACGGAGGGGCGAGGCTGTGGTTGCTGTGTGGGGCGCGAGCTTGCTCTCCCCGCAGTCTCCGCGGACAATTCCAAGGACGTTGGGACGGGCGAGATAGCGGCCTCGCACTCCTGGACGAGCCGATAGTGCAGAGCACGCGCAGCGTGTTCCTCGGGCAGTGGAACCTGCTGTGCGAGGCGTGACAAGTTCCCTTGGACGTCATAGCCCGCGCGGTGGGCCCGCTCAAGGGCGGCGGCCAGGCCGGGCCAGTCCGCACTGGCCACCAGACGGGGGTCAACGCTGCGACCGACATCTCCCCACATCTTTGCGGCCCAAGCATCAACCACCTCGCTTGCCGTGACGTCGTGGCCCGGATCGAGGCCATCTTGGGTTGTCCGATCGAAGCGTGGCGACGGTGACGCCTCAGAGGTATCGAGTCGACGCATGAGCTGACGCCGGGTCGCGCCGTCAGGGTCGAGAGTCCAGGCGTGGCCGGCGTCCAACACCTCCAGATGCACGAGCCCGGGCAGGGCATGGACAAGGGATTCGACATAGCCGATGTGCTCCAGCCACGCCGATGGTCGCAGGGCCCCGATCACCTCGGCAACGGACCGGACCGACAGGACCAGGCCCTCGGCGGTGTGGAGCTGGTCGGACCACGTTGCGAGACGTGCGTCGATCAGGCTTCGCGCGAGACTGGGCGTGTCAGCCAGGGCGCGGGTCAGTGCCTCCGGGCCGGAGGTCTGGAGAAGGTCGGCAGGGTCGGTTCCGTCGGGCAGGACGAGATGCCGAGGATTGCCACCCTGGGCTGACAGGCGCCAGAACGCGCGCACCGCAGCCTGTCTGCCGGCTCGATCCCCGTCGGTCGCGACGATCACGCCGGACTGCGTTTCGCCGAGGTAAGGCCGGAGCAGTTCCGCTTGGCGCTCGGTAAAGGCCGTTCCGAGCGGAGCGACGCCCACCGCATCGCCGCGCGTGGCAAGGGTGACAGCGAGAGCGTCGAGCGGGCCTTCGACCAACACTGGGATGGCACCCGCCTCGAGGGACGCAGCACCCTCGGTAAGCCCGTACAGGAGTTGGCCCTTGTCGAAGACCTCGGTCTGCGGCGTGTTCAGGTACTTCGGTCCGGCCTCGGGGGTGTCGGGGTTGCGCCGGCCGATGAACCCCCGCACTTCATCGCCACTGCGGATCGGGAGGACGAGCCGGTCCCGGAACCGGTCGATGACACGACCGGTACGGGCGGTGCTTCCCAAGCCAGCAGCGAGGAGCTCCGCGTCTGACGCCCCGAGAAGGCGCAAGTGATCGGTCAAGACGGTCCACCCTGCCGGCGCGTAGCCGGGAGTGACCCGCAAATCGCCGGCGAGGTCGTCGCCAAGGCGTTGGCGAAGGTGCCCGGCGGCCCAGGATCCTGAGTATTGGCTGGTGAAGAACGCCAAGGCCTGCTGATTCAGCTGCAGGAGCCGATCCCTGAATGCGGTGTTCGTCGGGTCGGGCGTTCCAGCGACAGTCGGCATCGGTTGCGAGTCCGTGGACTCTGCCTCCTCCTCCGCCGGGGGATGGAGACTCGCGAGCCAGTCCGCATCCGCGGGTGGAAGGTCGGCTTCGGCCGTCCCGATGAGCACAGCTGCCCCGAACGCCAAGACCTCAAGCTCGTCCAGGTCCTCAGGCGGCCGCAGCTCGTCGTCGGTTGGGTCCGGCGGTGGCGGCAGGACATCATGATCCTCGGGCTCCGGTTCGCTGAGAGTCGCAACCCTCCACAGCAAGGCCGTAGCTAGCTCATCGGGACGTACTTCGTTGCCTTGGCTGCTGGTCAGCAGCTCGAGCGCAACGCCGAGGACCTGCTCGGCGCCCCAGCCAGCTCCGGCGGCATCGGTGACGGCCGCCACCAACGCGGGCCAGGCGGGGTCGGACAACACCCTGCGTCCGGCCTCAGCCCCGACCAGGTCGACGAAGGCTGCGCTCCACAACGGGCGCAGTGCAGTTCCGGACTCACCAGCGTCGTGAGCGTTCAGCACAGCCGGAGAAAGATGACGAGACAGCCGCCACCACAGGGCCGCCGCGGGAAGCTCATCGGGCAGCGGCGCCTCGCTGCCAACGGCGCTTGCCAACGCGGAAATGTCGATGCCCGCTCGGTCCACCGCGGCAAGGCGGTCCGCCAGCTGAGGCCAGTACGGGTCGGTGAGCAATCGCGGTTCGATCGCGGACGCCAGCGCGGCCCAGCGCGTTGTCGTTGCCGCAGGATCGCCGAGGACGGCCGCGACGGCGCGGTTCAGGGACCGTTGGACGCGGACGTCGGCGGCGTACCGTTGCGCTGGCCCGGTCGGCCTACGGTCGTTGTCAGGGACCGCGTGCGCGGCGCGCCACACCCCGAGCTGAGCGAGCAGCTCCGGATCTCGATCCACCAGCGGCGCAGCCCAGTCAGGCGCGCTTGTCGGTGTCCATTGTCGGGCCTGGGTGGCGACCTGTCCCGCCAGCTCCGTGACGTGGGCGTTTCGTGCGGTCAGGTAGCGGGCCCACGTGACGTTGGCTGCGAGCGTCGAGGGGACGACGGGTAGCCACGGCAACGGACCTGCATCGGTGCTGCACGGATGTGCAGGTTCCAGTCGCCAGTCCAGCACGGCCGCGGCGTCTGCAGCGTTGGACAGGTCCCCACGGTCGGCTGCCGCGCGCAGCATCGCGACGGGGTCGTCGCCGCCGACGGCGGACAGGGCCAGGTGACTGCGCAACGTCGGGTACGCCGGGCAGTCGGTCAACCCGACCCGAAGGTCTTCGGCTGCAGCGTCGATCGCCTCGAGCCGCTCCGCTCCCAGCTGAATGTGAGCCGCCGTCGTGACACTGTCGTGGAAGCGATCCGCGGCTGCGGCCAGCCGTGCGAATGGGCTGGACAGCTCACGCCGCCGCGTCGTGGCCGAGGTCTGGGCACCGTCCCGAGCCAGGACCCGGGTCAGCAGGTCGACCGCAGTGGGAGGCAGCAGAGCATCGGGGGTGATGACGCTGTGCGCGTTGCCGTCCCCTGCGGTGCTCAGGTACGCGTGATTGCCGGACCGCCCTCGGGTCATGGCGACGTACAGCAACTGCCGAGTCTCGGCGCCCGTAGCGATCGTGTGGCAATGCTCGGCCGTCACGCCTTGAGCGCCGTGCACGGTGCTGGCGTATCCCAGCGCGACGTGCTGCCGGACGTAACTCGTCGGCAGCGTGAGGCGCCGTCGGGTCGCCATGTGAGTGACGGTCAACCCGCCATCGGAAAGGACAGCGTTGACGGTCCAGCGGTCGCCATTCTTGACCCAGTCCGTCGCTGTGATCGGCAAACGGCGATCGTTTCGCCGACTGATGACCACGTCGCCTTCGCTGGCGTGCGAGCCGTCGGCGAGCTTTGCCTCGAGACCGACCGGGCCGGCGGCGCTGGCCAGGCGGTCGACGCGGGCTCGGGCATTCAAGGTGGCGACGAGGTCTCTGGTCGGTGCGAGCATCACGCTGTCGTGGCCAGCCGTCTGGTCGGAAGCCCAGGCCTCATACGCCAGGTCGGCAACGGTGCCCGGATCCCCGACATGGATGCGGTGCGCGTCGAGGTAGAAGCCCAAGGCCGCGTCGTCCCCCGCGCGAAGAGCCAAGGAGGCGGCACCCTCGGAGGGGTCGGTGAAGCGGACGACCTGGGAGAGCGTGACCGCAGTGGTCTGCTCGGCGAGGTCACGAAGCACCCCGCCGGCTCCGATCGCGGCGAGCTGCTGGTCGTCGCCGACCAGGCGGACGCTGCCACCCTTTCCGACGACGTACGCGACGACGCGGGCGAGTTCGGTGGTTCCCGCCATACCGGCCTCGTCCACGATGACCAGCGTGGAGGGCCCGATCCCTGTCACCCAGCTCGGGACCAAGCTCGAACTGTCTGCCGCCAGTCTGTCCAGCGACCAGCTGAGCTTGGCGAGCGTGTCGGTCGACACACCCATCTCGGTCCCCAGGACGGCGGCAGCGGCCGCTGACGGCGCCAGCCCGACGACCGTGCCGCCGTCCTCCGCCCAGGCCCTCGCCAGCACCGCCATGGCGGTCGTCTTTCCGGTGCCCGCCGGTGCGAGGGCGAGCTGCAGGCGCAGCCCGGAAGTAGCCAGCTCGCGAACCAGCTGAGCCTGCCCCGGGTTGAGCTCCGTGCCGCGTGCGGCGGACTCGAGCAGCGCGAGCTCGACGGCACCAGCGGACGTCACCCTCCCGTCACCCCGCTGCGCCGTTGCGAGCAGGCTTCGCTCGGCCGTGACGATTTGGGATGACGTGTAGAGCTGGGTGCCAGCAGTCACGTACACCGACGTCCCGTCGCTCCGTCGCAGGGCGGCCGGTTCGCTGACCGGTTCTTGCGTGCCAAGCGCCATCGACAGCGCGGGGGACAGCGCCGCTGCGACGATCCGCTCGACCGCGTCGTCGACGTCATGAAGGCCGATTCGAGCGCTGCGGATGCATCGCTCCGCCTCGGCCCGGACATGCGCCTCCTGCCATGTCGCTCGTTGGCTTTGAACGGTGACGAGCACTGACTCCGCGGCGTCGGCGACCCAATCTGGGGTGACACGTGAGGGGGGACGCTCGTCCTGGGCCTGGACCGTGTTGATCATCCGGACGATGGCCCGTTCATCGCCCAAGACGCTGATCGCCTCGCTGCGCCAGGTGTGCCGTTGCTCAGCGTGTGTGCGTGGTGCGTGCTTGCCCTGGCGGGTCTCAAGGGTTGCCTGCTGGGCGAGCTTGACCGCCTCGATCGGCCCTGGCGGTCGGCCGTGATCAGCTTGGAAGGTCGCGGAAAGCTCAGCTCTCCGCACGTCAATGCTGGCGCGTCGCGCGGACCACGCCCGGTTCAGCGCTTCTGGGACGCCGACGATCTCCCGAACGGGACGCTTCCCCGCTTCGCCAGGTCGTTCGGAGAACGACACCCCCACGGCAGCCACCAGGTGCGCCTCGAGGCGCGTGTTGTGGCGCTCCGAGGCGGCGACGGTCAGCTTGTGCAACGGTCGGCCATCCAGCGCCAACCACCGACCTTGCCGGGTCTGGACCTTGTTGCTGATCGCCACGTGAGTGTGCAAATCAGGGTCACCAGCGCGTGAGTCCCGATGCGTGAACGCGGCCGCGATCAGACCCCGGACCTCGACCTGTTGAACGCCATTCCGGCCCAACCGCGTGAAGGCGGCGCTATCCTCCAGCCAGCCGAGAGTGTCGGCGACCGCAGCCTGGTGTGCTGCCTCGATCTGGTCCGCGAGCTCCCGAGGGGCGACGGCCCACAACGCCGAGACGCTCTTCACGGGGGAGAAGGTCAGGTCGTAGCCCGCCACCGCGGTCGTGCGCTGCCGCGACTCCCGCGCCAGCAGCCCCGACAGCTCACGCGCATCCGCTGGGGGCCGGTCGAACCGGGCGACAAACAGTTCACGTCCAAGCTCGGTCCGGATCCGTGACCGTTCTTGGTGCGGGATCGGCCAGTCTCTCGGCAATCCTGCCGCCGCGTTCCACGCCTCGAACCGGATCGCGAGCTCCCTGCGGAACTCGTTCACGCCGTCGAACACCTTGTACGGGGTGCCGAGTCGTGTCGCAGCGACGGCCGCTGAGGCGCCGATGCCCGCCGCCAAGAGCTTCGCTTCGAGCATCTCGGCGTCTGGATGCAGACCCTTGCCGAACAAGGCGACCATCTGCGCTTCGGTGACCTGGCTCGTGGCAGGAAAGTCTGGCAACCCGTCCGCCCCACGACCCATCCAGAGCCCCGGTGATTCACCACGCTGCGCGTAGTAGTCGCCGAGACCCGTGAAACCGCGCTGCGTCGCGTCCTGCGCTGCCACCTGCCGCGTGAGATACGTGTAGCCGTCTCCCGCGGTGAGCTTGTGCAGCGACATCACCTCACGAACGTCGCAAGAGCCTCCGACGCGTCGTGGCTATCTTCCCCGTAACGCGAGGCGAGGAGTCCGTCCGAAGCAAGTCCGCAGGCCACGTCACCCCCCCGGATGGCGGCCAAGCCGCTGACTCCGAAACCAAGATCACGACGACCGACACACCTCTTGCATCGTGGTCGCCGTCCAGGATGACCGGTCCTGATCTGTTCACGGGCCTATGGGCGCGTCTCACCGGACGCCTGGACGATGGGCTGAGCCGGTGGAAGGGCTCATGACGGAACCAAAGCAGTGTTGCCGCACCGACTCACGTGTTCGTCCTTGCCATGTGTAGGTCGGCCTCGGTGTCGACGTCCGTCCACGGCGCCGGACCAGGCCCCCCGTCCCAGGTCACCTCGAGTGGCCTGAGTGGAGAGAGCAGGTCCCGTAGTCGAGCCCCGTGGACGTTGACACCCAGCAGCGCCGCCCGAAGTGCGTCCGTGCGCCAGGCACTGCACAACCATTGGTGCTCCTGCCCGTCGACCATGACGCGACCGGGCTGCTGGTCGGGCAGACGGTCGCTCAGGATCTTCACTGTCAAGGGGTCCAGGAAGGGCAGGTCGGAGGCGAGGAGCAGAACGAGCGCGGCTCCGATCAATGGCAGCCCAGCGGCCAATGCGGCTACCGGGCCACCACCAACTGGTTCCTCGCGCGTCCAGAGGACCGGCCGAACTGTCGAGCGCGGTGGACCAACCACAACGGTTGACGCGGCAGTCGAGGTCGCGAGCAGGACCCGGTCGAGCATCGCGGTTCCCCCCACTACGACGGAGGGCTTGTCCACGCCACCCAGTCGGCGGGCGCTGCCACCGGCGAGGATCAGGACGTCGTAGGCGTGGTTCCTGCTGTCAGGCGGCACGGCGAATCTCCTCGGACAGCCCGACCTCGGCGTGACCGTCGCGCGCCGACACCCGATGTACACGCAGTCGTAGGTCCGGCATGACGTCGTTGACCCACGTGAGAGGCCTGGGGGCGGACCCGCCGAAGGTCCAGAGCCGCTGCAGGAACCGTGGGCTGTGAGAACCGTCGTCCAGCACCAGATCGTGCACCTGCTCGGCATCGGTGTTGGTCACGTCGATCACCAGCCATGCTCGGAGTCATTGGTGGTCACGTCATCGGCCTGCTCGTGCCGCAGTCGTGGACGGACGCGATCGGGATCGACGAGCACACCTACCACGTGGTGGCCGTCGCGGGTGGTCTGCTCGCAGGCCTTGCAACGCTGGTGGGGATGGCCATCCTGATCTACCGCCGCCGCACCGTAGGTCCGGTGTTCTCCGCGACGACGGTCATGGACAAGGTGATGTACGCGTTCCTGGCGGTCGTGATCGTGCTCGGGATGT
>JBKJOO010000166.1:0-6271 GCA_046595615.1 Mycobacteriales bacterium | reverse complement strand
TCGACGAGAGCGGCAACGTCGTCGACGGCGACGAAGTTGATCAGCCGCTCACCGCGACCGAAGACGAGCGGTCGCCCCCCCTTGCGAGCGCTCTCCCGCATCAGCCCGATCCACAGCTCCGCGAAGGCAGTGGGCCGCACGATGGTCCAGGGCGTCCTGGTGGTGCGCACGTGCTGCTCTGCGGCGTACTTCATCCGCATGAGCTCCAGAGGGCTGTCGGCCGAGGCGCTCACAACCGACATCAGCACGACGTCGGCGCCAGCCTGGGCGGCTGCGTCGATGAGATGGGCGTTGCCGTCGCGATCGACGGTTGCCGGGGAGATGCCCCGGGGCCCGACGAAGCCGTGTGCCGCGGCCACGACCGTCTCGACGCCGTCCATGGCCGCGCGTACCGACGACGGGTCGCGCAGGTCTCCGACGACGACCTGGACGCCGCCCGCGTCGAGGCCTCCTGCCGCTTTCAGGTCCCGGGTCATCACCCGGACGTCCATCCCGCGGCCAGTGAGCCGGGGGATCAGGCGCCGTCCGAGTAGCCCGGTGCCACCGACGATGAGGATCACGGTTGGCCTCCGGGAGCCAGCTGCCGGGTGACGCTCTCGTTGACGTCGCCGCCACCCACCTGTACGGGCTCGAGGTAGAACCGGGCCCAGGTGATCACGTCGTCGGCGACCCCGAAGATCACCACGCCGGCCATCTCATGCACCGATCCGTCGGGACGGTGGCCCCGGTGGGACTGCTCGGTCCACACGGTGTCTTCGTCGACGACCATCCTCACTACCGACGCCTCGACATCCTTCACGGCGCCGAGGATCGCCGTCCAGTTGCGGCGCACCTGCTCGTTGCCGGTGAATCCACGTTCGGGATGGACGGGCGTCTGGTTGAGGTAGTCGGGGGAGAAGCAATCGACGATCGCATCGACGTCGTGGGTGTTAGTGGCCTTCATGAGCCGGGTGATCACTGCCGCCGGCCCGGAGTGTGTCGCAGTCGCCATGACGTGTCCTCGTGAGTACTCTAGGCGGGCCGGATTGATTCTAGTAAACTGGAACTGATAGAGCATCATGGAACGAAAGACAGTCTCCGTCAACAACGGGTCCCAGCGGCGCCGCCGCTACGACGCGTCCCGACGGCAGGAGCAGGCGCGCCAAGGCCGCGAGCGGATCATGGATGTCGCGCTCGAGAAGTTCCTCGCTGACGGCTTCGCCTCCACGACAGTGGCAGCCATCGCCGAGGCGGCTGCGGTCTCCCCGGACACCATCTACAAGGCCTTCGGTGGCAAGCCAGGCCTTGTACGCGCCCTTTGCGAGCGAGGACTTCAAGGCGGCGGCACCACCCCCGCTGAGCAAAGGTCCGACGGGCTGCAGCAGTCCGAACAGGACCCGACGCAGCTGATGCTCGCCCTCGGCCGGCTGGCCTCCGAGGTGGCGCCCCGAGTGGCGCCGCTGATGCTGCTGCTCAAGGCCGCGGTCGACACCGACCCGGCCATGGAACGACTGCTGACGGAGCTCAACGACACCCGGCTGCAGCGGATGACCGACAACGCCCGCCACATGGTCGGTCGCGGCATCATCCGCAGTGACCTCACCGTCGAGGAGACGGCTGAGATCTCCTGGATCTACACCTCCCCCGAGCTCTACGGGCTGCTGGTGGGCGACCGCGGCTGGTCGCCCGAACGGTTCGGCAGATTCGTCGGGCACTCGCTGGCCGCCGCACTGCTGCCGCCGCCCGATCAGGTCCAGCCGTCGTCGGGGCAAGACTCACGGGCCACTTCGCCGAGCCGGTGAGCCAATGTCGTCAGTTCGCTGTCGACGGTCAGCTTCGAGGATGCGCACCCCGGCCACGACATCCTCATCTACCGCTTGGCGCGCGTCTACGCCGAAGGGCGGACACGTGACCGATCGTCCGTTTCTCGCTACGCGCTGTCCGTCATCGGCTGACCGACGCGACTCGCGCCCCGGCAGCTCGCACGGTCCTGCACATGCGGGCGGGCATCGTTAGTCCAGTGCGGCGGATCTTCCCGCACGTGGAGCGGGCGGCGCGTTGTCGACGCGGTCGCCGAGCGACTGGTTGCGCTACTGAGGTGCCTCGAAGAGCCCGCGGGAATCACTGCTCAGGAGGGGCTGGTACGGATCAGGTTCATGGCGAGCAGGCTGAGGACAACGTCACCGCGCTGGTTGACGAGCTCGACGTGCGTCCGGATCAGGCCGCGGTCTGGCTTGCTACGCGATCGTCGTGCTTCCCGCACAGTCGTCTTCAGCGTCAGCTTGTCACCGGGCCGCACGGGCAGGATCCAGCGCAACTCGTCGATGCCCGGGGACCCGAGGCTCGACGCCGGCGAGAGGTACTGCTCCGCGAGGAGCCGCATCATCAGTGCGCAGGTGTGCCATCCGCTCGCAATCAAGCCGCCGTAGGGCCCGGCCGCAGCCGCGACCGGGTCGACGTGAAACGGCTGGGGATCGAACCGTTGGCCGAAGTCGATTACCTCCGCCTCGTCGACCTCGAGCGGGCCGAACTCCCACTCGGCGCCCTGGGTGTAGTCCTCGAACCAGCGGGTTGTCATAGGTGGACCGTAGGCGCCAAACGGGAGGGCACTCGAGTCGCTCCCGCCCCTTGCGCATGCGTCGCTCTGCGCCCCTTTCGTGCCTCGAAGGCGGTTCATGTGATGCGCCGGGCAAAACGCACACGCTTTGCCGCACTGCGCACTGCGGCCGTCCGCAGTTGGGCGCGGCGAGTTCATCGTCCGGCTAGCTGCGGACGGCAGCACCTGCGACGCCAACTGGCCCTCGGATGTCGGGCGTCAACCGCGGGTCACGAGCCCCTGGCATGCTCATGAGACGAGCGGCTCGGACGGCCATGACGAGGAGGGTACGGCTTGAATGCCACTCCTCGTGGGCCGAGCTGCCCTTCTGACGACGTCCTTGTTCTCATGGCGGCCGACCGGGACGGTGCAGCATGCAGCTGCAAATCCTGATTTGGCAGTCAAGCAGCATGTCCACACCGTTGCTGGAAGTCTTGCGTAGGGGTCTGCCCGCGGGTCCAGGGTATGGCTCAGGTCAGCCGACGAGACATCCGCTTCTGCCGCGAGCCGGCTAGTGGCTTCCGCCATGCCGACGCCCAGTGCGACTCGGGTCGAGCGGGCTTTGCGAGCGGTCGGGCAGGGGTGGACGGCGCGTGTCCGGGAGGCCGCGATGGCTGCGGGGCGGCTTGTTTGGGGCCGGTGGGCGGGCGGCAGCAGCTCGGCCAGCCCGCGACGGCCACCAGCGGGATCTTCGCGTGCTGCTGTCGCGGAATGGGGCGGTTCCTATTTGAAACAGCCGACGGCTCCACCCACGTCGACGACAGCGGTTTGCCCCGCGTCGAACGCCGACGGACGTCGTGGCCGCCCGCAGCCTCGCTGCCTGGTGGGGTTCACTAGCGCGGTGACTGTGCTGCAGCATCCGCACCAGGTCCGGACCCCAGTGTTGGCGATGACGCTGTGCCTGGTCTGGAGTTCCGCGTTTGTGTTCGTCAAGTTGGCGCTGCGGGATGCGTCGGCACCGGACTTCGCTGGCCTGCGGGCGCTGGCTGCTGTACCGGCGCTGCTTGTGGCCCTGCTGCTGCGGGACCGGGCAGGCCTGCTGGCCGCCCTGCGGGACCGGCGGGTGCACCTGCTCGGGCTGGCCCTCGCGGGCGTCAACGTCGCCGGGTTCTTGTGGTTGCAGACGGAGGGTTTCCGCTTCGCCGGCATCGGCTTCGGCGCCGTCCTCATCTATGCGCAGCCGCTGCTCGTGGCCGGTCTGGCGGGGCTCCTGCTGGGCGAGCGGCTGCGGCAACGGCAAGCCCTGGGTCTGGTCACGGGCTGGGTCGGGGTCGGGCTCACCGTCCTGGGGGCCTTGACCAGCCCCGGGGCGGTCACCGACGTCGGACGAGCGGCGGTGCTCTTCCTGGGCGCCGCGGTCTGTTTCGCGCTAGGCACCGTCCTGGTCAAGGCCGTGACGTCGCGCCCGGAGGCCGTGCCGTTGCCGCCGGCCCTGCTCCTGGCGTTCTGCTACGGCTCAGTGCCCTTGTTGATGCTGGGGTGGGGCGACGGCGAACCGGTCCGCTGGACCCCCTTGTTAGCGATCTGCGTCGTCTACACGGGCGCTGTCAGCCTCGCCGGGGGCTATCTCCTGCAGTTCGCGCTGCTCGCGCGCGGAGACGCAGGGGTGGTGAGCAGCTACATCTTCGCGGTGCCGGTGCTCACCGCGGGATACGGCGTCGTGCTGCTCGGCGAGCCGCTGTCCGCTGGCCTTGTGGCGGGAGCAGCCGCGGTGGCAGTAGGCATCCTGCTCGTCACCTACCCAGCCCGCCCGCTTGGGCTCAAGGAGCCGGTCTAGCCGGCGGGCCCGCTCCGGGGGTCCGGCGGCCCCACCTCCCCGCTGCCCTGACACGGACCAGGGAAGTAGGCCCTCCTGGAGTCCCGACACCTAAAGATCTGATGCAGGCACGCCGCCACGACGACCGCACCGCACCGTCCGACGCTCGCCGCGAGGCATGACGTTCAGTCGGCAGGCCATTGCCGCTGCAGCTCGTCTAGGGGAATCCACCGCGCCGCCCGAAGGAACATCCGCTCTTGCCGCGAGGTGGAGCGAGTCAGCCGGACTTCGGTATGCGGGCGAGGTTCGCGTCGGCTCGCTTCTGCAGCAGGGCGTGCTCAGCCTCGTTCCGGGTGCGTGCCGCGGCTTCAGCGAAGGCAACTACGGCTTCGGCGTGCAGCCCTGCGCGCTCGAGCAGGTCGCCGCGCACGCTCGGCACGAGCGGGGAGTCACCGAGCTGTCGGGCGTCCAGCTCTCTGAGCACGGCCAGCCCGGCGATCGGGTCGAACGCCCTCCCGTGCGCGACGGCGCGGTTGACCTCGACGACCGCTCCCGGCGCCGCCTGCCCGAGGATGTCGTACAACTTCGCGATCTGGCGCCAGTCGGTGTCCTCTGGACGCGTGGCGCGAGCGTGCTGCGCGGCGATCGACGCCTGCAGGAAGTACTTCCCGACCGGCGTCCCGCGTGCGGCGAGCCCCCGGGCCTGCCGCAGCGCGGCCAAGCCTCGCCGGATCAATAGCTGGTCCCAGCGAGTCCGGTCCTGCGCCTCCAGGAGCACGGGTGCACCGGTGTCGTCGAGGCGCGCCCCGATGCGGGAGCCCTGGATTTCCAGCAGCGCCTGTAGCCCAAGTACCTCGGGCTCGTCGGGTACCAGGGCGGCCAGCATCCTGGCCAACCGCATCGCCTCGTCGGCCAGGTCGGGCCGCATCCAGTGCTCGCCGGCAGCGGCGGAGTAGCCCTCGTTGAAGATGAGGTAGATCACGGACATGACGTCGTCGAGGCGCTTGTCCAGGTCCGCCCCGGTCGGCAGGTCGAAGCTCGCGCGAGCTTCGGACAGGGTCTTCTTCGCTCGGGAGATCCGTTGCCCCATGGCGGGCTCGGTGACGAGGAAGCCCCGGGCGATCTCGCTGGTGGTCAGTCCGCCCACCAGACGGAGGGTGAGCGCCGCTCGAGAGTCTGGGGTCAGGTAGGAGTGGCAGGACAGGAAGATGAGGCGCAGCACGTCGTCCTCGATGTAATCGACCTGGGCGTCGAGGTCGGGCACCTGCTGCTCCTGTCTGGAAAGGACACGTCCGAGCTCCTCGGTCTTGCCGCGGAGGTTGTCGGCACGGCGGAAGTGATCGACGCCGCGTCGCTTAGCGGTGGTCATGAGCCAAGCGCCGGGGTTGGTCGGCACGCCATCGGCCGGCCACTGCTCCAGGGCGGCCACAAGCGCGTCCTGAGCAAGGTCCTCGGCCAGCTCGACGTCGCGCGTCATGCGGGTGAGGGCACCCACCAGTCGCGCCGACTCCACTCGCCACGCCGTGGTGATCGCCTCGGTGGTCGCAGTCTCGACTGACACGTTCTGACCCTATGAGACCGGGCGCCGCCCTTGCCGCGGCGCCCGGTCTCATGAGGTCGTGAACAGCCGTCGCGGGTCAGGCGTCGGCTGGCTCCGGAGGAGCTTCGGAGATCTGGCGAAGGGTGGCGACCATGGAGCACTCGGGCCAGTGCTTCGCGTGCAGGTCGGCGAACTCCTGCTGGTTGGCGATCGCCTCCTCGAGGGTGTCGTACTGCAGGATGGCGAACCCACCCACGACCTCCTTGGCCTCCGCGTACGGACCGTCGACACGGGAGGTCTCGCCCTTGCG
Organism: Mycobacteriales bacterium; assembly: GCA_046595615.1. GTDB lineage: Bacteria > Actinomycetota > Actinomycetes > Mycobacteriales > SCTD01 > JAYSQK01. Next base: position 90 of record JBKJOO010000166.1, on the reverse strand, counting down.
AACGAGGAAGTTCACCGCGACCTCGGTGCGGTACAGCCCGCCGCCGACGAGGAAGGTGCCCTTGGCGGCCTACATCGGAGCGCAGGCCGC
>JBKJOO010000147.1:0-59866 GCA_046595615.1 Mycobacteriales bacterium | reverse complement strand
CCGGGGCCTGCCGGGGCGTAGGTTCGGCGGGTCCCCTGCCGGAGGACTCGGTCCGCTTCTGGAGTCAGGACTGGCGATGGTCGTAGGAGCGTCGGCGTGCCAGCCGGACGTTGGCTGTCCCGACGGGCCGGACCCGGACGCATGACTCTGCGGGTGCTGGTGGTGCAGGACGACGGCTCGCTGTCCGCTGCGATGCAGGTGGGCCCGCCCACCGTGGTTCTGGACCGCGCGGCCGACGTCAACCAGGCGCTGCACCGGCTGGCCACCACGGCGTACGACGTTCTGCTGCTGCCGGTGGAGCACGTCGGCACGCAGGGGCTGCACCAGCTGACGCACCTGCACGCTGGACTGGTGCTTGTGCGGGCCGGTGACGGTTCGGTCTGGACGCTGCTCGAGGGCGCACCGGGAGGCGGCCCGCTCGCCGTGGCCGCCGCGCAGGCGGTCCGGGGACGCAGGCGGGCGTCGGGTGCAGCCGTCCTGGAGTCCGACAGCCTGCTTGACGCGATAGAGGCGCCGACCTGCTCGGTCTGGTCCGATGGACGCATCGTCATGGTGAACCGGGCCTGGCGTGCGTTCGCGCAGCAGGGGGGCGGCCGGCCGGAGGACACGCAGGAGGGCGCCAACTACCTCAAGGCCTGCGACGCCGCCGCAGTCGGCAGCCCCGGGACGCTGGACGCGATCGACGCCAGCGACGTCGCCGCCGGGCTGCGCGGTGTGCTGGACGGGACGCTGGAGCGCTTCCAGCACGACTACCCGTGCCATGCCCCGGCGCTGCAGCGCTGGTACAGCGTGCGCATCTCGCCCGCTCAGGTGAATGCTGAACGGGGGGCCGTGGTGAGCCACGTCGACGTGACGGCGTTGCGCAAGGTGCAGCAGGCGCTGTGGCAGCAGGCGCTGCACGACCCGCTTACCGGACTTCCGAACCGGCTGCTGCTCATCGACCGCCTGGACCACGCGCTCGCGCGGAGCGCTCGGTTGCAGAGCTCGGTGGGCGTCGCCTTCCTGGACCTCGACCAGTTCAAGCGGATCAATGACAGCCTCGGCCACGCCGCCGGGGACGCGCTGCTCCAGCAGATCAGCGGGCGGCTCAAGGGGCACCTGCGCGCCGGGGACACCCTCGCGCGGCTCTCGGGTGACGAGTTCGTCGTCGTCTGGCCGGGCGTGGAGCCGGGCGCTTCAGTGACGCTGCTCAGCGAACGGCTGATTGAGGCCTTCGTGACGCCCTTCACGGTGGACGGGAAGCAGGTCGCGGTGTCGGCCAGCGTCGGTATCTCGGTCGGCAGCGCGCCACAGCGATCGGACGAGCTGCTGCTGGCCGCCGATACCGCGATGTACGACGCGAAGCGCCACGGCGGCGACTGCGTCCGCCTGTTTCGCTGAACCGCCCCGGGTTGAGCGGGGCACCGAAGCCACGGGAGGCGCGGCGGCATTCTCCCAGCCCAGCCGCATCGGATGAGGCGATCTTGTCGCCCGGCAGATTGCGACCGGCCGTCAGGCGCAGCTCGTCCAGGCCCTCGGAGACCGCGCCCTGTTCGGTTTCCCCGCGGCCAGTGGCGTCCGGGACGGCTCGATCATCCGCTACGTGCTGATCAGCCATCAGCAGACGATGCTCGGCGAACCGAACGGCGCGACCACCCGCCGCACACGACAACTCAGGACGGTGCTGCAGGGCGCAGGCTTCCCGACCACGATCACCGACGACATCAAAGGCTGGTTGCTGGGACACGCCGCGTTCGTCGTACCGATCGCCTTCGCCCTCTACCGGGTCGATGCCGATCCCTCTCGACGGGCAGCCGACCGCGACACCGTTACATTAATGGTGCGTGCCACCCGCCAGTCGTTCCGGGCCCTGCGAGCCGACGGGAACACCGAGATCCCCGCCAACCTGGCGACCCCTGTACCTCCGGCTGCCGGCAGCATTCGCGGTCAACTCCTGGCGACGGGTACTGGCCGGGCCCCGAGGCGAACTGTGGTTCGCCGCCCACACCCGCGCCGCGCCAGAGGAGACGGGCACTTGCCGACGACCTGCAAGCCGCCATACGCCGAACCGGTCGCCCAGCGCCGGACCTCACGAAACTGCTGCAACCTTCCCCGTAGCTCGCCCGCTGTTGTCAAGACCACCTGCGGCAGCTCGTCAGGATGGAGTGGGGTGAGAGGCGAGGTGTGTCCGGCATGGGTGTGCTCTGCGGGACGCCAGCCCGGTTCACGTTCCGTTCGTCGCGACGCCCGCTGTGGTGGCTTCTCGTGCCTGGTTCCGTTGTCGCTCGATGGCGCGGTAGACAGTTGAGCGGCCGACGCCGACGAGGTCTGCGACCAAGGCGGTGCTGTCTTCGCCGCTTGCACCAGCGAGACCAAGTGGGCCTCTTGGCGACAATTGAGCTTCGGCTGCTTACCGCGAAGATGTCCCTTGGACGTAGCAACCCGCGTACCTTCTCGGGTGCGGAGCCGGATCAGATCGGACTCGATTATGTGGACAACTCAGCAGGCGCAAGGCCCGGTGGTTGCCCGACAACGGCTGCGCCCCAGCTGTCGTCGCCAAGTTCGGCGCAAGCAGGGGTTTGGAGGAACTCCTGCGCTCGGGGTTCGTGCAGCACGATAGTCGGGTTGCCTGCTAGCTCGGTGGCTGAGGTGCTGGCCGCGCTATGGGGTGCTCTGCGCGTCGCAGCGCCACTTCGGTCGGCTCGATGCGCCCTGCACGAATCACCTTGCAGTTCCGGCACGTCGGGAGCCGCGATCGTGAAGAGATCCCGGCGTTACCGTTGGTTGATCAGGCAGGCGTCGCCCCCCCCGTAGGGGCCGTTGTTGAACTCGGTGAGAAGCCCATCCCGGTCGAACTTGACCTTGGCCCCGAGTACTGGCGTGATGCCGTTCGGGTGTCCGCTTCGCGTGATGGCGTCGCTGCTTCGCCGGCTGAAGCTCACCCCGAGCACGCCGAGTGGCTGGTCCGGATTCGCATCGATGTTGTCGATGGTGAGCCGGTCATGGTCGGCGATGTTCGTCCGGAGCCAGTTGGTGAGTTGAACGCGTCCGTGCCCGTAAACGAGTTGTTGGGTTGCGTAGTCGCAGTCGCTGAATGCCAACGGTTGCGTGGGCGAGACCTGCGCGAGGGCGCCGTCGGCGCTGCCCGCGTTGTAGGCGGTGATGAACCTTCTCAGGTTCGCCACTTCGGCGACCTGAGATCCCGTCGGTTGGAAGGTTGCCGGTGGATGCGCCTTGCTCGAGGTGGACGGCGACGTGGTGCCGGCCGTTGTCGGCGAGGCTGGCTGTCCCGTCGATGATGATCCACCGCCGGTGGTGCATGCGACGAGCAACACCCCGGCACCGAACAGGGCTATTGGGATACGCACGCTGGGGCGCATCACACCTTGAGTGTGAGCCGGTCGGTGCGGTGCGGTCACCTCCGGTTCGATGATCAATGTCGGGAAGAGGCCAGCAGGCCACCCCCGGCATCGCCGCAGCTGAGTTCAACTGACGCCCGCGTTCGGGCACTGGAGGTGGGCGACGATCGGGGCGCAGGACGGTCGCTTGGTTTCGCGGCCATCGTGCTGGGTCCCGCCCACTCTCCAACCGCTTCCTCGCTACGCCGGCACCCTTCCGGATAGCCAAAGGTCATACGGAAACCGCGCCAGCGCCCTCGTCAGCCGTAGCGTCGGTTGCCGGGCCGGTTGACGGCGACGGCTGCAGCGAACCCGTCCGGGGCGACCAGATCCGTGAGCGTCCAGCCAGCGGGTTGTTCGGCGGCTGTCCCGATGCCGACACGGGACGCACTCAAGTCGCTCGCGATTCCCGCGCCGGTGCCCTTGAGGTAGGCCTCCTTGCGCACCCAGCAGCGGGTAAACGCCGTCGGCCGGTCGGCCGCGGGCAGCGCGGCGAGGGCGGCGGCCTCGGCCGGGTGCAGGACGGCCGTCGCAACGCCCAACAGATCGGACTCAGCAAGGACGGTGGCGCGCTCGACGTCCGCGCCGACCCGGTGCTCGGACAGCGTCACGAGCGCGAGCCCGCGGGTGTGCGAGAGCGAGAACTCGATGCCTGTACCAACGACCCTCGGACGCCCGTGCGGGCCGCCGCAGTGAATGCAGGTCTCGCGAACGAACTCCAGCCGGTGCGCGGGTACGCCGAGATGCACGCCCATGCGGTGGCGCAGCGCCGCATGCGCCGCGACGTAGGCGTCGCGGTCGCGGGCATCGACGAACGCGTCGGCGCGGGCCCGCTCGGCGGCATTCAGCGCGGTGACGTCGGCCGCGGGCCTCGGCAGGACGAACCAGGCTCGGGTGACTCCGTCGACCCGGACGACCGTTTCGCCGCCTGGTTGTGTGTCTTCCGGCCCGGTCACCCGCCGACATTACCCAGCCGCAATGTGACTTAGTCCTCTGTCGCATTTTCGACAACGGCGGACGCTCGAAGAACAGGAGGTCGGACGGCGCGGCCCCTAGCAAGCTCTCGACAGGAGAACTCAATCATGTCAGCTCTTCACGGACCCCCGCCCGGCACCGGCGCGCCGGTGCGCGAGCCGATCGCCATAGTGGGCATCGGCTGCCGGCTGGCCGGCGGCGTCGACAGCCCCGAGAGCTTCTGGGACCTACTTGTGGCCGGCGGCGACGGCCTCGTCGACACTCCACGAGATCGGTGGCAGCTCGAGAAGTTCTACGAACCGGATTCGAACCCCGGCACGAGCCGCGTACGCCGAGGTGGATTTTTGACCAGCCCGGTCGACGAGTTCGACGCCGCGTTCTTCGAGATCTCCCCACGCGAGGCGGACCACATCGACCCGCAGCAACGGCTTCTCCTCGAAGTCGTCTGGGAGGCGCTGGAGAATTCTGGCACCCCACTGGAGCAACTCTCCGGCACTGCCACCGGCGTCTTCATCGGCGGGTTCACACTCGACTACGGGCAGCTGCAATTCTCCGGCACCGATCGGAGCAACGTCTCCCTGCACACCGCGACCGGCGTCGTGATGACCATGCTGGCCAACCGCATCTCCCACGCCTTCGATCTCCAAGGGCCCAGCATGGCCATCGACACTGCCTGCTCGTCCTCCCTGGTGGCGGTCCATCTCGCCTGTCGGTCCCTCTGGTCGGGGGAGAGCACCGTCGCACTCGCCGGCGGGGTGAACCTGATGCTGGCACCGAACTTCACTATTGCGGCTTCCCAGGGCGGTTTCCTCTCACCGACCAGTCAGTCCCGCCCCTTCGACGCATCAGCCGACGGCTACGTGCGCGGGGAGGGCGCGGGAATCGTCGTCCTCAAGCCACTGTCCGCCGCCTTGAGCAATGGGGACCGGATCTATGCGGTCATCCGCGGCACTGCGGTCACCCAGGACGGACGGACCAACGGAATCACCGTCCCGAATGGCCAGAGCCAACAGCGGGCGATGCGCGACGCGCTCGCCGACGCCGGTCTCGCGGCCTCGTCCGTGGTGTACGTCGAGGCTCATGGCACGGGCACACCGGTCGGCGACCCCATCGAGGCCGAGGCGATCGGCGAGGTCTACGGACGCGGCGCCGCTCGACCCCCCGGTGACGCCTGCCTGCTCGCCTCGGTGAAGGCGAACATCGGCCACACCGAGGCGGCCGCAGGCGTCACCGGCCTCATCAAGGCAGCACTGTGCGTGGCACACCGGCAGGTCCCCCGGCAGTCCCACCTGACGACGATCAACCCGGCCATCGACCTCGAGGGCCTGCGACTCCGGATCCCCACCGTCAACGAGCGCATCGCGGAACGCGACGGTGTGGTCCGAGCCGCCGTGAACTCCTTCGGCTTCGGCGGCACCAACGCCCACGTCATCCTGGAAAACGGACCCGGCCGGTCCGGACCGTCGACCACGGCCCCGACCATGACCAAGACCGATACGGTCGGCCGTCTGCCGATCGCACCCCTGTTCTCGGTGTTTCCGCTGGCCGCGCGCAGTGCCGACGCCCTCGCGGCACTCGCCGGGCGCTATGCCGAGGCCTTGGACGCTGCCGACCCGACCATGCTCGGGTCGGCCGCCGCGCACCGCCGCACCCACCACCGGCAGGCCCGGCTCGCGGTGGTCACCGACTCCGCGGGCGAGCTGCGCGAAGCCCTGGGCAGCGTCCGCGACGGACAGCTCCACCCGGCCGTCCACGTCTCGTCCGGACCGGCCAGCGATTCACCCCTGGCCTTCGTCTACACAGGCATGGGACCCCAGTGGTGGGCCATGGGACGCCAGCTGATGACTGAGAACCACACGTTCCGCGCGACGATCGAACGCTGCGACGCCGAGCTGCGCACCCACGCCGACTGGTCGCTCGTCGATGAGCTGCTCGCCGACGAGGCGACATCGCGAATGGCACTGACCTCGATCTCGCAGCCCGCGAACTTCGCGCTGCAGGTCGCACTGACAGACGTGTGGGCCGAACTCGGTATCCGGCCAGACGCGGTCGTGGGGCACAGCGCCGGCGAGATCGCCGCTGCGTACGTAGCCGGCGGCCTCACCTTCGAAGACGCGGTCCTCGTCATCTACCAGCGGGCGCGCCTGCAGCAGCTGACCGCCGGCCAGGGCCGGTTGATCGCCGCGGCGATCACCGAGGACCGCGCCCGCGACCTGCCCGCCGTCCGGGACGGCCGGCTGGCCATCGCAGCGATCAACAGCCCCACCTCGGTGGCGCTTGCGGGTAGGACGGCCGACCTCGAGGCGGTGCGGTCCGCGCTCGACGCCGACGACGTCTTCTGCCGCTTTGTCAGCGGCGACGTTCCCTTCCACAGCACGCTGATGGATCCCCTCGAGGCCGAGCTGCGGCAGTGCCTCGCCGGCCTGGCTCCGTCGAGGCCGTCCATGCCGCTCTACACCGGGGTAACCGGCGGAGGCCTGGACGGCACCCTGCAGGATGCGGGGTACTGGTGGCGCAACGTCCGTGAACCGGTCCGGTTCGCGGACGCGGCCATGGCGATGATCGACTCGGGCGTGAGTGCGTTCGTGGAGATCGGCCCGCAACCCGTCCTCGGCAGGGCACTGGCCGACTGTCTGGGCGTCTCTGGCCGCCGCGGGCTCACGGTGGCGTCGCTCAAGCGTGAAGACCCTGACGGAGCCACCTTGGCGAACGCGTGTGCTGAGCTGTACGTCGCCGGCTACACGCCCGACTGGACCGCGTTCCACGCCGTTGGCAACGCCCTGGACCTGCCCGCCTACCCGTGGCAGCGCGAGCGCTTCTGGATGGAGACCGAGGCCACTCGCATGGACCGACTCGGTGAACTCGACCACCCGCTGCTGGGAAACCACCGCGACGTCCCGACACCCGCCTGGCGCCGGCACCTCGACGGCAGCCGTCCGGCTTACCTCGCCGACCACACCGTGATGGGCGCCAACGTGTTCCCCGGATCATGCTATGTCGAAATGGCACTTGCGGCCGGGCGTGCTGCCTTCGGTGCCGACCACTGCGTCGTGCAGGATGTTGGGTTCGAGGCGCCCACGGTCCTGCGTGCGGGCCCGGCGTACTTGCTCGACACGACGGTGGTCCGCGACACCGGCCAGGTCGAGATCCACGGGCGCCCTCCGGGGACGGACAGCTGGACGCTGCACGCCTCGGCGCGCCTCGCACCCGCCGCCGTGTCGCAGTCCTCGATCGACCTCGACGCGATCCGCGCGCGGTGCACCGACGAATGGGATGCGACCCAATGCTACGAGGCGTTCCGGCGCCACGGCTTCGACTACGGCCCGCGTTTCCAGTCCGTCGAGCGACTGTGGGTGGGCACGGATGAGGCGCTCGGCCGGCTGTCCCGGGACGCTGTCACGAGCAACGCCGCCGACAACCTCGTCCTCGATCCGATCCTGCTTGACGGCTGCTTTCAGATGCTGCTCCCGCTCGTTGGCGTCCTGTCCGAGGACGACGCGATGATGATGCCCGTCGGCGTGGACAAGATCGTCCTACACGGACGTACGGACGAGGCGCTTTGGGTCCATGCGACGGCGGCCGAGTCCTCCGGCGACGAACTCGCGAGCGACGCCGTCCTGGTCACCGATGACGGCAGAGTGGCCTTGGAGATCCGCGGCTTCCGGGTGCGGCTGCTCGGCGTCGGGCAGCGGGCGCGGCCGAGGCTGGGCAACGCCTGGCTGCACGAGGTGGTGTGGCAGGCGCAGGACCCGCCCGCCGTCCGGGCGGCCGAGACCGTCCCGGGCAGGTGGCTGATCCTCGCCGACTCCGGCAACATCGCGGACGCGATCGCCGACAGGGTCACCGACCTCGGCGACGTGGCCGTCGTGGTCCGGGAGGGCGACACCTTCGCCGCCGTCGGTACGGACGAGTTCCAGATCCGCCCGCGCCATCGCGACGACCTGGACGAGGTGGTCCGCCGGGTCGCCCACCGCACGGATCGGCCGGTGCACGGCGTCATCGACGCCTGGTCGGCCGGCGCCGCCGCCGCAGACCTCGTCGGCGAACGGGTGGCTGAGGCGACCGGTCTCGGGCCGGTCCTGCTCTTGCACCTTGTGCAGGCGCTCGACGCCCAGAACCTGGCGTGGCCGTTGACCCTCATCACCGTCGGAGCGCAGCCGGTCGATGGCCGATTGACCGCGGCGGGAGTGCTCCAGACCCCGCTGTGGGGCATGGCGCGCGTCCTGCATCAGGAGTCGCTGTCGCTGCACTCCCGGATCATGGATCTCGACCCCGACCACCCCCTCGACGACGTTCCCGCTCTGGTCGTCGAACTCCTGCGGGCCGATGCCGACGAAGACCAGGTCGCCTGGCGAGCCGGACAGCGCCGGGTAGCCCGGTTGACCCCGTCGCGGCTGGAGTCAGGTTCGGTCCCGTTCACCTTCGAGCCGGACGCGACGTATCTCATCACCGGTGGGCTGGGTGCGCTCGGGATGCTTTTCGCCCGGCACCTCGCACGTCGTGGAGCCCGCCGGATAGTCCTCATCGGACGTTCCGCACTCCCACCGCGCAACACCTGGGACGGCCTGACGCAGGCCGATCCGGACCGCACGCGGGTCAAGGCGATCATCGCGGTCGAGAAGCTCGGCGCGATCGTGGAGACCGCGAGCCTGGACGTGACCGACCCCGCGGCCCTGCGCGCCTTCCTCGCGAAGCGTCACGACCTCGCCCTCCCACCGGTGCGCGGAGTCATCCACGCGGCCGGATCGGTGCAAGACCAGGTCATGTCCCGCATGACGGAGGAGCAACTCAACAGCGTGCTGAGCCCGAAGGTCTCGGGAGCTTGGGCACTGCACGAGGCGCTCGCCGACGAGCCGCTCGACTTCTTCGTCCTGTTCTCCTCCGTGAGCTCAGTCCTGGTGACGGTCGGCCAGGCCAACTACGCGGCCGCCAATTCCTTCCTGGACGGGCTCGCGCAGTACCGCCGAGGCAGCGGCCTGCCGGCCCTGTCGATCGGTTGGGGTCCCTGGGATGTGGGGATGATCGCGCAGCTCGGGCTGCAGCCGCTCTACGAGCGCCGCGGCATCGACCTGCTGTCCGAGGCGACCGGCGCGGAGATCTTCGACCAGCTCCTCGGCTCGTCGGAAACGCAGCAGGTCGTCGTGTCCGCGCACTGGCCCACGGTGATCTCCAGCTACCCGATCGTCCCCCGGCTCATCGCACACCTGGGGCAGGACAGCCACCTCACGGCGGAAGACGTCGCCGGCGGGGAGTCGGTCGAGAAGCAACTCGCCGACGCTCCCGCCGAGGAGCACCAGCAGATCATCACCGACGCCTGCGCGCAGCTCATTGGCGGCGTCCTGCGGATGCGGCCCGACAAGCTGCCTCGCGAGGACTCGCTGAACCACCTCGGCCTCGACTCGATGATCGCCGTCGAGCTCCGCATCCGCCTCGAACAGGCCTTCGGTGTCGCGCCCAAGGTCGTGTTCCTGCTCCACGGCGCCACGGTGACCGAGATCGGCGACCTGATCCATCACGAGCGTCTGCAACTGCAGGCCGCCGCAGAGTCCGGGGCGCCGGACGACCTCACCGCCCTCCTCGAGAACCTGGACCCGGAAGGCGCGGAGTCGCTTCTCGCCGGGATCGAACAGCCCGTCCTGATCAGAACCTCGACATGACAGGCATCGCGGAGCGGGTCGCCCAACTCTCGCCGGAACAACGGACGGCCCTGCTCGAACGGTTGAAGGAGCAGCGATCCGGCGGCACCCGTCCGGCGGGGACCCGAGGCGGCATCGTGGCGGCCGAGCGCACCGGGGACACGGTCGCGCTCTCTTTCACTCAGGAGCGCATCTGGTTCCTCGAGCAATTCGACCCGGGCACGGCGCTCCACAACATGTCGGGGGTGGCCCGGCTGCGGCTGCAGGTCGAGCCGAACGTGTTCGCCGACTGCCTCCACCAGGTCGTCCAGCGCCACGAGATCCTGCGCACCCGGTACATGATGCGCGACGGCGAGCCGGTCGGCGTGGTCGCGGGGCACATGGACGTACCGGTTCGGGTGCTGACCGGTATATCGACGCAGGAGCGCGAGCAGCTGTTCCTCGAGGACGCGCGAACGCCCTTCGACGTCTCGGCAGGGCCGCTGCTGCGGGTGACCGTCGCACCGGTCGACGAGAACGAGTGCTTCATCCAGCTGACGATGCACCACATGGTTTCCGACGGATTCTCCACTGCGGTGTTCTTCCGCGAGCTCGGCGAGCTGTACCCGCCGCGGCTCGCCGGCGTGCGAATCGACCTGCCGGCCTTGCCGTTCCAGTTCTCCGACGTGGCGGCGGCCGAGCACCAGGCACTGATCGATGAGACGCTCGCGGGATCGCTCGACTACTGGACCGGGCACTTGGACGGTGCCCCGCAGCAGCTCGCGCTGCCGGCCGACCACCGGCGTCCCGCTCGGATGACCCGCCGCGGCCGGCGGCTGCCCGTCGAGATCCCGCCGGACCTCACGGAGCAGGTCACGCGACTGAGCCGCAACCGTTCGGTCACCCCGTTCGTCACGATGCTCGCCGCCTTCGCGACCGTGCTGGGCCGTTACGCCGCGCAGGACGACCTGATCATCGGGGTACCGGTGGCGAACCGGGACCTGCCCGGAGTCGACCGGCTCATCGGGCCGTTCCTGAACACGCTCGCGCTGCGCTTCAACCTGACCGACTCGCCGACGTTTGGCGAATTCGTCGCGCAGGTCAACGAGACCGTGCGCACTGGTTTCGAGCATCAGACGGTCCCCTTCGAGCGGGTGCTGCAAGCCGTCCACGGCGTTCGGGACCCGAGCCGCAGCCCGCTGTTCCAGGCGGCCTTTAACTTCCAGATCGACCAGTCGACAACCTCCGGATCGCCGGTGGCGGAGTTGCGGGACCTGCCCAACGGCGGATGCCACTTCGACCTCCTGTTCGACCTGATGACAACCCCTGCCGGCATCAAGGCGCACATCGACTACTACGCCGACGTTTACGACGAAGCAACCATCGCCCAGCTCGCGGACAGCTTCTTGGCCGTGCTCCGCGCCGGTATCCGCGACGTCGAGCAGCCTGTCGATACGCTTGCGCTGCTATCCCCGCAGGCTGCGGACGCCCTGATCGAGGAGGGGCAGCGCACCGGCCGGGCGTATGACTCGACGCAGTACGTCCACGAGCTCGTTCTCGAAGCTGTCCGACGTCACCCTGATCGCACGGCGCTCATCGATGGCGGCCGTCTGGTCACCTACAGCGAGGTCGATGCCCGGTCCGCGGCGCTCGCGGCGGAGCTGTCCGGCCAGGTGCCGACCGCGCCGGGTGCGCACGTCGCGCTGTGCCTGCCACGCTCGGCCGACATGATCATCGCCATCCTGGGCGTGCTGCGTGCCGGCTTGTCGTACGTACCGATCGACCCCGGGTATCCGGCAGAACGGATCGCCTTCATCTTCGCGGATGCGGACGTCGCGGCGATCATCACCCGTGATGGTCTGCGTAGCGTCCTCCCCACGCAGGACGTGCCGGTCATCGTGGTCGACCGGCCGATGTCGGCGTCGATCATCACGCCCCGCGTTCCGGACGCGGTCCGTCCCGACGACCCTGAGCGCTCGGGACGTCGCGCCTACACGATCTACACGTCCGGCTCCACCGGTGTGCCGAAAGGCGTGCAGGTCTCGCACCGCAACATCGTCAACATGCTCACCTCGGTTCGCGACCGGCCCGGAATCGCCGAGACCGACGTCCTGCTCGCCGTGACCAGTCCGTCCTTCGACATCGCCATCGTCGACATGTTGCTGCCACTCTTGGTGGGCGCCCGGGTAGTGGTGGCCGCGCCCGACGACGTCCTGGACGGACGCCGCCTCGCGTCGCTCATCGACAAACACCGCGTGACCCTCATGCAAGCCACGCCGGCCACCTGGTACCTGCTGGTCGGGAGCGGCTGGCGTGGCAGTCCGGGCATGCGGGTCTGGAGCGCCGGCGAAGCCCTCGCGCCCGCGCTGGCCGCCGAACTGCTCAGCAGATGTGCCGAGCTATGGAACGGTTACGGGCCGACGGAAACCTCGGTCTACTCAACGTTCCACTTGGTCGATGCGCACGACGTGTCCACGGGGTGCATCCCGATCGGCCGGGCGATCGCCAACGTCACGACCTACGTCCTGGACCACGGCCGCAACCCGGTGCCCAGGAACGTCGTCGGCGAGCTCTACCACGGCGGCGACGGCGTCTCGATCGGCTACCTCGGACACCCCGAACTCACCGCCGCTGCCTTCCTCCAGGCACCGTTCGCTCCCGCGCAACGGCTGTACCGGACCGGCGACCTTGTGCGGCTGCGTCCGGACGGCGAGCTTGAGTTCGCCGGACGCGCCGACCACCAGGTCAAGATCCGCGGCCACCGGATTGAACTCGGCGAGATAGAGGCGATCCTCGGCTCGCACCCGTCCATCGCCAAGGCGGTGGCGGTGGTGCGCGAGGGCGCCGATCGCGACGCGTCGATCGTCGCCTACGTGGAGGCGTCTCGATCGGTGGCCGAGTCGGTGTCAACGGCCGAACTCAAGGCTCTGCTGCGCCGCCACGTGCCGGAGTACATGGTGCCGGCCCGGCTTGTCCAGCTCGCCGAGCTCCCGCTCACGCCGAACGGCAAGATCGACCGAGCGGCCCTGCACGGCGTCGACCGCGGTCCCGATCCCGACTCCGAGCTGCCCGCCTCGGCCGGCTACGTGGCACCGCGCAACGAGACCGAGGAGCGGATGGCCGCCGTCTGGCGGGACCTGCTCGACAAGCCTCGCGTCGGCGTGCTCGACGGCTTCTTCGACCTCGGCGGACACTCCCTGCTGGCGACCAAGCTCGTCTTCCGGATCCGCGAGGTCTTCGGGATCGACGTGCCGCTGCAAGCGTTGTTCGACGGCGAGCCGACCATCGCCCGGCTGTCGGCTCTGCTCACCGATGGTGCGGCGGCAGCTGAAGGCCTGGAGGTGGATCTCGTCGCCGAGGCGCAGCTCGGCGAGGACATCCGCCCCGACACGGGTGCCCACGTGCACTCCGTGCGCTATCCCCAGCACATCTTCCTGACGGGTGCGACTGGGTTCGTCGGTGCCTTCCTACTCGCGCGATTGCTCACCACGACCGAGGCGATGGTCTTCTGCCTGGTCCGCGCGACGTCCGACCAGGACGGTCAGGAACGCATCCGAACCGCTCTGACCGAGTACGGGGTCTGGGACCCGGCCTTGAGCGAGCGCATCGTCCCGGTGGTCGGCACACTGAGCCGGCCGCGGCTGGGCGTCGGCACTCCGCAATGGCAACACCTGGCGGCGACGGTCGATGTCATCTACCACTGCGGCGCCGAGGTGAACTTCCTCCAGCCGTACGCGACGCTGAAACCGCCCAACGTCCTCGGGACCGCGGAAGTTCTGCGACTGGCCTGCGACGGGACCACGAAGCCGGTCCACTTCATCTCGACCACCTACGTCTTCTCCCGCTTCAGCTACCCGTCCGGCACCGACTTCACCGAGACTGAGGATCCGATCCACGATCCCAAGACCTCGTTCGGCTACACCCAGACCAAGTGGGTGAGCGAGCAGTTCGTGCTTGAGGCCGGGCGCCGCGGGCTTCCGGTCTACGTGTATCGAGCCGGCCGGGTGGCCGGTGACAGCACGACCGGCGCATGCCAGACCTACGATTTTGTCTGGCAGATCATCAAGGTCGGCATCCAGATGGGCGCGGCGCCGATCATCGACATGTCCCTCGACATGACACCCGTCGACTACGTCGTCAGCGCGCTCGTCCACCTCTCCCGGCAACCCGACCTGCAGGGCCTCGCGTTCCACCTCGTCGCCGAGCATCCGGTGCGCGAGCCCGAGTTCGTCGCGTGGCTGGAGGGTTACGGGTACGGCGGCGAACGGGTCACCTTCGTCGAGTGGTGCCGCCGCGTCGTCGAGCGGGCCGCCGACCTGTCCGACGAGACCGCCGGGTCACTCGCGCCGTTCCTCACCGGCACCCTCCCCCTCGATCGGTTCCCGGCCGGCGGGTTCGACCAGCGCAACGTCGAACGCGGCCTGGCCGGAAGCGGCATCACCTGCCCGCCGATCGACGACCGCCTCCTCCGGGCCTACTTCGGCTACTTCCGCAAGATCGGCTACCTCCCGGCCCCCCGCGACCCCGAGACGATCGGAGACAGATCATGAGAGCTATCCGCATCTACGAGACCGGCGGCCCCCAGGTCATGCGGCTGGAGGACCTCGACACCCCCGCGCCCGGCCCGGGCGAGGTTCAGATTCGGGTGGGCGTCGCCGGCGTCAACTTCACCGATGTGATGGCCCGGCAGGGCATGTACATCAGCCGGGACGCGGCACCGGTCTTCCCGCTCGTCCTGGGCACCGAGGTGGCCGGGGTGGTGACCGCCGTCGGGCCCGGCGCCCCCGACCGCCTCGTCGGGCGACGGGTGGTCGCCTTCGTACACGGCGGGTACGCCGAGTTCGCCGTCACCACCGCGAACCTCGTCACCGAGTTGCCGGCCGGCGTCGACCTCGCTGAAGCGACGTCCTGTTTGGTCCAGGGAGTCACCGCCTGGCAGCTCCTGCGCGACTGCGGGCGGATCCAGCCAGGGGGATCGGTCCTCGTGCACGCGGCGGCCGGTGGGGTCGGCACGATCGCCGTCCAACTCGCGAAGATCTTCGGTGCGGCTACGGTCGTCGCCACGGCCGGATCGCTGGACAAGCGCAAACTGGCCATGGAACTGGGTGCGGACGTCGCGATCGACTACACAACGCCGGACTGGCCCGACGCGGTCATGGCGGCCACCGGCGACCGGGGCGTCGACATCGTCCTGGACGCCGTCGGCGGATCGATTGGCGAGCAGAGTCTGGCCTGTCTTGCCGCTTACGGGACGCTCGTCGTCTACGGGGTGTCCAGCAGCCGGCTCGCGGCGTTCGCCGGCTCGCAGCTGATGCACAAGAACCAGAGCGTCATCGGCTACTGGCTCACCAGCCGCCTGCTCCGTCCGCGCGCCGGCGACCCGCCGACCGCCGGTGTCGTCGCGCAGTTGTTGACCCTCGCCGACGCGGGTCAGCTGCGCGCAGTCGTCCAGCACGCCTTCTCACTCGAGCAGGCAGCCGAGGCGCACCGCGCCGTCAGCGCGCGCCGGACCGTCGGCAAGGTCGTGCTGACGACGTGACCTGCCCGGGCGGGCCAATTGAACGACTCTGTAGTGAAGGGGACATCCATGAGAGTGCTGGTCTGCGGCGCGGGCGTGATAGGACAGATCTACGGCGGTCGGCTTGCCGCCGCCGGAAACGAGGTGACCCTGCTCGCGCGCGGCCCGGCAGCCGAGTCGCTGGCGACGCACGGGGTGGCCTTGGTCAAACGTGGTGAGACCAGCCGATCCCATCCGGCTGTGACGACCGAGTTCCCGCTCGACGTCGCCTTCGACGCCGTTTTCGTCACCGTAAGGCGCGACCAGCTCGCCGACGTGCTGCCGATGCTCGCGGCGTCGGCGGCGACGCGGATCGTCTTCATGCTCAACGAGGGCGTCGACCTCGACAGCATCCGCGACCGGGTCGGCACCGCGCGATGCGTTTTCGCCTTCCCGGGAGTCGGCGGCAAGCGCACCGATGCCGGATCGATCACCTATCTCGAAATCCGTCAGCAGCAGACCACCGTTGAGGACTGCGGCGGTGTCGAGGCACCGGTGGTCGACATGCTGCGCTCCGCCGGTTTCGCCGTCGAAGTCTGCGCCGAGATGGCCGGCTGGCTCAAGACCCACACGGTCTTCGTCACCGTGGTCGGCGCGGCCATCATCGCCGGCGGCACCGTGGACGAGCTGACGTCCGACCGAACCAGGATGGCCGAGATGGTGGCTGCGGTCGGCGACGGCTTCCGCGCACTCGCCCGACAGGGCGTCACAGTCACGCCGACACCGCTGCGCATCATCTTCACCGCCGTGCCCCGGTTCATCGCCGTCAGGTACTGGCAGGGGCAGCTGCGCGGCCCGCTCGGCACCCTCGCCATCGCCCCGCATGTCGCGGCGACCCGCGACACCGAGTTCCCGGCGATGGTCGGCGACGTGCGCCTCCTCGTGGCTGGCCACGGGCCGACGCCACACCTGGACCGACTGCTGCTCGACGCCGCCGACCCGGTATCGGCACGCACGGCCGCGCACCCTGACCACGGCGCCGCCCAACACGTAGACGAGGACACGACGTGACCGTTGCGAGCACAGCCCTGGCGGATCCCACTCGGACAGACCGGCGCCGATGGCTGATCCTGGCGGTGCTGTGTCTGACCGTCCTGCTCGTAGCAATGGACAACACCATCGTCAACGTTGCGCTCCCCACTTTGAACAGGACGCTCTCGACGTCGACGTCGGACCTGCAGTGGGTCGTCGACATCTACCCGGTCTTTTTCGCTGGGCTGCTGCTCGTCTTTGGCAACATTGGCGACCGGATCGGGCGTAAGCGCGTCCTGCAGGTCGGTCTGGTGCTGTTCGCCCTTAGCTCCTTCGCCGCCGCGCACGCCGGGTCGGTCGTCCAGCTGATCGCCACCCGGGGAGCGATGGGGGTCGCCGTCGCCCTTGTCTACCCCAGCACGCTCGCTCTGCTTTCGACCGTCTTCGTCGACCGCCAGGAGAAGGCCGTCGCCGTCGGCGTGTGGTCCGGCGTGTCCGGCCTCGCCATCGCCTTGGGGCCAGTCATCGGCGGCCTCCTCCTGCAGCACTTCTGGTGGGGCTCGATCTTCATCGTCAACCTGCCGGTCATCGTCGTGGCGCTCATCCTCGGTGCCCTGTTGATACCGGAATCGAAGGACCCCATGCCGGGCCACTTTGACGGCATCGGCGCACTGCTGTCGGTCACCGTCACCGGCCTGCTCATCTGGACGATCATCGAGGCTCCGGGACGCGGCTGGACCGGCCCTGCGACGCTCGCCGGCTTCGCCGGCAGCGTGGTGCTGTTGGCCACGTTCATCCGGTGGGAAACGACCCGCGACGATCCGCTGCTCGACATCGGCTTCTTTCGCAATCCGCGGTTCTCGGCTGCCAGCGTTGCGATCTCGATGGCCTTCTTCGGCCTCTTCGGCTTCATCTTCATGATCACCATGTACTTCCAGCTGGTGCGCGGCTACGACACCCTCAAGGCAGGGCTGGCAACCCTGCCTTTCGCGCTGATTACGGGTGTGCTGTCGCCGATCGCGATCCTGATCGTGCGCAGGATCGGCGCCAAGATGATCATCACCTTCGGGATGCTGGTGATGTCCGGCGGGTTCCTCGTCGCGGCCACCGCGGCGGCCGACGCCGACTACTGGACGGTCGTGGTGGTCTCGATGTCGCTTATGGCCGCCGGCATGGCGCTGGCCGTGAGCCCGGCGACTGACTCGATTCTCGCGTCCTTACCCCAGGCCAAGACCGGCGTCGGGTCCGCGGTCAACGACACCGTCCGCGAACTCGGCGGCGCGCTCGGCGTCGCGATCGTCGGCTCTGTCATGAACTGGTCCTACAGTAGCCATCTCGCCGAGTCCTGGACCCGGCTGCGCCTGCCGGCCGGCACCGTCAAACTCGGGCAGCAGTCGCTGGGCTCGGCTCTCGCCACGAGCAACCACCTGCCACCCGCGCTGGGCGGGCCGGCCTTGCAGGCGGCGCGCGCCTCGTTCATGCGCGGCTTCCACACCGGTTCGCTGACCGCCGCGGGCGCCGCAGTCCTGGCTGCGCTGATCGCGCTGCTGTTTCTCCCCCAGCGCGACGCAGCGGTCAATGCGACGCCCAGTGTTACCCCCGACGTAGGACGCAGGATCGACGGTGCGCACAACACCGGCCGACCGCGACACCACGGACCAGCCGGCGCCAGAGCCGGCCGGTGAGAACTCTCCGGCGGTTGGCAATCGTCAACCGCGGCGAGCCGGCCATGCGGGTGCTGATCGCGGTCGCCGAACTGAACGAGGCCAGGGACGCACCGCAGATCACCACGATCGTGCTGTACACCGACCGTGACGCCGACGCGTCGTACGTGCGAGCTGCCGACGAAGCGTTCGCGCTCGGCCCGCCCTCGCACGTCGATCCCTCGGACGGGCGTCTTTCGTCACCTTACTTGGACGAGCCGGTTGTCATGGACGCCTTGCGACGCACCGGCGCAGACGCCGTATGGGTCGGCTGGGGTTTTCTCAGCGAACGTGGGTCCTTCGTGCAACGCTGCGAGGACGCCGGCATCCTGTTTATCGGCCCGAACAGCGCCACCATCCGGTTGCTGGGCAACAAGATCGCGGCGAAACTCGTGGCGGAGAAAGCCCATGTCCCCGTCGTCCCCTGGAGCGGCAAAGCCGTGGTGGACGCCGCCTCAGCCACGGCAGCTGCACGAGAACTCGGCTATCCGGTGATGGTGAAGGCCGCATCCGGTCGCGGCGGGCGCTGCACCCGTGCTGTCGTCGACGAGGCTGGCCTCGCTGCACCGCTCACCTCGGCCCGCGACGAGGCACGAGCCGTCTTCGGCGACCCGACCGTGTTCCTGGAGAAACTCGTTCCCGCGGGACGGCACGTCGAGGTCCAGATCATCGGTGACGACCACGGCCAGATCTGGGCTCCCGGCCTGCGGGACTGTTCGATCCAGCGCCGGCACCAGACAGTCATCGAGGAGTCGTCGTCGCCGCATCTGGGCCCGTTGGTCGCGCAGGCCGTCATCGCGGCCGCCGTCCGACTCGCGACTGCCTTGGGATACCGCAACGCCGGCACCGTGGAGTTCCTCGTCGACCCGTGCACCGGCGCCTTTCTGTTCATGCAGATGAATACCAGGCTGCAGGTCGAGCATCCGGTCACTGAGACGACCACCGGCCTCGACCTCGTGAAACTCCAGTTGCGCGTCGCGCGCGGGGGCAGCCTGGACAGTGTGCCGCCGCCCGAGCGCGGGCACGCCGTCGAGGCGCGAATCTGTGCCGAAGACCCCGATGACGGCTTCGCACCTTCGCCCGGCCGACTTGCGGTGTTCGTCCCGCCCGCCGGTCCCGGCATACGGGTAGAGACTGGGATGCGCCTGGGCGACGCGGTGATTCCGGAATTTGATTCGCTGATCGCGAAGATCGTTGCTTGGGGAAGTGACCGTGCCGAGGCGCTGGCCCGGCTGCGACGCGGACTCGCGCAGACCGTCGTGGTGGTCGACGGCGGCACGACCAACCTGTCGTTCCTACGGACCCTGCTGAACCGGCCCGAGATCGTCGACGGCCACGCGGACAACCAGTGGTTGGACCGGCTGACCGCCGATGGGGGGCACCTGCCCGCTCCGGACCCGATCGCGGTCCTCCAGGCAGCGGTCGAGTCGTACGCGGCCGACGAGGCGATCGACCGGGCGGCGTTCCACGCCGGCGCCGCGCGGGGACGCCCGGCCCAACCGGACCAGGTTGGCCATGACTGTCACGTCCGCTACCGGGGCGCGCAGTACCGGACGCAGGTGTTCCGCACTGGCCCGCACGAATACCGCGTCGACGTCGATGACAATGTCGTCGGCGTCACCGTCGACTGGGCCGACGACCATGAACGCCGGATCGAGGTCGGCGGGTGCCGGCACCGGGTCGTCTTCGCCGCACACGGCACGTCCCTGCGCGTGGAAATCGACGGCGTCGCGCACCAGGTCTTCCGCGACGACGGCGACACGGTGCGCGCGGCCTGGCCGGCGCTGGTGGTGTCGGTGCGTGTCGTTCCGGGGAATCGGGTCGTCGCGGGCGCTCCGCTCATGGTGGTCGAGAGCATGAAGATGGAGGCCACGATCGCCGCACCGATCGACGGCGAGGTGGTGTCGGTCGAGATCACGCCCAACGACCAGGTCGGCGTCGGTGACCCGTTGCTACGGATCAGACCGGGCGAAGGCCCCCTCGACGGCGGCGTCGCCCTCGACTTCCGCGGCCTTGTCGAGCAGGACCAGCCCGAACAGGCAACCGGCGAGTGGTTGTTCGCCGCCCTGACCGGCTACCTGCTCGGTTACGACCTCGACGCGCGGGCCGTTCGCGACCTGGCCGTAGCCCAGCGGCAGCTGAACCGCACCGCCTCGCCGGACGACGCAGGACTGTCGGGTCGCGAGGACGCGTTGCTCGACCTCTTCGCAGACGTCGGTTCTCTGTACCGTCCGCGTGCCGAGACCGAGCCCGAGGATGCGTTGAGTGCCGACAACACGGAAGAGTACGTGTTGTCCTACTTGCAGTGGCTCGATCCGGTTCGCGCAGGTCTGCCGGACGCCTTCCGGATCAGACTGGAACGCGCGCTGCTCCGCTACGGGATCCGCGACCTGACGCGCACCGCGGCGCTGGAGCAGGCGGTCGTCTGGATGTTCCGATCGTTCAGCCGCATGGACGAACTCGCTCCATTCGTCACCGAGATCCTCGAACGCAGGCTGCGCCGACGCGACACGCTGCCGGTCCTCACCGACAGGGGGTCACTGCGCGCCCGCCTTGACCGGCTCGCGGGCGCGACCACGGACCGCTATCCGCACATCGCCGACCTCGCCCGCGACGTCCGGTTCAGCTGCCTGGACGAACCGCTGTTGACGGCGGCCGCCGACGTCGAGTCCGCTATCACGAACGCCCACCTGGACGCGCTGAACCGCGCGAGGAACGTCCACCAGCCGGCGGCAGCCCGGATGGCACGGATGGACCGGCTCGTCGCGTCGCCTCAGCCGCTGCGCGGCACGTTGCTGCGACGGTGGCTCACCGCGGAGGACGACGACACCCGGCACACCTTGCTGGAGGTCCATGCTCGTCGCTACTACCGGATCCGCGACCTTCGATCACTGTCCTGCGCCCCGTCGCTGGACCAGCCGATCTGCTCGGCGGACTACGACATCGAAGGACGCAGCGTCCACCTGGTGGTCGCGTACGTCCCGCTGCTGGAGCTGCCGTCGCTGGCCAAGGCGGTGTCAGCGCATCTCGACGACGAGTTAGGCGGACTGGACCGCGAGGTCGTCGTCGACGTGAGCGCCTGGTGCGACGGCGAGTGCGCCGACGGGGACGCGCTGGTCGCAGAACTGCGCGAGATCCTTGGTCGGCGTTGCGAATTCGGCCGCCGGCTGCACCGGATCGACCTCACCGTCACCGGCATCCGTCCGTCGACCGCCGAACAGCTCGAGACCCGACACGTCAGCTTTCGTCAGGCACCGGACGGCACGTACATCGAGGAGCGGACCTATCGCGGTCTGCACCCAATGCTGGCGAAGCGGCTCGAGTTGTGGCGGCTGGCCAACTTCGAGCTGACCCGGCTCCCGTCGACCGAGGACGTCTACGTCTTTCTTGGCGTGGCACACGACAACCCGGCCGACCGCCGGCTGTTCGCGCTGGCCGAAGTGCGCGACCTCACCACACCGCCCGGCCCAACCGGTGACACGGACGCCGTCCCCCTTCCCCAACTGGAATTGCTCGGGCTGCGCGCGCTCTCCGCCATGCGACGGGCCCTCACCGCCTACGGACCGAGCGAACGCCCGGTGGCCAACCGGATCGTGTTCGAAGTTCGGCCGCCGTGGACTGTCCCGGAACAGGATTGGCCCGCGATCGCGCGGTCCCTGGCGCCGCTTGCGGCAGGTGCCGACCTGGAGCGGGTGGACCTGCGCGTGCGCATCCCGCGGGCCGACGGCGACATCCGCCACGCCGTCCTGCACTTCGAAGGGATCGGCGGGCCGGCAATCACCGTCCACGAGGGCGAGGTGGGGGAATCGCCGGTGCGATCCCTGACGCCCTATCGCCAGAAGGTGCTGCGGGCGCAGCAGATCGGTGCCCCCTACCCCTACGAGATCGTCCGGATGCTCACGCCACCACGGGGCACGCTGGCCCGCTTCCCGCCCGGACGCTTCGTCGAGTACGACCTGGACGATTCGCGCATCCTGACGCCCGTAGAGCGTGCGGCTGGGCTCAACACCGCCAACGTCGTCGTCGGCCTGCTGACCAGTGAGACGGTCGAAATCCCCGACGGGATGACCCGCGTTGCCCTGCTCAGCGACCCGACCCGCGGGCTCGGCAACCTCGCCGAAGCCGAATGCCGGCGCATCATCGCGGCGCTCGACCTCGCGCAGCGGTTGCACCTGCCGGTGGAGTGGTTCGCCGTGTCGTCCGGTGCCCGTATTGCCATGGACAGTGGCACCGAGAACATGGACTGGATCGGCGCCGTGCTGCGCCGGATCATCGAATTCACCCAGGCCGGGGGCGAGATCAACATTGTGGTCACGGGCGTCAACGTGGGAGCACAACCCTACTGGAACGCCGAAGCGACCATGATGATGCATACCTGCGGCATTCTCGTCATGACTCCGCGCAGCACGATGGTGCTGACCGGCAAGCACGCGCTGGATTTCTCCGGCGGCGTGTCGGCCGACGACAACTTCGGCATCGGCGGGTTCGACAGAATCATGGGTCCGAACGGCCAGTGCCAGTACTGGGCCTCGACCCTCGAAGGTTCTTGCGACATCCTGCTGTCCCACTACGCTCACACCTACGTCCTACCGGGCGAAGCCTCACCCCGCCGCGCCGTGACCACCGATCCGCGAGACCGGGACGTGCGCTCCGCGGTGCACCCGCTCAGCCAGGGTGGAACGATCGCCGCGGTCGGTGACGTGTTCTCCGCGGAACGCAACGGCGAGCGGAAGAACCCGTTTGACATCCGCGCCGTCATGCGTGCCGTCTCCGACCTGGACCGTCCCCCGCTCGAACGCTGGGCCGATTGGCGCGAAGCGGAGACGGCTGTGGTGTGGGACGCCCACCTCGGCGGCATCCCCGTATGCCTGCTGGGCGTCGAGTCACACACGCTGCCCAGGAACGGCTTTGTACCCGCCGATGGGCCGACGACCTGGAGCTCGGGAACGTTGTTCCCGCAGTCCGCGCGGAAGCTCGCCCGCGCCGTCAACGCCGCCAGTGGCAACCGACCCGTGGTCGTGCTGGCCAACCTGTCCGGCTTCGACGGGTCACCTGAGTCAATGCGCCGCCGCCAACTCGAATACGGAGCGGAGATCGGCCGTGCTATCACTAATTTCGTCGGCCCAATTGTCTTCGTGGTCATCGGCCGCTATCACGGCGGCGCCTTCGTGGTCTTCTCCAAGCGGCTGAACGACCAGCTCGAGATAGCCGCGGTGGAAGGTTCTTTCGCCTCGGTCATCGGCGGCGCGCCGGCGGCGGCGACGGTGTTCGCCCGCGATGTCAAGCGCCGCACCGAGCGCGATCCGCGAACCAGTGCCCTCCGGGACGAGCTGAACGGGACGCCGCACCCGGCCGGCGACAATGGGTTGCGGGCGCGGCTGGCCGAGACCACTGCGCGGGTGCGGTCGGAGAAGCTGGGCGAGGTCGCCGACGAGTTCGACCAGGTGCACAACATCCAGCGCGCCCTGGCCGTCGGCTCGGTCGATCGGATCATCGCGGCCCGGGACCTGCGCCCCTACCTGATCGACGCCGTGGAGCGCGGGTTAATCCGGTCCGGCGGTTGACGGCTGGAACGACCCGTGATCACAGGGGTAACGGGACACTCGACTCCAGCTCATCAGCACCCACAGCCAGGCGCCCAAGTGATGGCCGCCGAAACCCGCCCGCACTTCAAGGGGCCGTTCTTCGTCGACGACGAGCAGTTCTGCCGGGCGCCAGCTGCACCGGCCACATCGACCTCGGACTGCTCGGGGTGGCCAATTCACGACGTTCAAAGGCACAGACGTGTAGACGATCTCGCCGCCCTTTGCTGCCAGCCTGGTGGAGCAGCAGACCGACGAATGCAGCGACCGTGAGCAGGTCGACTCGTCGTCAGTCTGGCCGCTATCGGTGTACCACTGATCCGCACCCCAGGACGCTGCCGCAGGTCCTGGAGCCCGCGGAGGTCGACGCACTGGTGAGTGAGGACACGAGCCCATTCAGGACGCCGCTGGCCCACGTACGGCCGCGTGTTGACGCTTTGGACGTTGCTATTGAAGGGGGTCAGCCGCACCGACCCTGTCGAGCCGCAGGTCTAGGACCAGACCGTCAGGGCCGTGCCGCATGACGGTGGCGGACTCCGCATGCAGGTGCACTTCCGGCTCGCTACTGGCCCTGAGCGCGGCCGGGTCCCGGTGGCCGCCCCGCTGCTGCGGGTAGGCATCGACAGTCGCGAACGGCCGCACCGCCACCTGACCGGTCGGCCGGGAATGACCACCCCCACGGGGCAGTGTCTGCGCAACCGGGACAGCCAGCACCGCCAGCATCACCGGACCCGCCGCGACGTGCCGTTGGCGCCGTCGGCGGCTGCGCTGGCGGATCCCGCCGTTCGAGGGGACCCGGACAGCGGCGGCTTCCCGGCCAGCAGTTCCAGGAGCTGAGCGTCGAGGTCAACCTGCTTCAGCTCTGCCGCCTCGGTGCCCGGCGGTGCCACGCCACGGACCGGACCCACTGCTCAGGGTCCTCCTAGCCGGACAACTTCCCCCAGCGCGGCACGACTCGCACGAAGGCCTCCTGGACAACCTCCTCAGCCTCCACGCGACTCCCGGCCGTGACCGTCAACGCGCGACCAGCCGGGCGTAGGTGGCGGCATAGAACTCATCAAGCGAAGCTCCCGTCAGGCACACCGTGCGAGTCTCCATGACCCGCACGCGCACCTGCGGTTCCCTCCGCCTGCCCCGTTGTCCGCAACGGTGTGTTGACAGGACGAGCCTCGTCCGTGGGTGGATCGGCTAGCGGACAAGATCACGGCTGCCATCATCGATTCGGTGAGTGCCCAAGAGCGGTTCGCCTTCCGGGGCGTCGCTGATCACCCTGTCCGCGGCTACTTGTTCGATGGACGTACGGCGCCTCCCACATGCGGCCTCACGACGCGTTACGCGGACGCGCCGCTGAAAGGACTTCATCGTCCGCGCCGCACCCGTTCTAGCCCGTCGAGCACGAGGTCCAGCCCCCACTCGAACTCCTGGCCGTAGTCGTAGCCCGGTTTCAGTACGTGTTCGCGCGAGAACTCGACCAGATGCGGCCACTCGTCGGTCGGCATGGCCGCAAGGATGTGCTCCACGACCTCGGTGCTGCGCT
The DNA here is from genome assembly GCA_046595615.1 of Mycobacteriales bacterium. Lineage (GTDB taxonomy): Bacteria > Actinomycetota > Actinomycetes > Mycobacteriales > SCTD01 > JAYSQK01. The sequence continues at coordinate 34,548 of JBKJOO010000147.1, read as the reverse complement.
CCTCGGTGTCGAACGGGAGCGCCCTTTCCTGCATCGCGAACCCGTAGACGTAGGCGTCGACCGCCGACAGGGCGTGCGCGGTCAACACGACGGAGAAATCGGCGCCGCGCAGGAGGCCGATGAGCGCGTTCAGGTGCCCGAGCGTGCTGGGGCCGGGATTGGTGCGGGACTGCATGAGAGGCACCGCCCACGGGTGGCGCTTGAGGACCTGGCGCACCGAGACGGCTCGTCGGCGCATCGCCGCCCGCCAGTTCCGCTCGTCGGCGGCGAGATCGATCTCGGCGAAGACCCGGTCCACCATCGCGTCGATCAAGTCGTCCTTGTTCGTGACGTGGTTGTAGAGCGACATCGCCTCGACACCGAGTTGCTCGCCGAGCTTGCGCATCGACAACGACTCGATGCCGGACTGGTCGGCGAGTGCCACGGCGCTCTGCAGCACCCGCTCGCGAGTCAGCCGTGGCCGTTCCTGCTTTTTACCTGGCGTCACCTTCGTCCTCACGATCGCTTGACTAACTTACGGTGTAAGCGTACACCTGAGTGACACCCCAAGCCGCGATCTTCGAGAGGCACCTGATGACGACACAACACGCCGCGAGCGCCAAGCCGGCGGCGGCCGTGACCATGCGCGCTGTCATGCGGGACCGGTACGGCGCACCAGAGCAGGTCCTGCGGGTCGTCCAGGTGCCGGTGCCCACGATCGGCGCTGACGAGGTGCTGGTCCAGGTGCGCGCGGCCGGTGTGGACCGCGGCGTCTGGCACATCGTGACCGGGTTGCCCTACCCGCTCCGGCTCGCCGGCTACGGCGTTCGCGCGCCGAAGAACCCCGTCGTCGGCGGGGACCTCGCCGGGGTCGTCACCAACGTCGGCAGCAGCGTCACCCGCTTCCACGTCGGGGATGAGGTGTACGGCACTGGCGCCGGCACCTTTGCCGAGTACGCCCGGGCGTCCCAGGACAAGCTCTCGCCCAAGCCGACGCAGCTGACCTTCGAACAGGCCGCTGCCGTCCCCGTCTCGGCGATGACCGCTCTGCAGGCCGTCCGAGACCACGGCCAGGTGAGGTCCGGGCAGCAGGTGCTGGTCGTCGGTGCCAGTGGCGGCGTCGGCTCGTACGCCGTGCAGATCGCCAAGGCCTACGGCGCCACGGTCACCGGCGTAGCCAGCCCCACCAAGCTCGACCTCGTCCGCTCGCTCGGCGCCACCACCGTCCTGGACTACACGGCGGACCAGCTTCCGGACCGCTGCTACGACGTCATCCTCGACGTCGGTGGGAACACCCCCGTGCCCCGGCTGCGTAAGGCGCTTACCCGCACCGGCACGCTCGTCATCATCGGCGGCGAGACAGGGGGGCGGGTGCTCGGAGGTGTCCAGCGGCAATTTGGCGCAGCGCTTCTGTCACCGTTCCTGCGCCAGCGGTTCCGCACGTTCGTGTGCAAGGAGAACGCTGGCGACCTTTCCGTCCTCACCGGTCTCATCGACTCCGGCCAGGTGACGCCGGCCGTCCAGCGGGTTCTGCCGCTGGAGTCGGCAGCTCAGGCCGTCGAGCTGCTGCTCGCAGGATCCGTGCGCGGGAAGCTCGTCCTCTCCGTCTAGATCGCCCGCTCGCCGTGCCGGCCAGGGGCGGCACTCGAGGAGGAGTCGCACGGTGCCGAGGTGCTCGCTGGCGCCGCGGTGAGGAACGGCGCCGGCCGTGATGCACGCGCTCGTTCCTGCGTGGGCTTGCTCGCACCACACGCAGCAGATGAGGAGAAGGGGCGGCGCTGCCTGCTCCCACGCCGAGCGGAGTTGGCCAATGGGGGCAGGCGCTGCAGCCCGAGCTGGCATGCAGTCACTGTGGCGGCCGGGTGGCCGCTACCAGACAGGGCTTCCGCACCCACCCGTCCACAGCGAGCACGGTGGCCTATCACCAATGAATGTCTTCGGCCCGGGGAGTCCTACCATCGCTATCGGTAACACAGGAGGTACACGCGTGGCCCAACTGCTCAGAGTGCAGAACTTCACCGTCTCGAGTGACGGCATCGGTGCCGGCGAGGACCAGAGCTTCGAAAGACCGTTCGGGCAGGTAGACCCCGAGAGGCTCTTTGCCTGGGCCGGGGCCACCGCCAGCTGGCCCAGGCGCACCGACCCCGGCGGGAGCCGGGGCCTCGACGACTATCTGACGCGGGACTTCGCACGAAACATCGGCGCCGAAATCATGGGCCGCAACAAGTTCGGGCCACAACGCGGGCCCTGGGCCACCCACGAGTGGCGCGGCTGGTGGGGTGAGGAGCCGCCCTTCCGCACCCCGGTTTTCGTCATGACCCACCACGAACGACCGTCGTTCACGCTGGCCGACACCACGTTCCACTTCGTCAACCGCGACCCGGCCACCGTGCTCGCGCAGGCACGCGAAGCCGCGCAGGGGCAGGACGTCCGGCTCGGCGGCGGGGCGACGACCATCCGAGAATTCCTCGACGCCGGCCTCGTGGACACCCTGCACGTAGCGGTCTCGCCGGTAGAGCTCGGGTCCGGGGTCCGGCTCTGGCCGTCCCCGGAGGAGCTGCTCGACCGGTTCCACCTCGAGGTCGTCCCGAGCCCGAGCGGCGTGAGTCACCACCTGTTCTGGCGGAAGTAAAGCGAGCGGGCCCGGGACCGGCGGGCGGGAGGGGGCGCTCGGTGGTGGAGCGTTCCTCGCGCACCCGCGACCGGTAGCGCAAAGGCGACCGCTCGACGATGTCCAGCAGCCTGACCGACGTCGCGTGGCCGCCGCCGACCCCCGATCTCGGCCCGGCGGGTGTGTCAGGTCGAAGTAGCCCTTCAACGTGATTGCACACACGCCCATCGTCCGAGGTACGAACGCACTGTGGATGACTCGTGTTGGTCCTTGACCACCGTGGTGATCATCTTCTGCATCGTCGTAGGTCCGAGGCTAGTGATACTGCTGGGCCAGCCCGAGCACCAACCGGACATACCAGTCTGCGTGGTTGTAGCTGAACACCGCGTCGTACAGCGCTTGTCCGCCCCGACCCGCACCGTCCCGGCAGAGGTAGAGCGCCGCCGCCGGTACCGCGTCGAACGGGTTGGTGATGTCTTTCTTGCCGTCGCCGTCACCGTCGACACCCGAGAAGGCCCAGGTGCTCGGCAGGAACTGCATCGGGCCGAGCGCACCGGCACTGGACGGTCCGGCGTTGCGGCCGTGGTCGCTCTCGACCTGCCCGATCGCCGCGAGGACCTTCCAGGACAGCCCCGGGCAGGAGTGCGCCGACGCCATGTAGAGCTCGCGGTAGTTGCGTGGCTTGCCCGCCTGCGTGGCGCTGGCGGGCCCGCCTTTGTACGCCGTGACGACGGCGAGCCGCATGACCGTGACGGCCGCCGCACCCCCGACCGCGGCGCGCACCTCGCGCTGCAGGTCGGTGATGTCCCGGGCCGGCGCGGCGACGAGGACGCCCGTGCCGGCTGGCAGACCCAGGGAGCGGCCGACGGCGCGGTCGACGACGAGATCGATGCCCGGGACGCCATAGACCGCGACCGCCCCGATCCGGCCCTGCACAGCGGAGGCCTGCTGCGCCCCGGCTCCCTGTACACCGATCGTGCCGCCCAGCGGCAGTTTGCCAGCGCGTGCGAGGCCGTAGGTCGGCGCCAGCTCACCGCGCGCGACCGACTGCCAGAGCCCGTCCGAGCGGGCGGTTTCGCGCGGGGTGAACGCCCAGAATTGCGTCGGGTCGACACCGACCGCGTGCGCCGCCCGGCCGACGACCCGCACCGGACCGGCATCGAGCACGGCCAGCGCACGCAGCCCACGCAGCCGGTGCAGCGCGCCGAGTTGCGCCCCGGTGAGCGGGTGCGCCGCCCCCACCAGCAGACCAGGGGTTTGCAGCGGACCGAGCGGTGCGACCGGGTGGACAGGCGCAGACGTGCCGGCCGCCGCGGCACCGGCCGCCGGCGCGGACGTGGTGCGGCCCGTCGTCCCAGGGGCGGTCACCTGCGGCGCTACCGCGGTGACGTGTCGCGCAGCCGGATGAGCCGCCCGCGCCGGGAGCCCCACGGCCGCTGTCGTGACACCCAGCACGGCGGCCACGGCGAGCGCGCCCGCAGCCAGCTGCGTGCCGGTCGGCCGGGGGCCACGCGCGGTCACCCGCATGCCCCAGCTCTCCCCGTTGCTCTGGTAGTCATCGGTGCGTGCAACCCCTTCGGCTGGCCAACTGCTCCGGCTTCCTCGGCGACCGGATGTCGGCCCTGTTCGAGGTGCTCAACGACGGACCCGTGGATGTCGTGACGGGTGACTACCTGGCAGAGCTGACGATGCTCATCTTGTTCCGGTCCCGCCAAAAGGATCCCGCCCGCGGCTACGCGACGACCTTCCTGCGCCAGCTCGAGGACGTGCTCGGCCTCGTCGGCGAGCGGGGCACCCAGATCGTGGTCAACGCCGGCGGGCTCGCCCCGGCCGCCTGCGCAGACGCGGTCCGCGCCCTCGCCGACCGCCTCGGCGTGGCCCTGCCGGTGGCGCACGTCCAGGGCGACGACCTGCTGGACCGGGTCGCCGGGCTCGAGCTGCCCAACCTCGACACCGGCGAGCCGCTCGGCGCCCGAACCCCCCTGACGGCCAATGCCTACCTCGGTGCCTGGGGCATCGCGGCCGCACTGCAGGCCGGTGCGCAAGTCGTGGTGACCGGCCGGGTCACCGACGCCTCGCTCGTGGTCGGCCCAGCGGCAGCCCATTTCGGCTGGGCCCGGGACGCCTGGGACGCCCTCGCCGGCGCCGTCGTGGTCGGTCACATCCTCGAGTGCGGTACCCAGGCGACCGGCGGCAACTACGCCTTCGTGGCCGACGAGGTGGCCCGCCCACTGCGCATGGGCTTCCCGGTCGCCGAGCTCGCCGCCGACGGCTCGGCCGTCATCACCAAGCACCCCGGCACCGGCGGCGCCGTCACCGTCGGCACGGTCACCGCCCAGCTGCTCTACGAGATCGCCTCCCCGTCGTACGCCGGGCCGGATGTCGTCGCCGACTTCGCGACGATCGCACTTGCCCAACAAGGGTCGGACCGGGTGTCGGTGAGCGGGGTCCGGGGCGGCCCACCGAGCGGGCGGCTCAAGGTCGCGCTGAACATGCTCGGCGGCTGGCGCAACCGGATGGAGTTCGTGCTGACCGGGCTCGATATCGAGGGCAAGGCGGCGCTCGCGCTCGCCGGGCTGCGCGAGGCGATGCCTTCGGTGCCGGCGGTGTTCGAGCATCGGCTGGTCCGGCTCGACCGGCCCGATGCCGAGACCAACGAGCAGGCCACCGCGCTGCTGCGGATCACCGTGAAGGACGACGACCCGCTGGTGGTGGGCCGGGCGTTCAGCGGGGCGGCCGTCGAACTGGCCCTCGCCAGCTACGCCGGGTGCACGCTGACCAGCCAGCCCGGCGATGCCACGGCGTACGGCGTGTACTGGCCCGCGCTGGTCGACGCCGGCGAGGTCGAACACCTCGTGGTGCACGCCGACGGCCGCCGCGAGGTGATCCCTTCCCCGCCGATCATGGACACGTTGCTGGTCGCGCACGCTCAGCCGGACCGCACAACCTCCATGATCGGCGGGGAAGGGACTCGGCGGGTGCCGCTGGGCACGGTCCTCGGCGCCCGCTCCGGCGACAAGGGGGGCAACGCCAACGTGGGGTTCTGGGCGCGCAGCGACGATGCGGCGAGCTGGCTCGACGGCTGGCTCACCGAGGACGCCTTTCGCGCGCTCCTGCCTGAGGCGGCCGGGCTCGAGGTCCAGCTCTACCGGCTGCCCAACCTGCGGGCGGTCAACGTCGTCGTCGTCGGACTGCTCGGGCAGGGCGTCGCGGCCAGCACCCGGTTCGACCCGCAGGCCAAGGGCCTGGGCGAGTATCTCCGATCGCGGTACGTCGACATCCCCGTCACGCTGCTGCGGTGAGCGAGCATCCCTGGGACGTCGTGGTCGTCGGGGCCGGCCCGGCCGGCGCCGCCGCCGCCCGCGCCGCCGCAACGGCCGGCGCCCGCACCCTGCTGCTCGAGCGCGAGCAGGTCCCCCGCTACAAGCGCTGCGGCGGCGGGCTGATCGGCGCCTCGCAGGCCGCCGTTGCCGAGGCCGGCCTCGACCTGCTCCCGCTCGCGCGGGAGCAGGTCGGCCGGATCACCTTCACCAGCAACGGCCGGCGGCCGTTCAGCCGGGCCGCCCCGGCGTTCCTGCCGATGGTCCTGCGCGCCGACCTCGACGCCGCCCTCGTCGCGGCCGCGGTCGAGGCCGGCGCCGTGCTGCAGACGGCCACCACCGTCACGGCGTACGCGCAGGTGGCCGGTCTCGTGCGGCTCACGACGCGGGACGGCTCGCTCCGGGCCCGCGCCGTGGTCGGCGCGGACGGCTCGCAGGGCCGGGCCGCCGCCCACGTTGGCGTCGTCTGCGAGCAGGTCGACCTCGGACTCGAGGCCGAACTGCCGACCCCGCCGGGCAGCGACTGGGCCGGCCGCGTGCTGCTCGACTGGGGTCCGGTGCCCGGCTCCTACGGCTGGGTGTTCCCCAAAGGCGACACCCTCACCGTCGGGGTCATCGGCGACCGGGCCCGCGGCGCGGCCGTTCGGGACTACTACCGCAGCTTCGTGGCCTCGCTCGGCCTCGACCTGTCGACCGCGCTCGAGGACGGCGGCCACCTCACCCGCGTCCGCGCCGCCGGTTCGCCGCTGCGGCGCGGCCGGGTGCTGGTCGCCGGTGACGCAGCCGGGTTGCTCGACCCGTGGACCCGCGAGGGCATCAGCTTCGCGCTGCGGTCCGGCCGGCTCGCCGGCCACGCCGCCGCCACCGACCCGACGTCGTACGCCGGGGCCGTCGAGGCCCTGCTGGGTCCGGAGATGGTCGCCGGGCGCCGGGCACTCGCCGCGTTCACCCGCCATCCCGGCGCCGTGCACGGGGTGCTGCGCGCCGCGCCACCGGTGTGGTCGCTGTTCGTCCGCCTGGTCAGCGGGCACACCGCACTGGCCCCCCAGCTCGAACGCAGATCGGTCCGGCTGCTCGTGCGGGCCCTCGGTGGGTAACAATTGGGCAAAGACCCGCTGCTTTCGGCGTGCCCCGGGATGACCCGGGGCATGGGAAGCTCAGCCTCTTGAATGGAGAAAGCGTGCCGAATCCTCCCCCGCACACGTTGGTGATCGGTGCCGGCCCCGCTGGCCTCACCGCTGCCTATGAGCTCGAGAAAGCCGGTGCGCCGGTGACGGTGCTCGAGGCCTCGGACGCGGTCGGCGGCATCAGCCGAACCGTCGAGCGCGATGGCTGGCGGTTCGACATCGGCGGGCACCGCTTCTTCACCAAGGTGCCGGAGGTCGAGCGCCTCTGGCACGAGATCTTGCCGGACGAGGACTTCCTGATGCGGCCGCGGATGAGCCGGATCTTCTACGACGGCAAGCTGTTCGACTACCCGCTCAAGGCCAGCAACGCCCTGGGCAACCTCGGGATCGTCGAGGCCGTCCGGTGCATGGCGAGCTACGGTCTGGCCCGGCTCCGCCCGCCGGCCGACCAGTCCAACTTCGAGGGCTGGGTTGCCGCGCGGTTCGGCTGGCGTCTCTACCGGATCTTTTTCAAGACCTACACCGAGAAGGTGTGGGGCATGCCCGCGACCGAGATCCAGGCCGACTGGGCGGCACAGCGGATCAAGAACATGTCGCTGATGACGGCCGTCGTCCGGGCGCTGCTGCCGAAGAAGAACAGCAAGGACGTCGCGAGCCTGATCGAGGAGTTCCAGTACCCAAAGCTCGGTCCCGGCATGATGTGGGAGCGCTGCCGCGACGGGGTGCAGGCGATGGGCGGCAAGGTGCGCCTGCACACCTGGGCGCAGACGGTGCATCACGAGGACGGTCGAGCGGTCGCGGTCACCGCGCTGAGTCAGGGCGGTTCCACCCGTTACGACTGCGATGCGGTCGTGTCCTCGATGCCGTTGTCCGAGCTGGTCCTCGCGATGGAGCCCGCCGCCCCCGCCGCCGTCCAGGACGCCGCGCGGAGCCTGCGCTACCGAGATTTCCTTACCGTTGCGCTCGTCGTACCCGAGCGGTTCAGCTTTCCCGACAACTGGATCTACATCCACGCCCCCGACGTCAAGGTCGGCCGGATCCAGAACTTCGGCTCGTGGTCGCCGCACCTGGTCAAGGACGGCCGGACTTGCCTGGGCCTTGAGTACTTCGTCAACGAGGGCGATGAGCTCTGGACGGCCACCGATGGCGAGCTCGTCGCGATGGCTAAGCGCGAGTTGTCCACGCTCGGCCTCGTCGACGTCGGCGCGGTCGAGGCCGGTCACGTGGTGCGTCAGCCCAAGGCCTACCCGGTCTACGACGCGGCGTACGCCGGGCACGTCGCCACCATCCGGCACTGGCTCGACCGGACCGTGCCCAATGTCCATCCGGTCGGCCGCAACGGCATGCACAAGTACAACAACCAGGACCACAGCATGCTGACAGCGATGCTGACCGCCAAGAACATCCTGGGCGCCTCGCACGACGTCTGGGAGGTCAACGTGGAGGACGACTACCACGAGGAGCAGACCGGCAAGGCAGCCGGCACTTCGGTCGAGCAGCGGACCGGCCGGGAGGCGCCGTTCCATCCGCTGCCGAAGACGCGGGCGTCCTGACAGGGTGCTGACGCTCGCCCGCGAGCGCACCCGGGCGGACCCGGGCCACCGCTCGCGGGTCCTGCCGGCTGCGGTTGCGGTGGCACTCGCGCTCGGCATCCTGGCCCGGCTGACGACCCGCTCCGGGCTGTGGCTGGACGAGGCCCTGTCGGTGCACATCGCCCGCCTGCCGCTGGACCAGATCCCGGCTGCGCTGCGGCGCGATGGCGCCCCACCGGTCTACTACCTGCTGCTGCACGGCTGGATGGCTGCCTTCGGCCAGTCCGCCGCCGCTGTCCGCGCCCTGTCCACCGTCTTCGCACTGGCGGCGATGCCGGCGCTCTGGCTGCTGGGCCGCCGGTTGCGCGATCGCACGACCGGCTGGCTCGCCGTCGTGCTCCTGGCGAGTTCGCCGTTCGCGGTGCACTACGCGACCGAGGCCAGGATGTACGCCCTGGTCGTGTTCGAAGTGGTCCTGCTCGGGCTGGTGCTGCTACGGGCCGCCGAGCGGCCGAGCCGGGGCCGGCTGGCGTTGGTGTCCGTCGCCTGCGCTGCGCTGGTGCTCACCCACTACTGGTCGCTGTTCTTGATGGTCACGCTCGCCACCGTGCTGCTGCTCCGGCGCAGCTACCGGCTGCTGGCGGCGCAGGCCACCGGGGCGCTGCTGGTGCTGCCCTGGCTGCCGATCCTGGCCTTCCAGTTGCGGCACACCGGCACCCCGTGGGCACCGTCACCGTCGCTCGGTTCCGCCCTCGACACGGTGACCGCGTGGGCGGGCGGGTCGCACGGCGGCGGCCGGGTGCTGTCGCTGCTGCTGCTGGCCCTGTTTGCCCTTGCCCTGCTCGGCCGTACGACGTCAGCCGGGGTCCTGCTGGCCCGTCCCAGGGACCGAACCGCGCGCGACCTGGCGCTGCTCGCGGCCGGCACGATGCTGCTCGGCCTGCTGATCGGCCAGGTGGTGCACGCCGGCTACGCGCCGCGCTACAGCTCGATCGCACTCGCTCCCGCACTGCTCCTGGTCGCCCTCGGCCTACGGGTCCTGTCCGGGCGCACCCGCATCGCCCTGACCTGCCTCACCGTCGGGCTGGGGCTGCTCGGCAGCGTCGGCAACCCGTTCGACGACCGCAAGACCCAGGCCGGCCAGGTGGCTGCCGTACTCCGGTCGCGCCTGGTCCCCGGCGACGTCGTCGTGCTGTGCCCCGACCAGCTCGGGCCCGCCTTGGCCGACCTGCTGCCGGCCGGCGCTACCGCCGTCGTCTACCCCACCCTCGCCGGGCCCGACCGGGTCGACTGGGTCGACTACGCCGAGCGCAACGCCGCGGCCGCCCCGACCGCGTTCGTCCAGGAGGTCCTGCGCCGGGCAGGTGGACACACGGTCTGGTTGGTGACCGAGCCCGGCTACCGGACCTTCGGGCGGGCCTGCACCCAGGTCGGTCTTGGCCTCGCCGCGCGGGCTGGCAGCACCGCAAAGATCATCTCCTCGAACCAGCACTTCGCCGAACGCGAGGAGGTGTTCCGCTTCACCGGCCGCCGCTGACGGCCGCCCGCACCTGGCCGATCTTGACGATCAAGTCGCCGACACACCGATCGGAGCGACCAGATCGTCAAGATCGCGCGGCTCGGGGGGGCCGGGGCGCTGCCAGCTCCCTGCGGATCGCCGGTCCGTGTTCGTCGAGCCCCGGCGCCGCCCGACGGATCGGCGGGTCGGGCCAGGCCGAGAGCTTGACCGGGTTGCCCGGCACCGGCACGCCACCGGCGTCGACCACCATGTTGCGCGCGGTCGACTGCGGTGACCCGATCGCCTCCGCCACATCGCTGATCGGGCCGCACGGCACCCCGGCCCCAGCCAGTACGTCCAGCCAGGCCGCGGCCGGGCGAGTCCGCAGCGCCCCCTCGAGGGCGGCTTTGAGCGCGACCCTTCCCTCATGCCGCGCGGCGTTGCTGGCGAACCGGGGGTCGGTGAGCAGCGCCGATAGCCCCAGCGCGGTCACGAGGGCGCCGAACAGCACGTCGTTGGCCGCGCAGATGGTGATGTCGCGGTCCGCGCAGGAGAACGTGTCGAACGGCGCGATGGAGAAGTGCGCGTTGCCGATCCGGCCGGGGTCGAGCCCCGTCGCCAGGTAGGACAGCGCCGCGCCCTCCAGCAGCGAGACCGTCGCGTCGTACATCGCGATGTCCAGGTGGCTGCCGAGGCCGGTGCGGTCCCGGCCGAGGAGCGCGCTGGTGATCCCGCCGAACGCATAGAGCCCGGCTGCCAGATCCGCCACCGGGATACCCGGTTTGGTGGGCGGCCCGTCGGCCGCACCGGACGCCGACATCAGCCCGCTCATCCCCTGCACCACCGCGTCGTACGCCGGACGCAGCGACCACGGGCCGGTCTGGCCGAAGCCGCTGATCGAGCAGCAGACGAGCCGCGGGTTGACCGCCTGCAGGGCCAGCCAGCCCAGGCCGAGGCGGTCCATGACCCCGGGGCGGTAGTTCTCGACGACGACGTCGGCCCTGGTCGCGAGCTCGACGGCCAGCTCGTGGTCGGCCGGGTCCTTCAGATCGAGGACGACCGACTCCTTGCCGCGATTGACCCGGGCGAAGTAGAGCGACCGGCCGGAAACGAAGGGCCCGTAGCCACGTGCGTCGTCGCCGGCACCGGGAACCTCGACCTTGACGACCCGGGCGCCGAGGTCGGCGAGCATCATCGTGGCGAACGGCCCGGCGAGCACGCGCGAGAAGTCGGCGACGAGCAGACCGGTCAACGGGCCAGGTACATCGGCAGGTAACGACACGCCGCCCATCATCCCTTCGAGTGGGAACGATGGCTCGAAGTGTGGTGTTCTAGGGTCGTGACCGGAACCGTGACACCCCCAGCCCCGTCCCCGACCCTGACCGCTGCCGACCGCTGCGACCGCTGTGGCGCGCAGGCCTATGTACGCGTCGTCCTTGCCTCCGGCGACCTGCTGTTCTGCGGCCACCACGCCAAGGCGTATGAGGACAAGCTGCGCGAGAAAGCCGTGGACTGGGTCGACGAGACCGGCACGCTCGCCTAGCCCTCCCCCGTCGTACGACGGCCGCTCACCCTGCTGGGTGGGCGGTCGTCGGCGTTCCGGGGCCTCACGCGGCCCGGGCGGTGTAGCGACCGGCGCGGCACTCAACCACCAGCGGCAGGCCGAAGGCCCGGCTGAGCAGCGGCCCGGTCAGCACCGCATCGACCGGACCGGCTGCCACCACCCGACCGCGGGCGAGCAGCAGGGCGTGCGTGGTCCCGACCGGCACCTCCTCGACGTGGTGGGTCACCAGGACACTCGGCGGTGCGCCGGGGTCGGTGGCGAGGCGGGTCAGCAGCCGCAGCAAGGCCTCCCGGGCGCCCAGATCGAGGCCGGCAGCCGGCTCGTCGAGCAGCAGCAGCTCAGGGTCGGTCATCAGCGCCCGGGCGAGGAGCACCCGTTTGCGCTCGCCCTCGGACAACGTCCCGAAGCGCCGGCCGGCGAAGGCCCGCAGCCCGACCCTGGCGAGCAGCGCGATCGCCCGGTCGACGTCGGTCGCGTCGTACGCCTCCCGCCACCGGCCGAGCACGCCATGGGCTGCGGTGACGACCACGTCGACGGCTTTTTCATTGGCCGGCACCCGATCGGTGAGCGCTGAGCTGGACAGGCCCACCCGGGTGCGCAACTCGCCGAGGTCGGTCCGGCCGAAGCGTTCGCCGAGCAGCTCGACGGTGCCGCTGCTCGGGAACAGCGACGCCGCCGCGATCTGCACCAGGGTGGTCTTGCCGGCCCCGTTGGGGCCGAGCAGCACCCACCGCTCGCCCTCGAGCACGGTCCAGTCGACGCCGGCCAGCAAGGTCGCGCCGTCACGTACCACCCCGACACCGGACAGGGACAACACGGCGTCGCTCACGACCGCGACGCTAGTGCAACTGGGGCAGGCCGCGGCCGTGCGGCAGGATCCGGGCATGGGATATCGCTGCTTCGACGTGGACATCGCCGACGGGGTCGCCCACGTGCGGCTCTCCCGCGGGGACGAGCTCAACACGATGGTGCCGGAGTTCTGGCGCGAGTTGCCGGAGATCGTCACCTCGATCAGCGACGCCGCGAGCGCCCGCGTCGTGGTGATCTCGAGCACCGGCAAGCACTTCTGCGCCGGGATGGACCTGGCGGTCTTCGCCGGCCAGCACGGTGACGACGCCGAGCTCGGGCGCAAGCAGGCCCGGATGCGGTCCAACGCCAAGGTGCTGCAGTGGTCGTTCACCGCGCTCGAAAAGGCCCGGTTGCCGGTCCTTGCCGCGGTCCAGGGCGGCTGCATCGGCGGGGCCGTCGACCTGGTGACGGCCTGCGACCTGCGCTACGCGAGCGCCGAGGCGTTCTTCTGCGTGCAGGAGATCAACATCGGCATGACGGCCGACGCCGGCACGCTGCAGCGGCCCGGCACGGTCGTCCCGGAGGGCTTCGCCCGCGAGATGGCCTACACCGGCCGGCGCGTCCCGGCGGCGCGCGCGTACGAGGTCGGGCTCGTCCAGCAGGTCTACGCGGACCCCCAGGCCCTGCTCGCGGGCGTGCTGGACACCGCCCGGGAGATAGCGGCGAAGTCCCCGCTGGCGATCTGGGGCACCAAGGTGGCGATGAACTACGCCCGTGACCACTCGGTCGACGACGCACTGGAGCAGATCGCGACCTGGCAGTCCGGGATGTTCCAGCAAGCCGACATGGTCGAGGCGTTCAGTGCCAAGGCCGAGCGGCGGCCGGCAGTCTTCCCCGATCTGCTGCCCGAGCCGACCGGCCTTTGACCCGTCGTACGACCGCTTCCCGGCCGATCTCGGACGTTGCTCGGGTCCGGGGTCCGGGCGTGCCCCCCTGAGCTGGCCGATCTTGACGATCTGGTCGCCCTCATCGGCGTGTCGCCGGCAACATCGTCAAGATCGGCCGGCGACGGGGCACCGATCAGGCTTCCGGGCGGCTGGGGCGGTGGTGGTGCTGGGTGCTTCCGAGAGGGGGGTGGGCGGCCGCCTACAGTCGGCGGATGACGCTCGCCACCGACCAGACCGCGTCCGACCCAACCGCCGGGGAGCGCTTCGACTCGCTCGATCCCGGCACCGGTCAGGTCCTCGCGAGCCACCCGATCGCCAGCGCCGACGACGTCCAGGCCGCGGTCGCCCGGGCGCACGAGGCGGCGTCCTGGTGGCGCGACCAAGGCTTCGAGGCCAGGCGCCGCCACCTACGCGCCTGGAAGGGCGTGCTCGCCCGCGGCATGCATGAGCTCGCCGACCTCGTGCACGCCGAGAACGGCAAGCCGCGCCCGGATGCCCTGCTCGAGATCACCCTCGCGATCGACCACATCGAGTGGGCTGCGAAGCACGCCCCGAAGGTGCTCGGCCTGCGCAGGGTGCCCGCCGGCCTGATGGCCGCGAACCAGCAGGCGCTCCTGGAGTACCAGCCGCTCGGGGTGGTCGGCGTCATCGGCCCCTGGAACTACCCGGTCTTCACCCCGATGGGCTCGCTGGCCTACGCCCTGGCCGCCGGCAACGCGGTCGTGTTCAAGCCCAGCGAGTACACCCCGGCAATCGGGCGGTGGCTCGAACAGGCCTGGCGGACAGCTGTGCCGGGGCGCCCCGACGTGCTCCAGGTCGTCACCGGGCTCGGCGAGACCGGGGCGGCGCTGTGCCGGGCCGGCGTCGACAAGATCGCCTTCACCGGCTCGACCGCCACCGGCCGACTGGTGATGGCGGCCTGCGCCGAAGGCCTCGTGCCGGTGCTCATGGAGTGCGGCGGCAAGGACGCGATGATCGTGGACGACGACGCGGACGTCGCCGCAGCTGCCGACGCGGCCCTGTGGGGCGCCATGAGCAACGCGGGCCAGACCTGCATCGGGATCGAGCGGGTCTATGCCACCGACAAGGTGTACGACGCCTTCGTGACCGAGCTGACCAGGCTGGCGAGCTCGGTCCGGGCCGGGTCGGCCGCCGGTGCGTCGTACGGGCCGATCACGATGCCCAAGCAGGTCGGCGTCATCACCCGACACATCGCCGACGCCGTGGCCCGCGGCGGGCGCGTGCTGACCGGCGGCGGGGCGGACGGCGGCTACGTCGAGCCGACGATCCTGGTCGACGTGCCCGAGGACAGCACCGCGGTGCGCGAGGAGACCTTCGGCCCGACGATCACCGTGGCCCGGGTCCGCGACGTCGAGCAGGCCCTGGAGCGCACCAACGCCACGGCGTATGGCCTCGCGGGGTCGGTCTTCACCGGGGACGGCAAGCGTGGCGTCGAGATTGCCCGGCGGATGCGCTCGGGCATGACCAGCATCAACTCGGTGATCGCGTTCGCCTCGGTGCCGGCGCTGCCGTTCGGCGGGGTCGGCGACTCGGGCTTCGGGCGGATCCACGGCGCGGACGGCCTCCGGGAGTTCACCCGCGCCAAGGCGATCACCCGGCAGCGGTTCGAGCTGCCTGTGCAGTTGCTGTCGTTCTCCCGCTCCCCCAAGGTCACCGACTCACTCGCCACGATCATCCGGCTGGTGCATGGTCGGCGCTGAGGAGTCCGGCGCGCGCGGAAGCGCGACATCCGGGACACTGTTGAGCAGGTGCTCCCCTGTCCCGGGGCCGGCGCCATCGGCAGGAGGCGCCACCGTGTCCAGCGCGCGAGGTCCCGAGACGATCGTTGTCACGACAGCCGGCCTGAGCCACACCGACGACCGCCGGCTGCGCCAGCGCCGCTACGTCGTGACCCAACTCGTGCGCATCTCGTGCTTCGTGCTCGCGGTCGCGCTCCCGGTGCCGCTGGTCTGGAAGCTGGTCCTGGTCGTCGGCGCGGTGGCGCTGCCCTGGATGGGGGTAGTGGCCGCGAACGCCGGGCCGGCGGTGTCCCGCAAGGACCGGCCGAGCGCCCTCATCGATCGGCCGGTCGCGGTCACCGAGCGCATCGCGATCGAGCCGGGCCGGGTCATCGACCAGGACTAGCCGGGCGTCCTGTCGCGATGCATGCTCGCGGGATGACCACGTTGCACCTGTCCCAGGACGCCGACGCCGACGCGCTGCTCTCGCGCGATCCGCTGGCCCTGCTGACCGGCATGCTGCTTGATCAACAGATTCCGATGGAGAAGGCCTTCCGCGGTCCGGCTGTGCTCCGGGACCGGCTGGGCCACGACCTGAACGCGCGCGAGCTCGCCAGCCGGGACGACCTGGCCGAGTTGTTCGCCCAGCAACCGGCGATCCACCGCTTCCCCGGCTCGATGGCCGGCCGGGTCCAGGACATGTGCCGGGCGCTCGTCGAGCACTACGACGGCCGGGCCGAGGCGATCTGGGAGGACGCCCCCGACGGCGCGGAGCTGCTCCGCCGGCTGCAGGCCCTCCCCGGCTTCGGTGAGCAGAAAGCCAAGATCTTCATCGCCCTGCTGGGCAAGCAACTGGGCGTGCGGCCGACCGGGTGGCGCCAGGCGGCCGGCGCCTACGGCGACGACGACGCGCTGCGCAGCGTGGCCGACGTGACGAGCCCGGAGACCCTGCTGCAGGTGCGGGCCTTTAAGCAGCAGGCCAAGGCTGCCGCGAAGAAGGGCTGACCGACTGGGACACTGGGTGCCCGCCGCACCACCCAGGAGGAGCCCGTGACCGGCCCGGCCGACGCCAGTGGCTTCGCCGAACTCGGCCTGCGCCCCGAGCTGGAGCAGGCGCTGCTCCGGCTGGGCTACGAGGAGCCCACGCCCATCCAGCGCGAGGCGATCCCGCTGCTGCTGCAGGGCCGCGACCTGATCGGCCAGGCGGCGACCGGCACCGGCAAGACCGCGGCGTTCGCCCTGCCGCTGCTGCAGCGCCTCGCCGCCGGCGCCCGCGGGACCGCGCCGGTCGGGCTCGTCCTCACCCCAACCCGCGAATTGGCTGTCCAGGTCGCCGAAGCCGTGACGAGCTACGGCCGGGACCTGGGCGCGCGCGTCCTCGCGGTGTACGGCGGACAGCCGATCGGCCGGCAGCTCCGTCCCCTGGAGCGCGGCGTCGACCTGGTCGTCGCCACCCCCGGCCGGGCCCTGGACCACATCCAGCGGGGCACCCTGCGCCTTTCCGGGCTCGCGGTTGTCGTGCTCGACGAGGCCGACGAGATGTTCGACATGGGCTTCGCGGACGACATCGAGGCCATTCTCGGCGCGACCCCGCCCGAGCGGCAGACCGTGCTGTTCTCGGCCACGATGCCGCACCGGGTCGACCGGATGGCCCGGCGCCACCTGCGGGACGCCGTCCGCGTTCAGGTGGAGCGAGAGCGTCTCGTCGACGGTGCGACGCCGCTGGTCCGGCAGACGGCATATCTCGTTGCCCGGGCGCACAAGCCGGCCGCGCTCGCCCGTGTCCTCGCCCTCGAACGCCCCGCCGCTGCGCTCGTGTTCTGTCGCACCCGCGGCGAGGTCGACGCGCTGACCGAGGTGCTGAACGCCCGCGGACACCGGGCCGAGGCGCTGCACGGCGGGATGAGCCAGGAGCAGCGCGACCGGGTGATGAGCAGACTCCGCAACGGTACGGCCGAGCTGCTCGTCGCGACCGACGTCGCTGCCCGCGGGCTCGACGTCGACCATCTCAGCCACGTCGTCAACTACGACGTGCCGTCGGCGCCGGAGTCCTACGTCCACCGCATCGGGCGGGTCGGGCGGGCCGGCCGCGAGGGCGTCGCGATCACCCTCGCCGAGCCCCGCGAGCAACGGATGCTGCAGGCGGTGGAGCGCACCACCGGCGTGCGCATCCCGCTGCAACCGCTACCGACGGTGGCCGATCTGCGTGGCCGCCGGCTCGAGCGCACCCGGCTGGCGCTGCTCGACGCGATGGCCGAGGGTGACCTCGACGCCGAGCGCGAGCTCGTCGCGTCGCTGCCCGCCGAGCACGACCCGATCGACGTGGCGGCGGCGGCGCTTCGGCTGCTCCACCGGGCCGGCGCTCCGCAGCAGGACGAGCAGGAGATTCCGACGGTCGCCGTCACCCGCCCCGCGCCGGTGCGGGAACCCGATGCCAGCTCGCCGCCGTCGGTTCGACAGGCCCCGACCGCACCGTCGGGCCGCCGCCAGGCACCGGTCCGGGGCCAGGCTTCGGGCCAGGCTTCGGGCGAGGCTTCGGGCCAGGCTTCGGGGCGGGCTTCGGGCCAGGGCCGGCCGCTCCGCCAGGGCGCGGCCGCCCCCGCCACGGGTTCGTCGCGGTTCAAGGGGCCGCCGGGCGGAATGACCCGGCTGTTCGTCGGCGCCGGCAGCGCCGCCGGCATCCGCCCGCAGGACCTCGTCGGCGCCATCGCCGGCGAGTCGCGCCTGTCCGGCCGGGACATCGGCGCGATCGAGATCACCGAGCGTTTCTCCCTCGTCGAGGTCCCCGAGTCAGCGGCCGACGAGGTCATCGCGGCCTTGCGCGGCAGCGTCATCAAGGGCCGCAAGACGTTGATCCGGCGGGAGCGCTTCTGACCCGTCGTACGCGCGCCGCCCCGGCCCGAGCCTCACTTCCCCCACGGTGGTGGCCCTTCTGCTCCCGGTATGGGTGCTTCGTTGCCGTTCGTACGACGGGGGACGTGGCCGAGCCGGCCCGGTGCGGGCCCTGCAGCGCAGGACAGCCGCCGACCCGGTGCGGACCGAGCCCGTTCGCCGGACGAGCAGGACGCGGTGCGCACCCGCGCACCACCGCACTAGCGTGACCAGCGACGACCGAAGGAGATGCACGATGACGAGCCTGGACAGCTTCGGGGCACGCGGGACGCTGGATGTGGGCGGGACGTCGTACGACGTCTTCCGGCTCGCGGCGGTGGCGGGCGCCGCCGACCTGCCCTACTCCCTCAAGATCTTGCTGGAGAACCTGCTACGCACCGAGGACGGCGCCAACACGACCGCCGAGCAGGTGCGTGCGCTGGCCGCCTGGGACCCGCAGGCCGAGCCCGACACCGAGATCCAGTTCACCCCTGCGCGGGTGCTCATGCAGGACTTCACCGGCGTGCCCTGCGTCGTCGACCTGGCCGCGATGCGCGAGGCGATGGCCGACCTCGGCGGCAACGCCAGGAAGATCAACCCACTCGCTCCGGCCGAGTTGGTGATCGACCACTCGGTGGTGGCCGACAGCTTCGGCAGCCCCGAGTCGCTCGCCATCAACGGCAAGCTGGAGTACGAGCGCAACCGAGAGCGCTATGAGTTCCTCAAGTGGGGTCAGACGGCGTTCGACGACTTCGCGGTGGTGCCGCCGGGCACCGGGATCGTGCACCAGGTCAACCTCGAGCGGCTCGCCCGGGTCGTCTTCGAGCGCGGCGGGCTGGCCTACCCCGACACCCTCGTCGGCACCGACTCGCACACCACGATGATCAACGGCCTGGGCGTGCTCGGCTGGGGCGTCGGCGGCATCGAGGCCGAGGCGGCGATGCTCGGCCAGCCGGTCAGCATGCTGATCCCGAAGGTCGTCGGCTTCAAGTTGTCCGGCGAGCTGCAGGCCGGCGCCACGGCCACCGACCTGGTCCTCACGGTGACTGAGATGCTGCGCAGGCAAGGCGTTGTCGGCAAGTTCGTGGAGTTCTACGGGCCGGGTGTCGGCAATGTGCCGCTGGCCGACCGCGCGACGATCGGCAACATGAGCCCGGAGTACGGCTCGACCTGCGCGATCTTCCCGATCGACGACGAGACGCTCGCCTATCTGCGGCTCACCGCCCGGCCGGCCCAGCAGATCGCCCTCACCGAGGCGTACGCCAAGGAGCAGGGGCTCTGGCACGACCCGGCTGCCGAGCCGCGCTTCTCCGAGACCCTCGAGCTCGACCTGTCGACGATCGTGCCGAGCCTGGCCGGACCCAAGCGCCCACAGGACCGGGTGCCGCTCACCGACGCCAAGGCGATGTTCCGCACCGCGCTGCGCGACTACGCCACCACCGGCAACGGCCACAGCGCCATCACCGACGGCGGGATCGACGAGTCCAGCGCCGAGTCCTTTCCGGCCAGCGACCCGGCTGCGGCGTACGAGAGCAAGCCGAGCGACCAGCCGGTCAGCGTCAACATCGGGCCGCTCGGTGACCGGCCGAGCAACCCGGTGGCCGCGACCCTGGCCACCGGCGACCGGGTGCAGCTCGACCACGGCGCCGTCGCGATCGCTGCGATCACCTCCTGCACCAACACCAGTAACCCCTCCGTGATGGTTGCCGCGGGCCTGCTCGCCAAGGCCGCGGTCGAGAAGGGGCTGTCCAGCAAGCCGTGGGTCAAGACGACGCTGGCGCCAGGCTCGAAGGTCGTCACCGACTACTACGAGAAGGCCGGGCTCAACCCCTATCTCGACAAGTTGGGTTTCAACACCGTCGGCTACGGCTGCACCACCTGCATCGGCAACAGCGGGCCGCTGCCGGAGGAGGTCAGCGCCGCCGTCAACGAAGGCGACCTGGCCGTGGTCAGCGTGCTGTCCGGCAACCGCAACTTCGAGGGCCGGATCAACCCCGACATCAAGATGAACTACCTGGCCAGCCCGCCGCTGGTGGTCGCCTACGCCCTCGCCGGCACGATGGACCTCGACCTCACGACCGAGCCGCTCGGCACCGGCACCGACGGCAATCCGGTCTACCTCAAAGACATCTGGCCGACCGCGGGCGACGTCGCCCGGGTCGTCGACGAGGCGATCACCGAGCAGATGTACGCCGACTCCTACCGGGACGTCTTCGCCGGCGACGACCGCTGGAAGGCGATCGAGGTGCCCGGCGGCGACGCGTTCGCCTGGGACCCCGAGAGCACCTACGTCCGCAAGCCGCCGTACTTCGACGGGATGCAACGCGAGCCGGCCGCCCTCACCGACATCACCGGCGCCCGCGCGCTCGCCGTACTCGGGGACTCGGTGACGACCGACCACATCAGCCCGGCCGGGTCGATCAAGGGCAGCTCCCCCGCCGGCAGCTATCTCACCGAGCACGGCGTCGCCCCGAAGGACTTCAACAGCTACGGCAGCCGCCGTGGCAACCACGAGGTGATGATCCGCGGGACGTTCGCCAACATCCGGCTGCGCAACCAGCTCGCCCCCGGCACCGAGGGCGGCGTCACGAGCAAGGACGGCGAGGTCGTCTCCATCTACGAGGCCTCGGTCGCGTATGCCGGGGAAGGCGTCCCCCTCGTCGTGCTCGCCGGCAAGGAGTACGGCTCCGGCTCGTCGCGGGACTGGGCCGCAAAGGGGACCGCGCTGCTCGGCGTACGCGCCGTGATCGCCGAGTCCTACGAGCGGATCCACCGCTCCAACCTGATCGGGATGGGCGTGCTGCCGCTGCAGTACACCGGCGGGGACACCGCGAGCTCGCTGGGCCTGACCGGGCACGAGGTGTTCACGATCGAGGGCATCGCCGACACCGAGACGGTGCCGCGTGAGTTGACCGTCCAGGCCGACGACAAGCGCTTCACGGTCACCGTGCGGATCGACACCCCCGGCGAGCAGGGCTACTACCGGCACGGCGGCATCATGGCGTTCGTGCTGCGCTCGCTGCTCTAGCCGACGCGCTGCCCGGGAGGCCCTGGGCGGGGAACGCCGAGGGCCTCCTGACTGTTGAAGGGGAGGGGCCCAGCCCCCACCCCTTCGAGCGTGAAGGACCGCCCGTGACGCCCCCTGCCAGCGCCCGCACGACCGAGCCGCGTGTCCGCCGCGCGAGCCCGGCCACGCTTGCTCGTGCCGCCGAGACTGCGTTGCTGGCCGTCGCGCAGGACGGCCCGGCCGCGGAGACAGTCGAGCCCACGCCGGTCCAGGCCCCAGCCGCCGCGCCGCCTGCCGTGGACCTCGAGGTCGACGACGAGGACGAGGACGGCGAAGGCACCACCGACGACTCGAACGACGATGAGGATGACGACAAGCCCCTCGCCGCCGAGGGCGAGGTCGGGATCTCGACCGACCTCGTGCGCGCCTACCTCAAGGAGATCGGCAAGACGCCGCTGCTCACAGCCGAGCAGGAGGTCGAGCTCTCGCAGCGCATCGAGGCCGGGCTGTTCGCCACCGAGAAGCTGCGGCTGGCCGACAGCGGCGGCGGCGGGGGATCGGCCGCGTTGCGTCGCGACCTCGCCGAGCTGGTCCGCGACGGCGACCGCGCCAAGCGACACCTGCTGGAGGCCAACCTGCGCCTGGTGGTGTCGATCGCCAAGCGCTACCTCGGCCGCGGCATGTTGTTCTTGGACCTCATCCAGGAGGGCAACCTCGGGCTGATCCGCGCCGTCGAGAAGTTCGACTACACCAAGGGCTACAAATTCTCGACCTACGCGACCTGGTGGATCCGGCAAGCCATCACCCGGGCGATGGCCGACCAGGCCCGCACCATCCGCATCCCGGTGCACATGGTCGAGCAGATCAACAAACTGACCCGGATCCAGCGCGAGTTGCTGCAGTCCCTCGGCCGGGAGGCGACCCCCGAAGAGTTGGCCAGGGAGCTCGATCTGACCCCTCTGAAGGTCGTCGAGATCCAGGGCTACGCACGCGAGCCCGTCTCGCTGGAGACGACGATCGGCGACGACCAGGACAGCAACCTCGGCGACTTCATCGAAGACGCCGACGCCCCGATCGCCTCGGAGGTGGTGTCCTACGGGCTGATGCAGGAGCAGTTGGGCGATGTCCTGCGCACCCTCACCGAGCGCGAGGCTGCGGTCGTGAAGATGCGCTTCGGCCTCGTCGACGGCCAACCCCGCACCCTCGACGAGATCGGCCGGGAGTTCGGGCTCACCCGGGAGCGCATCCGGCAGATCGAGAGCAAGACACTGTCCAAGCTTCGGCACCCTTCCCGGTCACAGAAACTCCGGGACTATCTCGACTGAGGCGCCGGCGGCTGTGAGGGAGTTCACCGCCCGAGGTGCAGCGGAACACCTCGAGGTGGTGGATCGTTGTCCAGACACTGACCCCCGTCCTATGGGTGCGCTTCGGCACGCTTGGCGCCGCCCCCGGGTGGCGTGGGACCCTCACACCCGTCGGCATGCCGGCCCCAGCGACCGGGCAGACCAGCACAACGACGTGCGCCCTACCGCAGAACAACCACCACGCCAGGAGATGCTCATGCCCACCGCCGCCCACCCCGCCGACGTCGTCCAGGCGCTGGTCGAGCGTGCGCAGGTCGAGGGACAGCTCTCCCTCACGCAGCTGCGCGACACCTTCGACACCGCCGGCATCGGCCCGGACGAGGCCCGCGCGGTGCTCCGTCGGCTGACCGAGAGCGGGCTGGTCATCGGCACCGACGAACCCAAGCCGTCCCGGGTACGCCAGGCCCCGGCCAGATCCGCCGCGGCCCGCGCGGCCGCTGCCACCCCGGGCTCGACCCTCGTCGCACCGACCGCCGTGCCGGCCACCACCGTGCCGGCCACTGCTGCCGCGCGAAGGGCCCCGGCGACCCCAGCGCTGCCCGCGGGCGCGCCGACCGCCGAGCCGGCGCAGGACGAGGCCACCGTGCCGGTCGTTGCCGACGAAGACGTGCCGCTCGCGATCGACGAGCCGCCGCCGGGGATCGACCTGGTCAAGGCCTACCTGCGCGAGATCGGCCGGGTCCCGCTGCTCACCGCGGTCGAGGAAGTCGATCTCGCCAAGCGGATCGAAGCCGGATTGTTCGCCGTCGAGATGCTGCGTCAGCACACGGCCGGCGAGCGCAAGCTGCCGATCGCGCTGCGGCGCGACCTGGCCGAGCTCGCCCGGGACGGTGAGCGGGCCAAGCGGCACCTGCTCGAGGCCAACTTGCGGCTCGTGGTGTCGCTGGCCAAGCGCTATCAGGGCCGCGGCCTGGACCTGCTCGACCTGGTGCAGGAGGGCAACCTCGGCCTCGTGCGAGCGGTCGAGAAGTTCGACTACGCCAAGGGCTACAAGTTCTCGACGTACGCGACGTGGTGGATCCGGCAGGCGCTGCAGCGCGCGCTCGCCGACCAGGGCCGCACGATCCGGGTGCCGGTGCACATGGCCGAGCTCATCACCAAGGTGACCCGGGTGCGGCGCGAACTGACCCAGACCCTCGGTCGGGACCCCTCCAGCGAGGAGATCGGCCGGCCGCTCGAGATGACGGCGGCCAAGGTCGAAGAGATCATTGCGTTTGGCCGGGACACGCTGTCGCTGCAGAGCCCGGTCGGCGACGACGAGGCAACGTTGGGCGACTTCATCACCGATTCCGAGTCCGTCGACCCGGTCGCGGCGGTGGAGATGCAGATGCTCCAGGGTCAGCTCGCCGAGGTCCTCGGTTCGTTGCCCGAGCGCTCGGCGGTCGTGATGCGGATGCGCTTCGGGCTCGACGACGGGCGGCCGCGCACCCTCGACGAGGTCGGTCGGCACCTCGGCCTGACCCGGGAGCGGATCCGGCAGATCGAGCGGGACACCCTCGCGGAGTTGCGCGCCGGTGGTCGGGCGGAAGGGCTACGGGAGTACGTCGCCTAGCCCGCCTCGTCCCACGCCCCGGCGAGGTGCAGCACCTCGAGGCCGCCGGGCGTGTGGGCGAGGGCACCCGCGCACCGGCAGTCGGACCGGTGCGGCCAGCCCGTCGGTTGCGTGACCCGCGCCCAGACGTCCTTGCCGCCGCCGGGTCGCGAGACGACGCCCCAGCTGTGCGCGAGGGCCGCGACAAGGAGCAGGCCGCGCCCGGCGGCCACGCTGCCGGCGGCGCCCACCGACAGGTCGGGGTGCCGGTCGTCGACGTCGAGCGCCCGGACGGGCACCCGGTCGAGATCGGCGAGCAGGTCCTGCCGGTTCGGCCGGACCGTCGGACGGCCGGCATCACTGTCGCCGACCGCCACCTCGATGACGCCTGCGGCAACGCACACCTGCAGGTCGATCGCCGTCCTGGCGTGGAGCACCGCGTTGGTCACCAGTTCCGAGGCGATGACCAGCAGGTCTTCGGTCGGGGCGATGCCCCAGGCGTCGCAGGCTTGCCCGACGGCGGTTCGGGCGCCATGCGCCGCCCGAAGACTGGGCGTAAAGGTCGTGGCCCGCTGTCGGCACACCTGGCCGCCCCCTCCCTCGTCGATGCTGGTACAGCTTGGTCTCGCCAGCAGGCGCCGGACTCACACCTGACAGGATGGGCCAGTGCAGGCGGGTGATGCGATCCACACCTATCGGCTGCGCCAGGGACGGACCTCACCCAACGCACTCGCCGCGCTCGAGCGGCTGCGGCCGGGGTTCGGCTGCCCGCCGACCGCCCTCCTGGACCCGCCGAGGGTCTTCGGTCGGCTGGCCCCGCTGGTCGTCGAGATCGGCTCGGGCATGGGCGAGGCCACCGCCGCGATGGCCGCTGCGCAGCCCGAGATCGACATCGTCGCTGTCGAGGTGCACCGGGCCGGGGTCGCGGCCCTGCTGCAACGCCTCGACCAGGCGCACCTGACCAACGTCCGGGTCGTCGAGGGTGACGCCGTCACGTTGCTCCGCGACGTCGTCGCGCGTTCGTCACTGACCGAGGTACGGGTGTTCTTCCCCGATCCCTGGCCCAAGGCCCGGCACACCAAGCGCCGGCTGATCAGCCCTACCTTTGCCCGGTTGGTGGCAGACCGCCTGGTGCCCGGTGGTCGCCTGCACGTCGCGACCGACTGGCCCGCGTACGCCGAGCAGGCGGTCGAGGTCATGGCGTCGGTGCTCGACACCCGGCGGGTCGAGCGGCCCGCGACCAGGCCGGTCACCCGGTTCGAGCAGCGCGGGCTGGCTGCCGGGCGTGCGTCGTACGACGTGGTGGGGATCAGGCGCGAACGGGCGCGGGGCGACTGAGCCCGCGGCGCACCGACCCGGGCCACCGCAGGATCCGACCGGTCGTGTAGGAACACACACGTCCCCACCGTGACCCTGGAAAGGCAGCCATGAGCGAGCAGCACCGGCAGAACACCACCTTCCCGAGCGGCGGGGGTACCGCGCACGGGTATCTGGCCGTGCCCGAGTCGGGCAGCGGCCCCGGCGTCATCGTGATCCAGGAGTGGTGGGGCCTCACCGACCACATCGCAGCCATCGCCGACCGGCTGGCCAAGGAGGGCTTCGTCGCCCTTGCCCCCGACCTCTACGGCGGCAAGACCGCCCATGACGCCGACGAGGCCGGCCAGCTGATGATGTCGCTCCCGGTCGACCAGGCCGCCAGGGACCTCGGTGGCGCGGTCGACTTCCTACTCGCGCACGAGGCCGTCACCTCCAGCAAGGTCGGGGCGGTCGGCTTCTGCATGGGTGGCGGTTTCGTGCTGCTGCTCGCCGCCCAGCAGGGCGACAAGGTCGGCGCGGCCGTGCCGTTCTACGGGGTCGGCCCCGGCGACCCCAAGTCCTACGCCGGCGTCACCGCCGCCGTCCAGGGGCACTACGGGTTGAAGGACGACTTCTACCCAGCCGAGGCCGCCAGGCAGCAGGAGCAGCAGCTCCGCAGCGAGTCCGGCGCACCGGTCGAATTCCACTTCTACGACGCCGCGCACGCCTTCCACAACGACGAGAACCTGCTGGGCACCTACAGCGAGGTCGACGCCAAGCTGGCCTGGTCCCGCACCGTGGACTTCCTGCGCAGCCAGCTGAGCTGATCCGCCCGGGTGCGGTCCGGTTCGGCGTACGCCGGGGCAGGGTCAGTCGTCCTGGGCGGACGGCTCGTCGTCGGCAGCCCGGACCCAGCCGGTGGTGCGCTTCCTGGGCTCGACGGCCACCGTCGCCGCTGGGGTGGCAGCCGGCGAGGCGACTTGCACACCGGCCTGCGAGAGCCACTGGCGCTGGGTTTCGAGCGACGCTTCCAACTCGCCGGTGGGACGACCGGCGGCCCGGGCCTTGTCGAGCTTGCCCTCGAGCTCCAGTACCTTCTCGCGCAGCCGCACCACGAAGGGCGATTCCTGTTTGGGCGCGGCAGCCGACCCGGCGCTGCGGAATTTCTCCTCGACAGCCGCCATCCGATCCTCGAGCGAGCGCATCGCGTCGCGCGGCACCTTGCCGACGGCCTCCCAGCGCTCCCCCAGCTTGCGCAGCGCGGCCTTGCCCCGATCCACCGCCGACGGATCGAGCGCCTCGGCCTCGGCGAGGATGTCCTCCTTCTGCTTCTGGTTGCCGCGGAACTCCTCGTCCTGCTCGGCGAAGGAGGCGTTGCGGGCGCTGAAAAAGCGGTCCTGGGCGGCTTTGAAGGACTCCCAGAGCGAATCCTCGACCTCGCGGGGGGCGCGGCCGGCGGTCTTCCAATCGGCCATCAGCTGCTTGTAACGGTCGGCCGTGGCCTTCCAGTCGGTCGAACCGGACAGTCCCTCCGCGTCGCGGACCAGGTGCTCCTTGCGAGTCTTGGAGACCTCGCGCTGCTGCTCCAGGGCGCCGAAGTGGGTGGTGCGGCGCTCGTTGAACCGGGCTCGGGCTGCGACGACGCGCTCCCAGAGGGCGTCATCGGTTTTCTTGTCGACCCCGGTGATGCGCTTCCAGTCCTGGCCCAGGGTGCGCAGACGTTCGCCGGTGTCGCGCCAGGACGAGCTCGCGGCCAGCTGCTCGGCCTCCTCGGCCAGCGCCGTCTTCGCAAGCACCGCCTCCCCCTTGGCCACCTCGCGGGCTGCCTTGGCCGCCTCCACCGCCGCCGCGGTGCCGGCCAGCAGCGCGTCGACCCGCGTCTCGAGGGCGGCCAGGTTGCCGACCGCCGGGGCCGTCGGCAACGTCTCCTTCAGCCGCCCTGCGCTCGCCGCGACCTGTCGCGGATCACCGGCGCCGCTGCGCAACCGCTGCTCGAGCAGCGTCACCTCGGTCGCCAGCTGCTCGAAGCGCCGGACGAAGTGCGCCAGCCCCTCCGCCGGCGTCCCGGCATGCCAGGACCCCACCTCGCGCTCACCCTCGGCGGTCCTGACGAAGACGGCCCCGTCGTCGGTGACCCGGCCCCACTCGCTCATGCTGCTCCCTCGTCGATGCTGCCGGGGCAGTCTCCCCCATGGCGCGGCAGACTGCGCCGGTGACTACCCCTGCAGCGCCGCGGCGGCCGCCCGGGCGGCGACCGGTCGACCTCGTCGCGGTGCTGTTCGCCTACGTCCTGCCGCTGGCCCTGGTCACCGTCGGGCTGATCGTCACCGGGCTGGGCGTGCTCGCCGTCGCGCTGCTCGCCGTCGAGGCGTGCGTGCTGCTCGCCGTCGTGCTGATGCGCCGTCGGCCGCCCCGGGCACCGGGCATCGGCGCGCCCACCAGGCGGCCCTGGCTCGTCCCGCTGGTGATGGTCGCCATCGTCGGCGGGGTGGTCGCCGTCGCAGTGCTCGCGGCCGCGGCCGGCTGACCCGCGCCCCGTCGTACGGCCGGACGGGCTGCGACGGGCATCGACTGGCACGATCAGCCGATGAGCTCGCCCTTGGCCTACCCGGCAGCCGTGCTCGGCGGCGTCCTGGTGGTCGCCACCGTCAAGAGTGTGGTGGCGACGCTGGTCGTGCCGCGCCACAGCTACGACCGGATCAGCCGCCTCGTCGGGCGCTCGGTGGACCGGCTCTACCGGCTGGCGACGGCGCGGACGCACGACTACACCGCCCGCGACCGGCGGCTCGCGACGCAGGCCTCCACCACGATCCTGACCCAGCTCGCCGTGTGGCTCGTGCTGTTCGACCTCGGGTTCTCCCTGCTGCTGTGGCCCTTCGACCCGAAGGGCTTCGGGCATGCGAGCTCGCAGGCCGGCTCCTCGCTGTTCACCCTGGGCTACGCCGGTCCCAGCAACGGCACCCTGACCGTCATCGACTACGTCGCGGCCGCCTGCGGGCTGATCGTGGTCGCCCTGCAGATCGGCTACCTGCCGACGCTCTACGGCGCGTTCAACCGCCGGGAGACCGAGGTGACGCTGCTGACCTCGCGGGCCGGCACCCCGGCGTGGGGCCCGGAGGTGCTGGCCCGCACCCGCTTCGGCGTCGGCGAGACCGACGAGGGCGCCGTGATGGACGCCTTCTACCTGCAGTGGGAGCGCTGGGCCGCCGACGTCGCCGAGAGCCACACCAACTACCCGGTGCTCACCCGGTTCCGCTCGCCCGGTCCGCTCACCTCCTGGCTCGTCGGCCTCGTCGCGGTCCTGGACTCGGCCGCGCTGTGGATGGCGTTCTCGCCGTCGACCGCGCCGGCCGTGGAGGCCCGCCTGTGCCTGCGGATGGGCTTCACCGCGCTGCAGGCGATCGCCGAGAGCCTCGGCATCGCGGTCGACCGCGACCCCGACCCCGACAAGCCGCTGCAGCTCACCTACGAGGAGTTCTTGACCGGGGTGGAGCGGCTGGTCAGCGCCGGCTTCCAGACCGAGCGGAGCCCGGAGCAGGCGTGGCCTGACTTCCGCGGCTGGCGGGTCAACTACGAGGCGGTGGCCTACACCCTCGCCGCCCGCACCGACGCCGTACCAGGCCCCTGGACGGGGCCTCGGCGGACCGGCGACCACACGATGGCGCCGCTGCGCCCGCCGAACCGTGTCCCGACCCCGCACCCGAGCGGCCCCGCCCTCACCCCGGAGCACCGATGACCTGGCAGCACCACACCCTGGACGGCGTGCGCACGGTGGCCCCGACCGCCGGCGTGCACCTGACCCCGGCCCGACTGGCCCTGCAGGCGGTCGCCCGGACCTTTACGATGGACGAGGTGCTGCCGGTCGCCAACCGGCTCGACCCGAGGCACGAAGACATCCCGGCCGCGCTGTTGGAGCGGCTGGCCGAGCTGGGCTTTTTCGGCCTGCTCGTCACGGTCGAGGACGGCGGCCTGGGGCTCGGCGTGCTGGAGTACTGCCTGGTCTCGGAGGAGCTGGCCAGAGCCTGGATGAGCGTCGCGAGCATCATCGCCCGCGGCAACGGGACCGGCTGCGACAGCCCCGATCCGGTCCGCCGGGCCGAGCTGCTCCGCCGGTCGGCGACCGGGCGCTGGATCGGCTCGATCGCCTTTTCCGAACCGCAAGCCGGCTCGGACCTCGCCAACGTGGCCTGCTCCGCCGAGCGCGACGGCGACGGCTGGGTCGTGACCGGGACCAAGCGCTGGGTCGGCAACGCCCTCGCCGCGGACTTCGTCCATCTGCTCGCCCGCACCCGGCCGCCGGGTGAGGAGCAGAGCCGGTCAGACGGCCTCGAGCTGTTCCTCGTCGAGAAGGAGCGCGGCAGCTTCCCGGCCGGCATGACCGGCCGGCCGATCGACAAGATCGGCTACTTCGGGCTGACCACCTGGCAGCTCGAGCTCGACGGGTTGCGGCTGCCGGCCGGGGCGCTGCAGGACACCGGCCAACAGGAGGGCCAGGGGTTCAAGGACAGCCTGCGCTGGCTCGGCATCGCCCGGGTGCAGACCGCGGCCCGCGCTGTCGGCCTGGCCCGGGGGGCGCTCGAGGACGCCTTGGCCTACAGCCGCCAGCGGGTGCAGTTCGGCCAGCCGCTGGCCGAGCAGCAGGTGCTCCGGCACCGGCTCGCCGGGATGGCCGCCGACGTCGAGGCGGCCCGCCAGCTCTGGCAGCACGCGGCCTGGCTGCTCGACGCGGGCGAACCGGCCGACGTCGAGACCTCGCAGGCCAAGTTGGTGGCGAGCGAGACCGCCGAGCGGGTGACCAGCCAGGCGCTGCAGATCTTCGGCGGCAACGGCTACACCACCGAGCACGCGGTGGAGCGCTACTGGCGCGACGCCCGACTGACCACGATCTTCGAGGGCACCTCGGAGATCCAGCGGAAGATCATTTCAGACGCGCTGCTGCGGGACTGACGCGCGCATCGGCGGGACCTCTCCGCTGGCCGAGGCAGCGCAGGCGCACGAGGACCTGACCGGCCGCCGCACGACCGGCAAGCTGCTGCTGCTGCCGTGACCGGCTACCAGTCCGGGCGCAGCGGCATGGCGGAGCGGCCACCGGAAGACTTCACCGCCAGGACCTGGTGCAGCTGGATGTCACCGCGCTCGAAGCCGATCGACGAGCCGGCGAGGTAGAGCGCCCACACCCTCGCCGTGCCCTCGCCGACGTCGGCGACCGCGTCGTCCCAGTGCGCCTCGAGGTTGTCGCACCAGGCCCGGCAGGTGCGGGCGTAGTGCTCGCGCAGGTTCTCCTCGTGCCGCACCTCCAGCCCGGCCGCCTGCAGGTCGTGCACCAGCTTGCCGACGCCCGGCAGCTCACCGTCGGGGAAGACGTAGCGGGTGATGAAGCCGCGCCTGGCGATCGGCCGCTGGTCGTCGGCGGACCTGGTGATGCAGTGGTTCAGCAACCGCCCCTGCGGCACCAGCTTGTCGGCGAGCGTCCGCGCGTACACCGGGATGTTGGCGATCCCGATGTGCTCAGTGAGCCCGATCGAGCTGACCGCGTCGAAACCGGTGTCTGACACGTCTCGGTAGTCCTGCCGGCGGATGTCGACCTGACCCTCGAGCCCGGCCTCCCGGACCGCCTGCTGCCCCCACTCGGCCTGCTGCTGGGACAGGGTCACCGCGACGACCTGGACGCCGTAGCGGGTCGCGGCGTGCAGCGCCATCCCGCCCCAGCCGCAGCCGACGTCGAGCAGCCGCATCCCGGGGCGCAGCGCGAGCTTGCGGCAGACCAGGTCGAATTTCGCCTCCTGGGCCTGCTCGAGGGTGGTCGCGTCGTCGGCGTAGAGCGCGCAGGTGTAGCCCATCGAAGGCCCCAGCACCCAGCGGTAGAACTGGTTCGAGACGTCGTAATGGTGGTGGATGGCGAGCGCGTCCCGGCCGCGGGTGTGCCGGCGCAGCCCGGCCAGATAGCGCTTGGCGCCGACCTCCTGTGGCGGCGGCTCGACCCAGTGCAGCGCCTGCCGGCCGAGCGCCCGCAGCACGTGCAGCCGGTCCGCCCAGGACAACTCGGTGCCGATCTTCTCGGCCGCGAGCGCGCTGAGCAGCGCGTAGTGACCGGGCGCCTCGAACTCGAGCTCGCCGGACACGTAGGCGCGGGCCAGCCCCAGCTCGCCCGGCGCGCTCAGCAGATGGCTGAGCGCCTTGGGGCTCTGCAACCGAACCACCACGCTGGCATCGGCCGGGCCGGCCACCGACCCGTCGTACGCCTCGAAGCGGGCGCTGGTGTGCACCACCGAGGCCAGGGCGTCGGCGATCGGCATCCTGGTCGGCGGCACGGTGCGCGTCATCGGCTCCTCCTGGTGGTCATCTTCGGCCGACGCACTTGGCGTAGAGATCGAGCAGCCGGCCGTCGGGGTCGAAGGTCCGTTTCAACACGTCGTACGCCGGGCCGTTGTAGAGCTGCCAGAACTGCTCCGGCTCATAGCAACTCGTGCTGTAGAGCGACTTGCGGCCGCCCAGGTCGTCGACCAACGCCTCGATCAGCCGGTTGTGCGTGTCGGGGTCGGCGCCGGCCGCAAGGGCGACCGAGGACCAGAACCCGACGTTGACGTAGAGCACCTCGGGGTCGAGCCGGTAGAGCTCCCAGACGTCATCGGCCCGGCGCTGCTGCAGCGGACAGAACCAGACCGGCTCGATCGGCACCTCGCGGGCGAAGACGGCCATGAACTCGGCCAGCCGGTCGACGGGCACCTCGACGTCCTGGACGACTTCTTCGCGCTCGGGCCGGCCGCGCCGCCGGTCCCACCGGGTCTTCCAGCGGTGCCGCTGCTCGAAGGCCACCAGCTTCCACCAGACGTCGCTGCGCAGGTAGCGGCGCGGGATCCACCGGCGGACCTTCGGGTGCTGCGCGCCGAACGCCCGCGAGCACCAGAACCAGTCGGTGTCCCAGCGCCAGAGGTAGTCGCGAACGCTCAGCCAGTCCTCGGTCTTGCGCTGCACCGAGCGGTAGTAGATCTGCTGGCCGGTGTAGTCGCTGAGCGCGGGCGCCTCGTCGGCCCAGCTGCCCAGGGTGAGGAACACCTCGGCTTCGCCGAACCAGGTGCCGTCGACGAAGGCGACGGACTCCCCGTCGTAGGACCGGTCGGCGCAGACCTGGCGCATCAGCTCGGCCGCCTGCTCGGTGCTGCCGACGCGGACGTGGCGCAGGTGGACGTAGGGGCGGACCGGTTCGAGCTCGATCACCAGGCGGAGGGCGTAGCCGAGCGTCCCGTAGCTGTTCGGGAACCCGAAGAACAACGCCGGGTGCTCGGTGCGGCTGCAGGTGACGACCTCACCTGCGCCGGTCAGCACGTCCATCTCGAGCACCGACTCGTGCGGCGTGCCACTGCGAAAGCTCGAGCTCTCGATGCCCAGGCCGGTCACGGCCCCGCCCAGGGTGATCGTCTTGAGCTGCGGGACGACCAGCGGCATCAGGCCGTACGCCAGGGTCGCGTCGACGAGGTCCTCGTACGTAGTCATGCCGAGCACCTCGGCGGTCCGCGCGCCGGCGTCGACGCGGAGCACACCCGCAAACGCGCTCACGTCGAGCCGGGGCGCGTCGCTGGCCGCCCTGCTCCGGAACAGGTTGGAGGTGCGCTTGCCGAGCCGGACGGGCGCTCCCGGGGGCAGCGCGGCGTACTGCTCGCGCAGCCGGGAGACGGCGCCGGCGTAGGCGCTGGACATCTGTTGCACCTCCATCGTGGACCTGCTCAAGCACCCTACGTCCGCGCCCGGACAGGGACGAGCAGGGTCGATCGTGGACCTTCGGGCGCGGGCGACACACGGCAGGTGCTTCACTTGCGCACCCCGGTGCGGGGCGGCGGAGTCTCACGAGGCGGGGTGGCGCGGTGCGCGAGGGCGATCTGGACGCGCTGCCGGACTGCAGCCTGCAGGAGGCCGCGGTCTATCTCGGGGTCTCCCCCACCGCGCTCGCCCGGCTCGTCGACGGCGGCCGGTTGCCGTCCCGGCTCGGCCCGGACGGCCTGCGTCGCAGGGTGAGCCTGCGCGACCTGGACCTGCACCGCGAGGACCGGTTCGATCTGCGTCAGCGCCTCGCCCAGGAAGTGCGGTCCCGCCGGCACGCGACGCCCGAGCCCGACCTGCTCACCGGCTGACCCGCAACCGGGACCGTCCGACCCGGCTGCGAGCCTGCAGCAGGTGACCGACTCCCAGCTCAGGGTTGACGCCGAGCGCACCCTGCGGGCCCTCGCCGGCGACGGCGCCAAGCTCCGCGAGGACCAATGGACGGCGATCGCCGCCCTCGTCGAGGGCGGCCGGCGCGCGCTCGTCGTGCAGCGGACCGGGTGGGGCAAGTCGGCGGTCTACTTCGTCGCAACCGCGCTGCTGCGGGCCCGCGGCGCCGGACCGACCGTCATCGTCAGCCCACTGCTCGCCCTGGTGCGCAACCAGGTCGCCGCCGCGGCCCGCGCCGGGATCACCGCGGTCACCGTCAACAGCGCCAACGTCGAGCAGTGGCGAGCGGTGTACGACGCGGTGCAGGCCGGGCAGGCCGACGTGCTGCTGGTCAGCCCCGAGCGACTCAACAACCCGGGTTTCCGCGACGAGGTGCTGCCCGAACTGGCCGCGACCGCCGGCCTCGTCGTGGTCGACGAGGCGCACTGCATCAGCGACTGGGGGCACGACTTCCGGCCCGACTATCGGCGGATCCGCACCCTGCTCGCCGAGCTCCCGGTGGGGACGCCGGTGCTCGCCACGACCGCCACCGCCAACGCCCGGGTCGTCGCCGACGTCGCCGAGCAGCTCGGCACCGACACCCTGGTGCTGCGCGGCGAACTCGACCGCAGCTCGCTGCACCTGTCGGTGGCCGCGCTGCCCTCCCCCGCGCACCGGCTGGGCTGGCTCGCCGATCAGCTCGGGACGCTGCCGGGCAGCGGCATCATCTACACGTTGACGGTGGCCGCGACCGAGGAGGTGGCGTCCTACCTGCGGGCCAGGGGGATCGCTGCCACGTCGTACAGCGGGCGGACCGACGACGCCGAGCGGCGGCAGGCCGAGGACGACCTGCTGGCCAACCGGGTCAAGGTGCTGGTCGCCACCAGCGCGCTCGGGATGGGCTTCGACAAGCCCGACCTCGGCTTCGTCGTGCACCTGGGGGCGCCGCAGTCGCCCATCGCCTACTACCAGCAGGTCGGCCGCGCCGGTCGAGGAGTGCGCCGGGCCGAGGTCGTCCTGCTGCCGGGCGCCGAGGACGAGGCCATCTGGCGCTACTTCGCCTCCCTGGGGTTCCCGGCCGAGGAGCAGGTCCGCCAGGTGCTCGCCGTCCTCGGGCAGGCCGCCCGGCCGATGTCCACCGCCGCCCTGGAGGCGCACGTCGACCTGCGGCGGACCCGCCTCGAGA
>JBKJOO010000248.1:0-7605 GCA_046595615.1 Mycobacteriales bacterium | reverse complement strand
GAGGGCGGCTACAACGTCGGCGGGTTCCCGCCGCTGTGGACGGAGTGGAACGGCAAGTACCGCGACACGGTCCGCGACTACTGGCGCGGTGACGAGGCGGCCCTCGCGGAGTTCGCCTCCCGCCTGACCGGGTCGGCCGACCTCTACGAGCAGGACGGCCGCCGCCCCTACGCCTCGATCAACTTCGTCACCGCCCACGACGGCTTCACCCTGCACGACCTGGTCAGCTACAACGACAAGCACAACGAGGCCAACGGTGAGGACGGCAACGACGGGGAGAGCCACAATCGGTCCTGGAACTGTGGCGTCGAAGGCGAGACCGACGACCTCGAGGTGGTGGCGCTGCGCGAGCAGCAGAAGCGCAACTTCATGACGACGCTGTTCCTGAGCCAGGGCGTGCCGATGCTCCTGCACGGCGACGAGCTCGGCCGGACCCAGCACGGCAACAACAACGTCTACGCCCACGACGACGCGTTGGCCTGGGTGGACTGGGAGCGGGCCCGCGAGTTCGAGGTGCTGACCGGGTTCACCGGCAAGCTGTCCAGGCTGCGCAAGGAACACCCGGTCTTCCGCCGCCGCCGGCACTTCCAGGGGCGGCCGATCAAGGGGACCCCGCTCGAGGACATCGCCTGGTTCACCCCCGCTGGGGAGCAGATGTCCGACGACGACTGGGAAACCGGCTTCGCTCGGTCGGTCAGCGTCTTTCTCAACGGCGAGGCGATCCGTGAGTCCGACGCGCGCGGCGAGCGGGTCGTCGACGACCAGTTCTTCCTGTTGTTCAACGGCCACCACGAGGCGATGGACTTCGTCCTGCCGCAGATCGGCGACGGCGAGCGCTGGACCGTCGAGATCGACACCGCGGCGCCGATGCTCGACGAGCTGCAGCAGCGGAGCTTCAAGACCCAGGAGGGCGTGCCTGTCGACGCCCGCTCCGTGATCGTGCTGCGCAAGGTGTTCTAGGCGTGCTGCCAGCACCCGGCCGCCCTGTCCCGGTCAGCACCTACCGGCTGCAGCTCACACCGGCCTTCGGCTTTTTCGAGGCCGCTGCCGTCGTGCCCTATCTCGCCCGGCTGGGGATCTCCCACGTCTACTGCTCGCCGTGGCTGCAGGCGGCGCCGGGATCCCAGCACGGTTACGACGTCGTCGACCACAGCCGGCTCAACGCCGAGCTCGGTGGACGGGCGGGGTTCGAGCAACTGTTGGCCGCCTGCCGCACCGACGGGCTCGGCATCCTGCTCGACATCGTTCCGAACCACATGGCGGTCGGCGAGCCCGAATCGCAGAACGCCGCCTGGTGGTCGCTGCTGCAGCTCGGCCGCGACTCGCCGTACGCGTCGTGGTTCGACGTCGACTGGGCCGCCCAGGGCGGCAAGGTGCTGGTGCCGGTGCTGGGGGCCCCGCTGGCCGAGGCGATCGGCGACCTGCAGCTCGACGGTGACCGCATCCGCTACTACGACCACGAGCTGCCGATCGCGCCCGGCACCCTCGTCCAGGGCGACGTCGCAGCGACGCTTGCGGCGCAGCACTACCGGCTGTGCCACTGGAGGGTCGCGGTCGAGGAGCTCAACGTCCGCCGGTTCTTCGACGTCACGACTCTGGCCGGCGTGCGGGTCGAGGACCCGGCCGTCTTCGACGCCACCCACGCGCTGGTGCTGCAGCAGTTGGCCGACGGCGAGGTCGACGGGCTGCGGATCGACCACCCCGACGGCCTGGCCGACCCGGGCAGATATCTGAACCGGCTGGCCAGTGCGACCGGCGGCGCCTACGTCGTGGTCGAGAAGATCCTCGAGCCGGGCGAACAGCTGCCCGCCAGCTGGGCCTGCGCCGGCACGACCGGCTACGACGCGCTGAACCTCGTCATGGGCCTGTTCGTCGATCCGGCCGGCGAACAACCGCTGACCGACCTGTGGCAGTCGCTGACCGGCGACCGGTCATCCTTCGGCGAGGTGATCGCCCGGACCAAGCACCGGGTGCTGTCGGAGGTGCTGCCGGCCGAGGTCAACCGACTCGTCGACGTGGCGCTGCGGGCCTGCGAAGGGCTCGACGTCACCCGCCGCGGCCTGCGCGAGGCCCTGGTCGAGGTCCTCGCGTCGTTCGCCGTCTACCGGGCCTACCTGCCGCCGACCGGTCCGGCCGACGACGTCGCCCGCGGCCAGGTCGCGCACGCAGTGGCGGCGGCCAAGACGAGCCTGCCGTCCCGGCTGCGCGAGATCGACGTGGTGGCCGCCCTGGCGTTGGCCGAGCTGCCCGCACCGGAGTTCGTGACGCGCTTCCAGCAGACCTGCGGACCGGTCATGGCCAAGGGTGTCGAGGACACCGCCTTCTACCGCTACCTGCGGCTGTCGGCGCTGTGCGAGGTGGGCGGCGACCCGTCGGTCTTCGGCACCTCCATCGAGCAGTTCCACCAGGCCTGCGCGGCGACGCAGGAAAGGTGGCCGCTGACGATGACGACGCTGACCACCCACGACACGAAGCGGTCCGAGGATGTCCGGGCCCGGCTCGTGCTGCTGTCGCAGGTCCCCGCGGCCTGGGGCGAGGCCGTGACCCGATGGTCGGCGCTGGCGGCCCGGCACGGCAGCCTCGACGCGGCGACCGAGCAACTGGTGTGGCAGAGCCTCGTCGGCGCCTGGCCGATCACGCCGGACCGGGCCGCGGCCTACGTCGAGAAGGCCACCCGCGAGGCGAAGGCGCACACCTCCTGGGTCGACCCGGTCCCGGCGTACGACGGGGCGGTAGCCGGCTTCGTCCGGGGAGTGCTCGCCGACGAGACACTCACCGGCGAGCTGGCGGCGTTCGTCCGCCAGCTCGAACCCGCGTGGCAGGCGACCGCCCTGGCGCAGAAGCTGGTGCAGCTCACGATGCCCGGGGTCGCCGACGTCTACCAGGGCACCGAGCTGTGGGATCTCTCACTCGTCGACCCGGACAACCGTCGCCCGGTCGACTATGCCGCTCGCGCAGCCGAACTCGACGCGCCGGTGCATCCCAAGCTCCGCCTGGTGCGGGCCGCTCTGCGCCTGCGTCGCGAATCTCCCGGCTGGTTCGGCGCGGACGCGACCTATACCGGACTCGACGCCGGGCCTGGGGCGGTGGCGTTCTGCCGGTCCGGCCGGGTGGTGACGGTTGCCCCGATCCGCGCAAGCCGCGGCTGGTCCGATGCCGACGCGGTGACCTTGCCGCCGGGAAGCTGGACCGATGCCATCACCGGGGTCGAGCGGTCCGGGCGGGTGCGGCTCGCGGACCTGCTCGATGCGTTCCCGGTCGCGCTGCTCGTCGGCGGGGTGAGCGGGGAGCAATCGGGCAGACTGGACACATGACGACGTACCAGGTCTGGGGTCCCAAGCCCACGCAGATCGAGCTGGTGCTGGGGGAAGCCCGCCACCCGATGACCCGCGACGAGACCGGCTGGTGGCACGCCGACGTGACGGACGCCGGGCCGGACTACGCCTTCTCCCTCGACGGGGGTGAGCCTCGGCCCGATCCGCGCAGCGCCTGGCAACCGGCCGGTGTCCACGGGCCGTCGCGACTCGTCGACCACGACGCCTACCAGTGGTCCGACCCCCTGTGGCGTGGGCTGCCGCTGGCTGGGGCGGTGCTCTACGAACTCCACGTCGGGACGTTCACCGGCTCGGGGACGTTCGACGCGGCGATCGAGCGGCTCGACCATCTCGTCGAGCTCGGGGTCGATGCCGTCGAATTGCTGCCGTGCAACGCCTTCGCCGGCGAGCGCGGCTGGGGCTACGACGGCGTGGCGTGGTTCGCCGTCCACGACCCGTACGGCGGCCCGGACGGCCTCAAGCGGTTCGTGGACGCCTGCCACGGAAGGGGTCTCGGCGTCGTGATGGACGTCGTCTACAACCACCTCGGGCCGGCCGGCAACTACCTGCCCGAGTTCGGGCCCTATCTCACCGAGGCCCACACGACCCCCTGGGGGCCGGCGATCAACCTCGACCGGGCCGGGAGCGACGAGGTGCGGCGCTACGTCCTCGACAACGCCACGATGTGGCTGCGCCACTACCACATCGACGGGCTCCGGCTCGACGCCGTGCACGCCCTCGTCGACGAGCGGGCCACCCATCTGCTGGAGGAGCTCTCGGTCGAGGTCGCCGGGCTCGCCGCGCAGCTCCGCAAGCCGCTGTTCCTCATCGCCGAGAGCGATCTGAACGACAGTCGACTCGTCACCGCCCGGGAGGCGGGTGGTGAGGGCCTCGACGCGCAGTGGGCAGACGACGTGCACCATGCCCTGCACAGCAACCTGACCGGCGAGACCGCCGGCTACTACGGAGATTTCGGTTCGCTGTCCGTGCTTGCCAAGGCGCTCACCGACGTCTTCGTCCATGACGGCGGCTGGTCGAGTTTCCGGGACCGGGCGCACGGCCGGCCGGTGCCACCAGCACTCCCCGGTTCCCGCTTCGTGGTCTATCTGCAGGACCACGACCAGATCGGCAACCGTGCCACGGGCGACCGGATCGCCTCGACGCTGTCCGACGGGCTGCTCAAGGTCGGCGCCGCCTTGGTGCTGACGTCGGCCTGCACCCCGATGCTGTTCATGGGCGAGGAGTGGGGGGCCCGCACCCCGTGGCAGTTCTTCTCCGATCACGAGGCCGAACTCGGCGAGGCGGTCAGTCAGGGCCGACGGGCCGAGTTCGGCTCGCACGGCTGGGCGACCGGGGACATCCCCGATCCGCAGGAGCGGTCGAGCTTCGAGGCCTCCAAGCTGGACTGGTCCGAGCTCGAGGGCGAGCGGGAGCAGGCCCTGCTGGCCTGGGCCCGTGACCTTCTCGCCCTGCGCCGGAGCCGGCTCGACCTCAGCGACGGTCGGCGGGACCGGGTCGAGGTGACCTACGACGAGCAAGCCCGCTGGCTCGTCGTACGCCGGGGCCGGGTTGCCGTCGCCTGCAACCTGCGGCAGGAGCGACAGGCGGTGCCGGTCCCCGGCACGCCCGTCGCCGCTCTGCTCGCCAGCGAGCCGGGCTTCGTCTACGGCGACGGCAAGGTCGAGACCGACGGTGAAAGCGTCGTTGTGCTCGAATTGCTCGGGTGACTGCTATCCGTCGAGGGTGACCCGCAACGCGTCCTCGAGGGCGGCGAGATCGACCACGGTCTGGGCGACCTCGAACAGCCGGGCACTGAGGTCGTCGATCCGCGGGCTCAGCAGGGTGAGCGGGCCGAGGCCGGCCAGGCGGGCAAAGATCCCGTCGTTGCTGGCCACGAAGAATTGCGCCGGGCGCCCGGCGACCAGGGCCGTCGCCTCATCGAGCAGCAGATAGTCGGCCTCGTTGCGGCCAGCCGGCACGGCGTAGGCGGTCGGGCCCATCACCCCCAACCAGGGTCGGCTGCGGGCGACAGCACCGTCCTGGCCGGCGAGCACCACGTGATCGGCGCCGGCCGCGAGGACCGCGAGCAGGGCCAGTCGGCCGCTCAAGGTGGCCGTGTCGGCCCGGATGTTGTCCAGATCGACGAGTAGGACCCGCCGTCCGCCGGCCGGTTCCCACGACAAGTGCTCGGCCGCCCATGCCTGCATCGCCTCGGCCAGCGGCCCGGCGCCGAACGGGAGCGGAGGCAGCGTGGGCTCGAGCGCCAGATCGAACCAGTCCAGGTCATCGTCAGTTGCTCCACCGAGGCCCATCCGGCGAGGGTGCCACGGCCGGCGCCGCAGACCAGCCGGTTGCCAGAAATGCCTCCAGCGCGGGCAGTTCCCGGCGTACATAACTCAGGTCGTGACCTGCATCCGGGCTCCGCACCAGAGGTTGTACGCCGGATTCGCGGAGCAGCGCGGCAAATCGCTGCGCCTCGCCCGTGACCACCGGCTCGTCGTCGTGGTCGCCGTCGCTCAACAGCACCCGCATGCCCTGAGCACCGGTGACCCGGTGGTCCGGGCTGTTGGCCGTACGCGTCGCCGCGTCCCCACCGAACACCCCCGACGGGTCGTCGACCTTGAAATAGCCCGCGAGCGAGGCGACCTGGCCGTAAAGGGACGGGTGACGCAGCGCGAGATTCATCGCCCCATAGCCGCCCATCGAGAACCCGGCGAGCGCGCGCAGTGCGCGCGGCCGGGGATGCATCCCCTCGACCGCGAGCGGCAGCGTCTCGGTGACGAAACGCTCGAGCCGCAGGGCGCCGTCGCGTGAGTCCGCCCATTCGGGATCGTCGATCCCGGTGGCGTTGCCGTCCGGAGCGGCCACAACGAAGGGCGGCAGCTGTCCGGTCCGCAGGACTGCGTCGAGCTGCTTCGCCAGACCGAGCCGGGCCAGGTCGGACGACGACCCGGGCAGCCCGTGCAGGAAGTACAGCACCGGCAAGCAGCTGGTGTCCGCGACGTCAGGTGTGTAGGTCCAGACAGCCCGCTCGCCCCGGTCCGCGTCCCCGGACGGCACCTGGAGCACCCTGGTCCGCCCGGCGCGCTGGGGTCTGGCCCGGCGACAGGGTGTTGGCGGTGGGGCGGGAACTGCCTGGGGCTGCGGCTGGACCAGTGTCTGGCGGACCGCACCGGACGTATCGTGCGGATGCCGGGTCACCAGGGCAGTCGCGGCCAGGACAGCGGCAACGAGCAGGACCAGCGCTCGCACCCACGACCTCCTGCCCGCCATCGCCCCCACCAGACGGTAGCGCTGACCGGATGACCCGTCCGTGAGGCCTTGCGTGTCGTGGCGCGGTTATCCTGGCCGCGCGGCTGGCACCGGTCTTCCGCCCGATTGGCGGCCTGATGTACATCCCCGAACACTTCGCGGCCGGCGTCGTCGAGATCCGCGAGCTGCTGACCGACCACGGTGCGGCGGACCTCATCACCACGACGACATCGGGGTTGCTCGCAACGCTGCTGCCGTTCGTGTACGACGCGGACCTGGGCGAGCACGGCAGCCTGCTCGGACACCTGGCCCGCAACAACGACCAGTGGCGACAGAGGGCGCTCGGCGACGCGTTGGTGATCGTCCGTGGCCCGGACGCGTATGTCTCCCCGACCTTCTACCCAAGCAAGGCCGAACACGGCCGCGTCGTGCCGACGTGGAACTACGTCACCGCACACGTGTACGGCCGGCTCGTCGTCCACGACGATCCCGTCTGGGTCGATGCGCTGGTCCGCCGGTTGACCGGGCGACACGAAGCCGCCAGCCCCCGTCCGTGGTCCGTGGACGATGCGCCACCGGCGTTCGTCGCCGGGCAACTGCGCGCCATCGTCGGGGTCGAGGTGGTCATCAGCCGGATCGAGGCCAAGACCAAGCTCAGCCAGAACCGACCCGGGGCCGACATCGACGGCGTCATCGAGGGACTCGAGGCGCGCGGCAAGTTGGACGTGGCGGCTGCGGTCCGGGCCGCGAGGGTCGGGCTCTCCCGGTAGGGCTTCTTGCGCCAATGCGCCTTGGGAGGCGGGACCGGCTCGTGCTGCTGGGGGCTGGTGCTGCTGGGGGCTCGGTTGGCGGATGGATCGGTCGGCGGGTGAATCCCTTCCGCTTCGCCACCATCGCCCAGAAGGTCCTGGGGACAGTGGTTGTCGTTGTCCACACCCCTTGTCTGACCTCCATTCCTGCGCTAAACTTCGAACACAAGTCCTATGTCGCCTAGCGTGGATATGCTCGCGTGGTGGAGATGCCCTTTTGCGGGGAGCAC
>JBKJOO010000071.1:0-5429 GCA_046595615.1 Mycobacteriales bacterium | reverse complement strand
CTGGGATCCGGGCCCCGCATGGCACGGCGAAGCGGTCACCATCGTTCCCGGGGTCTCGGTTCAGTTCGCTGCTGGTGCAACGGAGCCATGGCGCTGCCTGAAATGCGACGCCGAACTGGACGACGACGACTACAGCCGCGCGAACGAATGGGACAGATCGAAGATTGAGCCCATCGCGCGGTGCGAATCGTGCGGGTGGGTAGCGCCGCTCGGGAACTGGCCAAGCAGGGGGCCCGCCGTCCTGATAGGCGGGCCGAGCGTGATATTCAACAACTGGGATCATATCGACGAATCGTTCGTCGAAGAAGTCAAGACCCTGCTGGGCGGTGGTCGGTGGCGGTGCCTGTGGCAGCACATCTGACCCGGTTGACGCTGCTGGGACGCTGGTGACCTACCGCTGCGGGTTTTGCGGATGTTGGCGAGGATTCTCTTCCGCCAGATAGATCCGAATGCCCGCTGCAAGACCAATGACACCCATGCTCACGAACAAGACCTTTGAACTTATACCCACATCGTCGCTGGGCGGAGCGGCAAACACGCTGAAGCCCACGAGGGCCAGGACTGCCAACACCGCGCTCCCCGGGAGCGACCAGGATGACCGCAGCGTGCATCCCCCAACACCTGTCATACGTCTCAGTCTGCCCGAATACGCGCCTTGATCGGTTCGGTTCGATGACCACCGCCAGACGTCCCGATAGACGA
Source organism: Mycobacteriales bacterium (assembly GCA_046595615.1). Taxonomy (GTDB): domain Bacteria; phylum Actinomycetota; class Actinomycetes; order Mycobacteriales; family SCTD01; genus JAYSQK01. The sequence continues at coordinate 4,727 of JBKJOO010000071.1, read as the reverse complement.
ACGTCCAGCGGTACGTCGAGCTGCCAGTTCAAGCAGGGTCACTGTGTGCCGTATCCCGATCTATCACCGTCACAACGTCGGGCAACTCCCCGGTGGTCGCGGTCTTGGACCCGGGGAACCCGTCCATCGCGATGACTGGACTGCCTCGGCGCGCCGTGAGCGCTCGAGTCCACCGTGCGTGGCCACGACGCGTTCGATCAGGGTCATCGCACCTGTGCTCGTGCGAGAAGTTCCTGGAGATCGGCTGCCACATCCTCGGGCCGCTCCTCTGGGAGGAAGTGGCCCGCTCGTTCATAGAGCCGGAACCGAGCGCCGGGGATGACGGCGGCGGTCCGTTGCCCGATCGCGACAGGGAAGAACGGATCGCGATCGCCCCATCCGACCAGTGACGGCACCTTCACCGTCGAGAGCGCAGCCTCGACCGGCATATACAGCTCGCACATACGACGCAGGCTCGACGCGAAGATCGTCGCAATCGCGGCGCGTTGGGCGGCGTCTCCGAGGTACCGGTCGAGGTCCAGCGTTGGTCGGGGCCGACCCACGCCGTGGCGCACCATCATGGCCAGTGACCATGGGGAAAAGGCTAATCGTTCAGCGATCGCACCGGCGACAGGCAGGTTCAGCGTGGAGAGCGGGAACGGGATGGGTGTATCGGGGAAGACGTTGGTGGCGAACAACGCGAGGGCCGTGACCCGCTCCGGCGCCGCGGCGAGGAGGTGCGCGGCGACGGGTCCTCCGAAGTCATGTCCCACGACGGCAAAGCGATCGACTCCCGCCTGATCGAGGAGATGGAGAACGTGGCGAGCTTGGTTCGGCGCGAGCAGTTCGTCACCTACTCCGCCGGCTTGGCCGCCGAAGCCGAGCAGGTCGGGGGCGAATACGACGTGGTGTCGTCCGAGCAGCTCGGCCACCCGTTGCCAGGTGGCGGCGGAGCCGGGGATGCCATGCAGCAGTACGACGCTGGCCATGCCGGCAGCAGACCAGAACTCACTGTAGAAAGTCAAGTAGAGTGAGGTGATGATGAAGACGTACGGGCAGTTTTGTGGGCTGGCCCGCGCACTCGAGCACGTCGGGGGTCGCTGGACGCTGTTGGTGATCCGCGAGCTGCTGGTGGCCGAGGCGAGTTACGGAGAACTGCTTGCAGCGCTCGATGGCGTCCCGACGAACTTGCTCGCTGCCCGCCTCCGCCAGCTCGAGGCTGACGGCCTGGTGACCCGGGAGCAGGATGCTGTTGACCGTCGCCGAGCGAGATACCGGCTCACGCCGCTTGGAGCCGAGCTGGAGCCGGCGCTGTTGGCCCTGATCAGGTGGGGCACGCACTGGATGCGGACCGGTCCGGGAGAGGACCGCTTCGAGCCGGGCTGGGCCGTGCTCGCGCTCCGGGCCTTGCTCCACGATCGCGCGGCGGACCGCGCTGGCATCGTCGAGGTGCACGTCCACGATGTACGCCTGCTCGTCATCAGCGCCCACGGGGCGGACCTTCGCGTCGTGGCTGGCGTGGACACGGACGCGGACGCCGTCGTGAGCGCAAATCCAGAACTTCTCCTTGGCATCGCGAGCGGCCAGCTCACGATGACCGAAGCGCTGCGTCGCGGTCTCCAGGTACGCGGGGACCTGCCCCTGGCTCGTGCGCTGCTCCAACCCCGACCCGCAGGGAGTGTGGTCAAGGACGAATTGGTCTAAGACTGAACGCATCGAGGAGGGCAGCGCCGGCGGTGCGGTCGCCCCGAAAGAGGAGCTGGCCGTCAGCCTCGGCCTCGCTCCGAGTGATGCCGCCGTTCAACAGACGTGTTGCGGTGATCGGCGTCGGACTCGACGGGGTGGTTGGACCCGACCGTGGCTGGAAACTCGACTCCACGAGCCCCCTGAGGCCCTCCGCGACGCGGACGACGGTCAGGTGCCGACACACGATGGCCTCCAGGGCCGACCGCGGGCCGCGCCGCGACACCCTCGCCCGCAGCTCGGCCGCATCGCTGTTGTCCGGCGCGGAGCCGGTTGAAGGCTTGGGCGAGGTCGGTGGCCCAGGGCCAGTCCTGATCCAGTCGCAGGATCAGGCGTGGTCCGGTGCGGACGAGCCGACCAGCGACGTGCAGGGCGCGGTAGCGCAGCCGCTTGGGTTCGACCTTGCGGAGCGATCCGGTGAAGCACAGGGCCTGGGCCCAGGTGGTGAGGTCGGCGGCGGTCATCGCGAGCTCGACCCAGGCGGCGTTGGTGTGCAGGTCTTGGCAGGGCAGGTTCGGCAGCCCACGGTCCTTGGCGTTGCGGATCCGGTCTTCCACGCGGGCGTGTTGACGTTGCCGGAGCTCCAGGGCGGCGATGTCGTTCCCGCGGCCGGGGGTGTCGGTGAGCAGGACGTGGAAGCGGTGGCCGTCGAGGTCGGTGAACCGGTACTGGGCGCCGGGGTGGGGGCGTTCGCGGCGGCAGATGACCCGCGAGCCGGGCGGCCAGGCGCTGAGGTCCAGCAGCGCGGTGAGTTGCACGATCTCGCCGTTCCCGCGGAGTTGTCCGTCGGCGCTGATCGCCGGGATCCAGGCGTCGGCGGGGACCACCATGATGGCGTCTTGGATCTTCTGATCCACACTGAGGCCAACGGAGTAGCGGACGCCCTGCCCGCGGCAGCCGGCCATGAACGCGTGGGTCGCGCCGGCGCTGTCGGCTCGGATCAGGACCTGCGGACCGCCCAGGACGCCGGGTGTCGGGTGTCGGGTGTCGGGCGGGCGTGTTCGGGGAGCTGCGCCAGCGCCAGGTCCAGCACGGTGAGGTGATCAGCGGCGGTGTTGCTGCCGGCGTTCCCGGGCCGCAAGATCGCGGCCAGGGCCGCACCGCCGGAGACGTCGGGGCGATCGAGGAAGACCAGCAGCGGGTGGAATTCGAAGCCGTGCTTGTAGGTCGGGGCGGCGCCTTCTTTCTCACTGTGCGCCGTCAGCAGGCTCGCATCGACGTCCATGATCAGGCCGGCCCGGTCGGTGAGGTCCGGTCCGGTCCGGTCCGCCGCCAGCGGCCCAGATCCTCGCGCGGGCATCCGCTCGCGCAGTGCGTAGGGCAGTGAGCTGCACCGTCCCGACCCGATCCAGCAGCCGATAGGCGGTTGGGTGCGACGCGACCGGACCGAACAACGCGGCCTGATCGCGCAGCGCAGCCAGGTCCGCCAGGCAGTCCCCACCATCGGCGAGGGTGACAGCCAGGTCGGTCAGGACCCGACCCGGCAGGTGCACCGGGGTCCCCTTGTAGGTGCCGAGCAGCGCTGCGGTCCACCCGTGCGTCAGGCCCGATTCGTCGGCCAACTCCCTCAGCAACGCCGCACCGGCGTGCGACACGATCCCGGTCCCGTCAGCAGTGACCAGCGGACGGCTGGTCCTCGTCGTACTCTTCACTCGCCAAATGCCTCTCCGTACAGGTAATTCTGGACTCTCGACGAGCCCATTTTCTCATACAGAGCAGGCACTTTCGCGCTTTCAGGACCCGTGTCGCGTCTACCCGCGTGAAAACTCCGGGCTAGCTGGATGCTGTGCGGGAGGTGCCGTGTCAGGGGACGCTGGCGCGGGCGAACCGGTCGGACCAGTCCTTCAGCAGTGCCACCAGCTGGGGTGGCCCGACGTCGCTGACCTCGGCCCCGGCCGAGCCCAGGGCCATGGCCGCCCACTCCAGGGACTCCGTGCGCATCGAGAGCAGGCACTGCTCGCCGGGAAGTTCCTGCACCTGCGCCCACCGGCCCAGCCGCTGCCGCGCGACGGCCGCGGGGCAGGCGAGCACCGCACGGACGTCGTGGTTGCTCGGGGCGGCGGCGAAGCTCTCCCGGACGAACGCCGCGGCGTCCTGCGCCGGCAGCTCCCGCTGCCGGAAGCGCCGGCCGTCCAGGGCCATCGCGCTGATCCGGTCCAGTCGGAAGTTGCGCCACGCCTGGCGGTCCAGGTCGTACGCCACGAGGTACCAGCGCCGGCCGAGGGAGACCAGGCGGTGGGGTTCCACCCGACGCTGAGTGCGGGCTCCCTCGGCCGCCGTGTAGTCAACGGTGAGGCCCTCGCCGGAGCGGCAGGCCTGCGCGGCGGCGAGCAGGACGGCGGGCTCAGGGCCCGGCGCGCCGGGTCCCCACGTCCCCCAGGACGCCGTCACCGTCATCGCGCGCAGGGCCTCGAGCTGCCGGCGCAGCCGCGGGGGCATGACCTGGACGACCTTGGCCAGGGCCCGCAGCGAGGGCTCGGCGATCCCGGCCACCGCGCTGGTGGTCGCCGCCTGGAGCCCGACCGCCAGCGCGACGGCCTCCTCGTCGTCCAGGGCCAGCGGTGGCAGGGAGGCGCCGGCGGCGAGCTGGTAGCCGCCTTCCACCCCGCGCGTGGCGTGCACCGGGTAGCCGAGATCGCGGAGCCGGTCGACGTCCCGGCGCAGGGTGCGCACCGAGACCTCGAGGCGGCCCGCCAGCTCGGGCCCCGGCCAGGAGCGCTGGGACTGCAGGAGCGACAGCAGCCGAAGGGTGCGTGAGCTCGTGTTCGCCACAGCGGCCATCCTGCTCGCATTGCGGACAGGAAGTGGCCGCTGATCCCTCTAGCGTCAGCACAGTCAACACAGTCAGCACAGCCCAACGATGGAGGTCACCATGTTCAGTCCCGGCAGGCACACCGAGAGCCAGGCCCTCGTCGGCTTCCTCGACCAGCAGCTCAGCAGCATCCGCGCGTCCACTCACGGCCTCACCGACGAGCAGGCCCGCCAGACCCCGTGCCGCAGCGCCC
>JBKJOO010000162.1:0-2500 GCA_046595615.1 Mycobacteriales bacterium | reverse complement strand
TGATCCGTTCCACCTCGTCGCGTGGGCCACGGACGCGCTCGACGAGGTCCGCCGGCAGGTGTGGAACGACGCCCGCCGCGCGGGCGACAAGCAGGCAGCGAGGGCGTTGAAGGGGGCTCGGTATGCGCTGTGGAAGAACCCGGGTGACTTGACCGAGCGTCAGCAGATGAAGCTCGCGGCGATCGCCGCGAACAACAAGCCGTTGCACCGGGCGTACGAGCTGAAGGAAGCGTTCCGCAAGATCATCCGGATCAAGGGCCGCCACGGGTCGCACCTGCTCGATGACTGGCTGGCCTGGGCGTCACGCTCGAGGTTGCCGTCGTTCGTGGAGCTGGCCCGTAAGATCCGCCGCCACCGGGTCTCGGTCGACAACATGCTCGAGCACGACCTGTCGAACGCGTTGGTCGAGTCCACGAACACCAAGATCCGGCTCCTGATGCGGATGGCGTTCGGGTTCAAGAACACCGACGCCCTCATCGCCCTGGCGATGCTCGCCCTCGGCGGCTACCGACCCAACCTCCCCGGCCGCCAAGCCGCGTGACCCACCCACACATACGTCAGGAGAGCCGATTTTACCGGCGACGACCAGCTGCCGGTTGTCGTACGCGATCGGCGCCGCGTCGATCTCGCGCTGCCGCGCCAAGCCCTCACCTCACCAGAAAAGGACTTACAACACGCGACACAAGGGTCCTCCAGAGCCTGTTGCGGAATCGCGTGTCCTGAGGGCGGCCGGGGTCGCTGTTGGGAGGATGGGGTGTGGCGAAGTCATTCCGCCCGGTGCGCCGGGATCAGCCGATGTTGTTGCCGATCGACATGCGCGAGTGGTTGCCTGCCGATCATCTGGTCTGGTTTCTCCTGGACACGATCGAGGTCCTCGATGTCAGCGGGTTGGAGCGGAATCGGCGTCGCGGGGGTGCAGGCGCGGCGGGGTTTGATCCGCGAATGCTGTTGGCGCTGCTGGTGTACGCCTACTGCCAGGGGGTCCGGTCCTCTCGTGCGATCGAGCGGATGTGCGTGACCGACGTGGCGTTCCGAGTGCTGTGCGCTCAGGACGCGCCGGACCACTGCACGGTCGCCCGGTTCCGCTCCCAGGCGGGGGAGGTGTTTGCTGACCTGTTCGCGCAGGTGCTGATGATCGCGGCGTCGGCGGGGTTGGGCCACTTCGGCACCGTCGCGATTGACGGCACGAAGATCGCTGCGAACGCCTCGATCGACGCCAACCGGGGCCGGGACTGGTTCGCACGTCACGCCGCCGAGATGCTCGAGCAGGCCGTCGAGGCCGACGCGGCCGAAGACGCAGCCATCGGCGGCGTCGGCGGTGACGACGCCGCTGCCGAGGGCCGGGACCGGGTTCCCGCACCGCTGCGGGATCGGTCGGGGCGACGCGAGCGGATCCGCGCAGCAGCGGCCGAGCTCGCTTTGCTTCACACGCAGCGCGAGCAGGTCAGCGCGGAGCGTGAGGCGGCCGCGGTGGCGCGGCGGCGTCGGTCCGAAGCAGGCGAGCAGGTGATGGGTCGGATCCCGGAGGGCCCGCACCGGCTGCCTGAAGCCACGGCGCACCTGGCTCGGGAGATCCGCAAGCATCAGGCGAAGCTGGACCGGTACGCGGCGCTGATCGCGGACGGAAAGAAGCCGATGGGTCGCCCACCGGTGCCGCTGGAGGACAGCACCCGCGTGCAGCGGGCCAGGCGTGTCGTGCGGAACGCGGAGCAGGCCGAGGACCGCGCGCATCAGGCGCCGGCGCCACCGGCGGACTCGAAGTTGGCGAAGGTAGTGGCGAACACGAGCGATCCGCAGTCGCGGATCATGCCGACCCGGCGGGGGTTCCTGCAGGGATACAACACCCAGGTAGCCGTCACCGCCGATCAGCTCATCGTGGCCGTCAGCGTCGGGCAATCCACCAACGACCAACGCTGCTTCATCCCAATGATGCGTGCGGCGCAGGGCGTCGCAGACCGGCTGCACGCGGCCACCGGCCGCAGCGAGCACCAGATCGGCACCGTCCTGGCCGACGCTGGGTACAACAGCGACGCCAACCTGACCGCGGCCGGGCCGGACCGTCTGATCGCGACCGGCAAGGGTCGCGACCAGGCACGCAGCGCAGCCAAGGCCCACACGCACGGACCGGACGGCCCGGACAACCCGCCCCCACCGGATGCGACCCCGCGCGAGGCCAACGACCATCGCCTGCGCACCGCGGCCGGGTATCGGCTGTACACGCGGCGCGGGGCCACGGTGGAGCCGGGCATCGGCAACCTCAAGAAGATCATCGACCGCTTCTCATGCCGCGGCATCGACGCCGGGACCAGCGAAATCCACCTCGCCGCAACAGCATTCAACCTCCGCAAGATCCACCGCGCCGCTCAAGCCGCAGCCTGAGACAGGCCGGCGCACACCGGCACCTCGGCCACTGGGCACCAGGGCACGTCAGTGGCACCACGGCATCCCGACCCTCAGCGATTGAGCAACAGGCTCTCCAATTCATACAAGTCCTCAAAAA
>JBKJOO010000408.1:0-6355 GCA_046595615.1 Mycobacteriales bacterium | reverse complement strand
ACACCGGCGCCCGGCCAGGGCCTGCCGGCGCGGCCCACGCCCGGCCCCCGGCCCGGTAACAACCCCTTCACCTCTCCGGCCGACGGCCCCCCCGGCATGCCGCCCCGGCCAGCCGCCCCGCGGCCCAGCGCGGCGCCCGCCCCCGCCCTGCCGCCGCGCCCCGGCTCGCCCGCTGGCATGCCGGCCCGCCCCGCTGCCGGCACCCCCGGCATGCCGCCCCGCCCGGCCGCGCCGCGCCCCGCCCCCGGCGCCGCCGGACCGGCCGGGCCCCGCCCCGGCCCGGGCATGTTCCAGCCCCGGCCGGCGCCCGGCGGTCCGCGTCCCGGCCCGGGCATGTTCCAGCCCCGGCCGGCCGGTGCGCCCGGCGCGCGACCCGGCATGCCCGGCCCCCGTCCCGGTGGCGCTCCCGGCGCCCGTCCCGGTGGCGGCGGCGCGGGGGCCGGCGGCGGGTTCGCCGGTCGTCCCGGCGGTGCGCCCGGGGGCTTCGCGGGCCGTCCCGGCGGTGGCCCGCGCGGCGGAGCCGCCCGCGGGGGCGCGACACCCGGCGCGTTCGGCCGCTCCGGTGGCGGTCGCCCTGTACGCGGCCGCAAGAGCAAGAAGCAGCGCCGGCAGGAGTTCGACAACCTGGCCGCGCCGCAGATGGGCGGCGGTGTCGCCCGCGGCAACGGCGAGGTCGTCCGGCTCACCACCGGCGCGTCCCTGGCCGACTTCGCCGACCGCATCAACGCCAACCCCGGTTCGCTGGTTCAGGTGGTCTTCACCGAGCTCGGCGAGATGGTCACGGCCACCCAGTCCTGCACCGTGGAGACGCTGCAGCTGCTGGGGGCGCACCTCGGCTACGACGTACAGATCGTCAGTCCGGAGGAGGAGGACGCCGAGCTGCTCGAGCGCTTCGACCTGTCCTTTGGCGCCGACTACGACGACGCGGCCACCCTGGTCGCCCGGCCGCCGGTCGTGACGATCATGGGCCATGTCGACCACGGCAAGACCCGGCTGCTCGACGCGATCCGGCAGACCGATGTGGTCAAGGGCGAGGCCGGTGGCATCACCCAGCACATCGGTGCCTACCAGGTGCACCACCCGGTCGAGGGCGGCGTGCGCGAGCTGACCTTCATCGACACACCCGGTCACGAGGCCTTCACCGCCATGCGGGCCCGTGGCGCCAAGGTGACCGACATCGTCGTGCTCGTCGTCGCCGCCGACGACGGTGTGAAGCCGCAGACGATCGAGGCGCTCAACCACGCCCAGGCCGCCGAGGTGCCGATCGTGGTCGCGGTGAACAAGGTCGACAAGGAAGGCGCCGACCCGGCCAAGGTGCGCGGTCAGCTGACCGAGTACGGCCTGGTCGCCGAGGAGTACGGCGGCACCACGATGTTCGTCGACGTCTCCGCCAAGGCCGGCTCGGGCCTGGAGGAGTTGCTCGACGCAATCCTGCTGACCACCGACGCGGCCCTCGAGCTGTTCGCCGATGCCGGGGTCGACGCCCAGGGCGTGGCCATCGAGGCCCGGCTCGACAAGGGCCGCGGTCCGGTCGCGACCGTCCTGGTCACCCGCGGCACGCTGCGGGTCGGCGACTCGATCGTCGCCGGTGACGCCTTCGGTCGGGTCCGCGCGATGCTCAACGAGCGCGGTGAGAACGTCGCCGAGGCGGGTCCCGGGCAGCCGGTTCAGGTGCTCGGGTTCACCAACGTCCCCGGCGCCGGCGATAACTTCCTGGTCGTCGGCGAGGACCGCGTCGCCAGGCAGATCGCCGAGCAGCGGCAGGCCCGCGAGCGCAACGCCGCACTCGCCAACAGCCGCGGCCGGATGTCGCTGGAGGACGTCTTCGCCAAAATGGAGCAGGGCAAGCTCACCCAGCTCAACCTCATCCTCAAGGGCGACGTGTCTGGCTCGGTCGAGGCCGTCGAGGACGCCCTGCTCAAGATCGACGTGGGTGACGAGGTGTCGCTGCGGATCATCCACCGCGGCGTGGGTTCGATCACCGAGAACGACGTCACGCTGGCCTCGGCCTCCGACGCCGTCATCCTTGGCTTCAACGTCCGGCCCGAGGGCAACGCCCGCGACCTGGCGGTCAAGGAGCACGTGGATGTTCGCTACTACTCGGTCATCTACGCCGCCATCGAGGAGATCGAGGCAGCCCTCAAGGGCATGCTCAAGCCGATCTACAAGGAGGTCCAGCTCGGCACCGCCGAGGTGCGCGAGGTCTTCCGGGTCCCGAAGATCGGCAATGTGGCCGGTTCGCTGGTGCGGTCCGGCACGATCCGCCGCAACAGCCGGGCCCGCCTGGTCCGCGACGGTGTCGTGGTCGCGGACAACCTGACGGTCGAGTCGCTGCGGCGCTTCAAAGACGACGCCACCGAGGTCCGCGACGGCTATGAGTGCGGTATCGGGCTCGGGTCGTTCAACGACATCAAGCCCGAGGACGTCATCGAGACCTGGGAGATGCAGGAGATCCCACGGGTCTAGGGAGCGTGGCGTGTTCGTTGGCGCACTGACGCTCGACCTGCTGCTCGGTGATGTGCACTCGCTGAAGCAGAAGCGTTCGGTCGTCCGGCCGATCGTCGCCGAGTTGAGAAGGAAGTACGACGTGAGTGCGGCGGAGGCGGGACACCTGGACCTGCACCGCCGGACCCTCGTCGGGGTGGCCGTGGTCGCCGCGGACGCCGGGCACTGCACGTCGGTGCTCGACGCTTGCGAGCGGCTGGTGGTTGCCCACCCCGAGGTGGAGGTGCTCTCCGCTCATCAGCAGCTCTACGGAGAGGACGACCGGTCGTGGTAGACGTCGCACGGGCGCGCAAGCTCGCTGTCCGGATCCGGGAGGTCGTCGCGCAGACGCTCGAGATGCAGGTCAAAGACCCTCGGCTCGGCATGGTCACGATCACCGACGCGAAGCTCACGCCTGACCTGCGCGAGGCGACGCTCTACTGGACGGTGTACGGCGACGCGACTGTCCGGGCCGAGTCCGCCGCCGCGCTCGAGAGCGCCAAGGGGGTGCTGCGCAGCACCGTCGGCCGACAGACCGGGGTGCGCTACACGCCCTCGCTCACCTTCGTCGCTGACGTCGTGCCGGAGACCGCCGGCCGGCTCGAGGAACTGCTTGCGCTGGCCCGCGAGCAGGACGCCCGGGTGCAGGAGATCGCGACCGCCGCCGAGCCGGCTGGGGACGCCGACCCGTATCGCGTCCCGAGGGTGATCGAGGACGGTGAGGACGATGTGGATGGACACCGCGTCCAGGTGCGGGACGAGCAGCTGTGAGCGCTGCGCAAGCCGATTGGCAGGCCGCGGTCGACCTGCTCAGGAGCCATGACGACGTGACGCTGGTCTGCCACGTGGGCCCCGACGGCGACGCTCTCGGTTCGATGCTCGCTCTCGGCGCCGCGCTGCGCGCAGGTGGCCGGACGGTGCGGGCATCGTGGGGAAGCATGCCCTTCGAGGTGCCGGCGGCCTATGCCTCGCTGCCGGCGCTCGACCTGCTCGTCGCCGCGGACGACGTGCCGATCGCGCCGCCCCTGCTGGTCACCTTCGACACGGGCAGCACCGACCGGCTCGGATCGCTCGCCGATCGGGTTGACACCGCCGGCGCGGTGCTCGTGGTGGATCACCACGCCAGCAACACCCGATTCGGCAGCGTCAACCTGGTCGACCCGGACGCCGCTGCCACCGCGGTCCTGGTTGCTGAGCTGGTTGACCGGCTCGGCCTCGAGCTCACGGCCGAGGTGGCTGCCCCGCTCTACACCGGCCTGGTCACCGACACCGGCTCGTTCAAGTACGCCGCGACCACGCCGTCGGTGCACGCCCTGGCCGGCCGGCTGCTCGCCACCGGGATCCGGCACGACATCATCAGCCGCGAGATCTGGGACAGCCAGCCGTTCGCCTACGTGCAGCTGCTCGGCGAGGTCTGCGCCCGCGCGGTGCTGCGCCCGGCTGATGCAGGCGGCCTGGGCTTGGTGCACACCTCGGTCACCTGTGCGGATCTGCGCAAGCACGGCCTCGGACTCGCCGACGTCGAGGGCGTGATCGACGTGCTGCGCACCGCCCGCGAGGCAGAGGTGGCGGTCGTGCTGAAACACGACCCGGCGGACGGCCTGCTCAAGGCGTCGACCCGATCCAAAGGCCGGATCGACGTCGGGGCCGTGTGCACCGCGCTCGGCGGCGGCGGCCACCGCTTCGCCGCCGGGTTCACGTCGTACGACGGGACCGCACAGACTCTGGCTGCCCTGCGCGCCGCCCTCGCGACGGCGCCGCACCTGCCGGCGTGAGCGCGCCCGACGGCCTGCTCGTCGTCGACAAGCCGGCCGGCTGGACCAGTCATGACGTCGTCGGGCGGGTCCGGCGGCTCGCCCGCACCAGGAAGGTCGGCCACGCCGGCACCCTCGATCCGATGGCCACCGGCGTCCTCGTGCTCGGCATCGGCAAGGCGACGCGGCTGCTCGGCCAGCTCGCCCTCACCACCAAGGCGTACGACGCGACGGTGCGCCTCGGCGCGACGACCGTGACCGACGACGCGGAGGGCGAGGTCCTCGAGACCCGCGACGCGTCGGCGGTGACCGACCAGGCGCTCGCCGCGGCGCTGGCCCGGCTCACCGGGTCGCTGCTTCAGGTGCCGTCCTCGGTGTCGGCCGTGAAGATCGACGGGGTGCGGTCCTACGCCCGGGTCCGGGCCGGCGAGGACGTCGTCCTGGCTGCCCGCCCGGTGGTCGTGTCGCGCTTGTCGTTGCTGGTCCGGCGGGGCGACGAGCTCGACGTCGTCGTCGAGTGCACCTCCGGCACCTACGTGCGGGCGCTGGCCCGGGACCTCGGCGCCGCCCTCGGCGTCGGCGGCCACCTGACCGCGCTGCGCCGCACCCGGGTCGGCCCGTTCGGTCTCGACGTGGCGCGCACCCTCGCCGCGCTCGGCCAGGCCGACGAGGCAGGGGTGGACGCCGCCGTCGTACCGCTCGACGTTGCGGTGGCGAGGTCCTTCGACGGCCGGCAGCTCACCGCGCAGGAAGCCGTCGACCTCTCGCACGGCAAGCCGCTGGAGCGGTCCGGGGCGCCGGGCCCGATCGGGGCCTTCGACCCGGCCGGTCGCTGCATCGCGCTGCTCGAGGATCGGGACGGCGCCGCCCGGCCGTCGGTGGTGTTCAGGCCCGCCGGCAGCTGAGCTGACCGCATGGCAGGCTGGGCCGGTGCAGCGCTGGCGGGGGGTCGAGAGCGCGCCACCCGGCTGGGGTCGGTGTGTCGTCACCATCGGGGTCTTCGACGGGGTGCACCGCGGGCACCAGCAGATCATCGGGCGGGCCGTCGAGAAGGCCCGCGCGGCGGGCCTGCCGGCGGTGGTCGTGACCTTCGACCCGCACCCGAGCGAGGTGGTCCGACCGGGCAGCCACCCGCCGGTCCTGACCGGCTCGCGGACCAAGGCCGAGCTGCTCGAGGCGCTCGGCGTTGACGTCATGTGCGTGCTGCCCTTCACGGTCGAGTTCAGCCGCCTCGCGCCGGAGGCGTTCGTGCACGCGGTCCTGGTCGAGCAACTGCACGCCTCGTCGATCGTCGTCGGTGAGAATTTCCGCTACGGCCACCGGGGCGCCGGCGACGTGGCGGCGCTCACTGCCTCGGGGCGCCGGTTCGGCTTCACCGTCGAGGGAGCGCCGCTGCAAGGAACCGGCGAGACGACCTGGTCCTCGACGTACATCCGCTCCTGCGTGGATGCCGGTGACGTCGCCGAGGCGGCGGCGGTGCTCGGCCGCGAGCACCGCATCGACGGCGTCGTCGTGCGAGGCGATCAACGCGGCCGCGAACTCGGCTACCCGACCGCCAACCTCGAGCCGCTGCCGTGGAGTGCGGTGCCTGCCGACGGGGTCTACGCAGGGCGGCTCGTGCGCGCCGGCGAGCAGCTGCCGGCGGCGATCAGCATCGGGACCAACCCGACGTTCGCCGGGCGGGAGCGGCGGGTCGAGGCCTACGTCCTGGACTTCACCGGCGACCTGTACGGCGAGCACGTCGGGCTCAGCTTCACGACCAGGCTGCGCGAGACGCTGCGCTTCGACGGCGTGGAGCCGCTCATCGAGCAGATGGCCCGCGACGTGGCCCGCACCCGCGAGCTCGTCGGCGGCCGGCCGGCCGGCTGAGAGCCCCGTCGTACGCCGGTCATGGGATGTGTGCAGTCCCCCCGCAAGGCTGCGACGCCCGCCCCGTGCGCGATCTTGACGGTCTGGTCGCTTCAGCCGGCATGTCGCCGACCAGACCGTCAAGATCGGCTGGGTTGGCGGCCAACCGGCCCGCGATCTTGACGGTCTGGTCGCTTCAGCCGGCGTGTCGCCGGCCAGACCGTCAAGATCGCGCTCGTGGCGCTCGTGGCGCTCGTGGCGCTCGTGGC
>JBKJOO010000402.1:0-10406 GCA_046595615.1 Mycobacteriales bacterium | reverse complement strand
GCCAGGGCAGCAGCCGCGGCAGCCGGGCGCCGATCGAGTTGACGTTCCAGGTCGCAATCCGCATGACGGGCAGTGTCCTCGTCGGCAGCGCTGCCCTGCCTCCCGTCGCCGGAACCGGCCGCGCCGCCAACCCGGCTCGCCGCGGACCCGGCTCGCCCCGGCCTAGCCCGGACCTGGCTCGCCGCGGACCCGGCCTAGCCCGGCCCGGCGATCTTGACGATCTGGTCGCCCCGACCGGCGTGGCGCCGACCAGATCGTCAAGATCGGCTCACCCGGCCCGGCCAGTGATCGACCTCGCGGCCGGGTTGGGGGCGCGGTCCGCGGCTGCGGCCAGGCCAGCCTCAGTGGGCGTGCTCGAAGTCGATCGAGCTGTAGGCGCTGAGCTTGGACAGCCGGTGCTCGCTGATGACCCGGCGGATCGTGCCGCTCTTGCTGCGCATGACGAGCGACTCGGTCGTCGCTCCACCGCCGCGATACCGGACGCCTCGCACCAGCTCACCGTCGGTGATGCCGGTCGCGACGAAAAAGACGTTGTCGCTGCGGACGAGGTCGTCGGTCGACAGGATCGCGTCGAGGTCGAGCCCGGCGGCCGCGGCGTTGACGAACTCGCTCCTCTTCTGCGGCCACAGCCGGCCCTGGATGACGCCGCCCAGGCACTTCACTGCGCAAGCGGTGATGATGCCCTCGGGCGTGCCGCCGATGCCGAGCAACAGGTCGACCCCGGTGCCCTGGCTCGCCGCCATGACCGCGCCGGCCACGTCGCCGTCGGAGATGAACTTGATCCGGGCGCCGGCCTCGCGCACCTCGCGGACGAGGTCCTCATGCCGGGGCCGGTCCAGGATGCAGACGGTGACGTCCTCGACGGCGCCGCCCTTGGCCTTGGCCACCGCCTGGATGTTGTGCTTGGCCGGCGCGGTGATGTCGACGACGTCGGCGGCCTCCGGCCCGGTGACGAGCTTCTCCATGTAGAACACCGCCGACGGGTCGTACATCGTGTGGCGTTCGGCCACCGCCATCACCGCGATCGCGTTGGGCATGCCCTTGGCCATCAGCGTCGTCCCGTCGATCGGATCGACCGCGACATCGGCTTCGGGGCCGAGCCCGTCGCCGACCTCCTCGCCGTTGAACAGCATCGGCGGCTTGTCCTTCTCGCCCTCGCCGATGACCACGACGCCCTTCATCGACACGGTGCCGATCAGCTGGCGCATCGCGTCGACCGCGGCGCCGTCGCCGCCCATCTTGTCGCCGCGGCCGACCCACCGGCCGGCGGCCATCGCGGCCGCTTCGGTCACCCGCACGAGCTCGAGGGAGATGTTGCGATCGGGCGCCTCGCGGGCGACGGTCAGGGCCTCGGGGACGTCAGGACTACTCATGCACGGAGCCTAGTCAGGTTCACAGGGCGACGAGGCGCACCTCGGTCGCCTTGAGCGAGGCCCAGACGACGCCGCCGTTGGCGAGGGCGAGCGCGGCGGCGGAGGCGACCGTGACCTCCGCGGTCACCGGTGGGGTGCTCGCCACGACCACGCGGACCCGCCCACCCAAGGCCCGGACCTCGCTGACGGGTCCCGAGAGCACGGTCCGTGCGCTCCCCTGCGGGCGGGCGCGGTGCAGCACCACTGCCGACGGCTGGGCCAGCGCGAGGGCCGGCCCGCCCACCGGCAGCGTTTCGGCCGAGGCGATGTGGCCGCCGCCGTCGACGGCCAGCCCGTCGGTCGTCGTTGTGCCGCGCCAGGCGTTCTGGCCGAGCAGGGCCGCTACCCAGGCACTGCGCGGAGCGGCGGCCACGTCGGCTGCGGCCGCGTCCTGCACGACCACGCCACCTTCGAGCACCACGATGCGGTCCGCCAGGGCGACCGCGTCGACCGCGTCGTGGGTCACGAGGATGACCGGTGCCGGCCCACCCGACAGCGTCGCCCGAAGCATCCGTCGTACGTCGTCCCGGGTGCTCGCGTCGAGGGCGGCGAGCGGCTCGTCGAGGAGCACCAGCGAGGGCTCCGGTGCGAGCGCGCGGGCCAGCGCGACCCGCGCCGCCTGACCGCCGGACAGCGCGGACGGCCTGCTGCCCCGCAGCTCCCCCACGCCGAGGCGGTCGAGCCAACCCTGCGCCGCCGCGCGGGCGGGGCCTCGGCGCAGACCGGTTGCCCGCAGGCCGTAGGCCGCGTTGTCGAGGGCGGACAGGTGGCCGAACAGCAGCCGGTCCTGCGGCACCCAGCCGATGCCGCGGCGGTGCGGCGGCAGGGCCTGCACGTCCTCACCGCGCAGCTCGAGGGTCCCGATGGCTGGGACGAGTCCGGCGAGCGCCCGCAGCAGCGTGCTCTTGCCGGCGCCGTTCGGCCCGACGAGGGCCACCACCTCGCCGGGTTCGGCGGCAATCGCGGCGCGCACCGAGAAGCCGCCGATGCGCGCGACGAGATCGGCTCTCACCGAAGCCTGACCCGGAGGCCGGCGACCAGCGCGACACTGATGACCAGCAGCAGCGCCGACAGCGCGTACGCCGCCGGCGGGTCGTCCTCCAGCAGCTGGTAGACCGCGAGCGGCACCGTCTGGGTGCGGCCGGGCAGGTTGCCGGCGAAGGTGATCGTCGCGCCGAACTCGCCCAGGGCCCGCGCCCCGGCGAGGGCGGCGCCTGCCGCGACCGACGGCGCCACGGCGGGGAGCGTCACGGTCAGGAAGGTGCGGAGCGGCCGGGCGCCGAGCGTCGCAGCGACGTCCTCGTTGCCGGGATCCAAGCCGGCCAGCGCTCCCTCGACGGTGAGGACCAGGAACGGCAGGGCGACGAACGTCTCGGCCAGCACCACGCCGTACGGCGTGAAAGCGGGTACGGCGCCGGCCTCGACGAGCAGCGGGCCGAGCACCCCGCGCCGCCCGAACGCGAGGAGCAGTGCGACCCCCCCGACGACCGGCGGGAGCACGAGCGGGACGGTGATCAGGCCGCGCAGCAGCCGCCGGCCGGGCAGCGCCGAGCGGGCGAGCACCCAGGCCAGCGGCACCCCGAGCAGCAGCGCGAGCGCCACCGCGGCCAGTGAGCAGCGCAGTGACAGCAGCAGGGCCTGCCGCACCGCGACCGTGCCGAGCAGCTCCGGCAGCCTCGACCACGGGGTCCGCCGGAGCAGCGCACCCAGTGGCAGGACGACCAGGAGCGCGGCCAGCAGCGCCGGCGCCGCGAGCAGCAGCGGCGTCCGTCGCCTCACGCCGGCGGCAGGAACCCGGCGGCGGCGAGGATCGTCTGACCGGCGGGGGAGAGCACGAAGTCGATGAAGGCCTCAGCGGCAACGGACGCTTTGCTGGTCTTGAGGATCGCCGCCGGGTAGCTGTTGGAGATTGCCGGCAACGGCGTCCCCGCGATGGTGCCCTTGGCGGCCTTGAGGTCGGTGACGTAGGCGATACCGGCGTCGGCCTCGCCGAGCCGGACCTTGGTGACGACGCCTTTGACGTCCTGCTCGAGCGACACCGGTGCGAGCTTGACGCCGGCCGCGGCGAGGGCCTTGGCGGCCGCCTTGCCGACCGGCACTGTCGGGCCGGCGAGCACGACCTTGACCCCGGGCTTGGCGAGATCGGCGAGCGTGCCGAGGTGGCGGGGGTTGCCGGGCCCGGTGATCAACGCGAGGCGATTGCGGGCGAACACGCGCGGCTCACCGTTGAGCTCGGCCGTCACGGCGGCGATCGAGGACGTGTCGGCGGTGGCCAGCACATCGGCGGGGGCCCCTTGGGTGACCTGGGCCGCCAGGGCCTGCGAGCCGGCGAAGGAGAAGCTCACGTGCGCGCCGGGGTGGGCCCTTTCGTAGGCAGCCCCCTCGGCCGTGAAGACCTTCGTCAACGACGACGCCGCGAGGACGGTGAGCGCGGCGACCGCAGGGTCCTTCGCTTTGGGCTGTGCGGGATTGGACTGCGCGGCGGGCGAGCTGCCGCCCCCGCAGGCGGCGGCCAGCAGCAGGGCGAGGCTGGCAAGGGCTGGGCGGACCGGGTTCATGGGACCTCCACGACGACGTTGGTGGACTTGACCGAAGCGGTGGCCGGCTGGCCAGGGGCCAGGCCGAGCGCGTCGACCGACTCGGTGGTCATCAGCGAGACGAGCCGGTGCGGGCCGGACTGGACCTCGACCTGTGAAACGACATCACCACGAAGCACCCGGGTCACGATGCCGGGGAAGGCGTTGCGGGCTGACGTCGCGACCGGCCCGGTTGGGTCACCGGCCAGCGCGACCGCGAACGCTGCCAGGTCGGTGCCTTCGACGACCCGTCGCCCGTCGGCGTCCTCGGTCGTGCTGAGCCGCCCGGCGTCGGCCCAGCGCCGCAGCGTGTCATCGCTGACACCGAGCAGGTGCGCCGCCGCGCTCAGCCGATAGAGGTGCATCTGCGCCACAATAGCCGCTGTTTGCTCCGCGTTTACGGGAAAGTCATCCGAGCTGTGGGTCGCTCGTGCGCCGTCGATAGGGTTGCCCGGTGCCCCGACGCGACTTCGACCCCGCTGAACTCGGCCCGCAGATCTACCCATTGCTCAACAGTGTCGTCGTCCCGCGCCCGATCGCCTGGGTATCGACCACGTCGCCGACAGGCGTCGACAATCTCGCCCCGCATTCGTTCTTCACGATCGCCGGGATCGATCCAGCCGTCGTGCAGTTCACCTCGGTCGGGGAGAAGGACAGCCTGCGCAACGCCCTGGCCACCGGGGAGTTCGTCGTCTCGGTGTGCACCGAGCCGATGCTCGAACAGATCAACGCGACCGGGACCGACTATCCCGCCGATATGAGCGAGTTCGACGCGGTCGGGGTGACCCGCGAACCGAGTCTTCGCGTGGCCCCGCCGCGAGTGGCCGAGTCTCCGGTGGCGCTCGAGTGCCGGGTGGTGGCGACCCACGCATTCGGCAGCTGCACGGTTGTGTTCGGACAGGTCGTGCACGTCGCGGTCGACGAGGCCGTGCTGCGCGACGGACGTCCGGCGATCGACCTGCTCCGCCCGCTGGCCCGGCTCGGCGCCAACGAGTGGTCGACGATCGGGGCGGTGTCGGACCATCGGCGGGTGCCGTTCAGCGAGTTGGCATGACGTCGCTGGCAGCCCGGCCTGGCCGGGCGGCGACGACCCGCGCCGCCCTGCTCGCCGCTGCCGGGGAGGTCTTCGCGGTCTCGGGCTTCGCCGAGGCTTCCATCGCCGACGTCGTCAGCCGGGCCGGGGCGAGCATCGGCAGCCTCTACCACCATTTCGGTGGCAAGGCCGAGCTCTACCTCGCGCTGTTCGAGGACTACCAGGAGCGGCAGGAGGCGCGGGCCGCGAGCGCCGTCAAACAGGCCCGGGTCGAAGGCCTGATCGAGCCGCTCGCGTTGTTCCTCGCCGGCTCCCGGGCGTATCTCGAAGGCTGTTGGGCCGAGCGCGACCTCGCCCGGCTCTTTCTCGCCGGTGGTGGGCCATCCGGCTTCGAGCTCGTCACCCGACGGCGCTACCGCGCGTGGACCCGGCGCAACGCTGCGCTGCTCAGCGCTGATACCGACGACGTGTCGGTCGATGCGCTCGTGCTGGTGCTCACCACCGTGATGAGCGAGGCCGGCCACGAGGTCGCTGTCTGCGAGGACGAGGCGTCGTCACAGCGACTTGCCACCGACGTGCTCGCGCTGATCGCCCGGATCGCCGGATGACCTCGCGCCACGACGACCTGCTCGCCCGCCGCAGCGACTACCCCGTGCTCGCGCGCAGCACCTACCTCGCCAGCCACACCCTGGGGGCGATGCACCGGCGCACCCCGGAGCGGCTTGCCGCCTTCGCCGCCCTCTGGGCCGAGCACGGCGTCGTCGCCTGGGAGCAGTGGGCACCAGAGGTACGACGGGTGGCCGACCTCGTCGGCTCGCTGGTGGGCGCCCCGCCCGGCACGACCGTCATGCGGCAGAACGTCGCGGACCTGCTCGGCGACGTCGTGTCCGCCCTGGACTGGCGCGGCCCGCGCAACCGGGTCGTCACCAGCAGCCTGGAGTGGCCCGGCAGCCTGCACACCTGGTCGCAGGTGCACCGGCTCGGCGGCGAGGCCGTCATCGTCCCCGGTCACCCGGGCGGCGTGGAGGTCGACCTCGACGCGATGGTGGCGGCCATCGACGAGCGCACCCTGCTGGTCGAGTGCTCGCAGGTGCTGTTCCGCACCTCGACCCTGGTCGATGTCCGGCCGCTGATCGAGCGGGCGCACGAGGTCGGCGCGCTCGCCGTCATCGACGGCTACCAGGCGGCGGGCACCGTGCCCGTCGACGTCGTCGCGCTCGGCGTCGACGTCTACCTCGGCGGGTCGGTGAAGTACCTCAGCGGCGGTCCCGGCAACGGCTTCATGTACGCCGCACCGGCGGTGAGCGCGCTGCTCGAGCCGGTCACCACCGGTTGGTTCGGCCAGGCCGAGCCGTTCGCGTTCTCCACCGAGAATGCCTACGCAACAGGGATTGCGCGATTCGCAGGCGGGACGCCCGGCGTACCGGCGGCGTTTGCCGCTGCCCCGGCGTACGAGGCGTTGGTGGAGATCGGGATGGCGAAGGTGCGGGAGCGGTCGGTGTCGATGACCCAGCCGCTGCTGGAGTCGGCGCTGGACCGCGGCTTCACAGTGCGCTCGCCGCAGGATCCGGCGCGGCGCGGCGGCCATGTGACGATCGACCCCGGCGACAGCACCCGGGTGCACGACGCGCTGCACGAGCGCGGTTTCGTCGTCGACCACCGGCCGGGGGTCGGCATCCGGGTCTCGCCGCACTTCTACAACAGCCTCGACGAGGCCCTGGCGGTGCTCGACGCCATGCAGGACCTGCGTCGATGACTCAGACTGGGCAGGTGACGACCGCCGACAGTGTTGCCGCTCCGGCCAAGAAGCGTCGCGGCCGCGAGTCGGCCGGCGACATGATCCGCTCGCTGGGCCTGGTCATGATCATCGTGGTGGCGCTGTGGTTCTTCGCGCAGCCGCCCAAGAGCGATGCCCAAAAGGTGCGCGCCGTCGACCCGACCGTCGAGGTGCGCGATTTCGCCCGCTCGGCGCCCGGTGCGCCGGTGCCGCACACGCCGGCCGGTTACCTGCCGAACGTGTCGGCGCTGGACCGTGCCGGGCTGCGCATCGGCTACGTCACGCCGGGCCGGCGGTTCGCCGAGATCGCCGAGACCTCGGGCCCCTCCGAGGTCTTCATCGCGAGCCAGTCCGCGCACGGTGCGGCAGCCGGCACCGCCGACGTGGGCGGCGTCGTGTGGCAGCAGCTTCGCAGCGACGACGGGCACCTGTCGCTCGCGCGGGTGTTCGGCTCGGTGACCGTCGTCGTCGGCGGCCTGCGGGCCAACGCGTCCCTGGCGGAGCTCCGGACCCTCGCGGCGACGGTCCGCTAGCTGAGCCGTACAAAGATCAACAACGGTTGCCAGCAACCTCTGCCCGGCGAGTTCGTCACGGGTCCTTGCGGTCAGCCAGGGCGGCGTCGAGGCGGGCCTTGGCCCCGTCCAGCCAGCCCTGGCACACCGTTGCGAGCGCTTCGCCGCGCTCCCACAGGGCGAGCGACTCCTCCAGGGTGGCCCCGCCGGCTTCGAGACGTCGTACGACATCAGCCAGCTCGTCCCTCGCCTGCTCATACGTCGGCTCGCTCACGACGACGACCCTAATCCTGGCGCCGCACGTCTCGCGGTCAGCCGGTCGTGACCGTGAGCTCGCCGGCCGCCAGGCGCACCCGGAGGCGTTCGCCGAGGACGACGGCTGCCGCGTCGCGGACCACTGCGCCGTCCGGCTTCTGGACGACTGCGTAGCCCCGGTCGAGGGTCGCCTGTGGGCTGAGCGCGACGACCCGCGCACGGGTGTGCGCAAGATCCCGCTGCGCCTGGTCCAGGCCCGAACAAGCGCAGCGGGTTGCCCGGTCGCGAAGCTCGAGCATCTCGCGCAGGCGCTCGGTGACCAGCCGGGTGGGGTCGGCCAGCGCTGGCCGGCTCCTCGCCTGCGCCAGCCGTTGCAGCTCGCGGTCCACCGTTGCGACGGCGACGCGGCGACTCCGGTCGCGCAGCAGGGCGATCCGCGCGGATTCCTCGCGGACGTCCGGCACGACCCGTTTACCGGCGTCGGTCGGGGTCGAGCAGCGGACGTCGGCGACGAGGTCGAGCAGCGGGCTGTCCGGTTCGTGGCCGATCGCGCTGATGACCGGCGTGCGGCAGTCCGCGACCGCTCGCAGCAGCGCCTCGTCGCTGAACGGCAGCAGATCCTCGACGCTGCCTCCGCCCCTCGCGAGGATGATCACATCGACCGCGCCGTCGAGGGCACGTAGCGCCCCGATGCACTGCTCGACCGCGAGATGCCCCTGTACGGCGACGTTGCGCACCTCGAAGCGCACCGCCGGCCAGCGCCGGCGGGCGTTCTCCAGCACGTCGCGCTCCGCCGCGCTGGCCCGGCCGGTGATCAACCCGACGAGGCCGGGCAGGAACGGCAGCGGGCGCTTGCGGTCGGCACCGAACAACCCCTCCTGGCCGAGCAGCACCTTCAGCCGCTCGATCCGGGCAAGCAACTCGCCGACCCCGACCGGGCGGATCTCGAGCGCGTTGAGCGACAGCGTCCCCCTGGCCAGGTAGAGCTCGGCCTTGGCGTGCACCACCACCCGGGCGCCCTCCTGCAGCGGGGGGAGGACGGCGTCGCACACCGACGCACGGCAGGTCACCCTGAGCGACACGTCGGCCACCGGGTCTCGCAGGGTCAGGTAGACCGTGCCCCGGCCGCGGTTGAGCTCGGTGACCTGTCCCTCCACCCACACCCGGCCGAGGCGGCTGATCCATTCACCGAGGTGCCGGGCCACGGTTCGCACCGGCATCGGCGCCTCGGCGCTGCTCGGCTCAGCCATGGCGGCGAGGTTAGCCACCGGCTCGCGCTGCGGGGCAGCTCAGGTGAGCCACTGCCCCGGCGTACGCGACCACGCCAGCAGGGAAGCGGGGTCACCGGCCGCGCGAATGGGCCCCGGCGAGCGTGGGGCGGATGGCTGCCGTCCCGCTTCCCTGCTGTTGTGGTCGTTCGGGCGAGGCGCGACGGGTGGGTCCGGGCATCCACGGTGATCCACGGAAGGCGGGGTACCGGAATGATCTTTGGAGCCGTGCCTGACCTTCCGTGGATCACCCGGGAGCGTTGGTCGGGGCAGGGTCAGGGTCGCTCGAGAAGCCTTGGGTCAGGTGCTGCGGACCTTGGTCCGCGGAGCGCGCTTCTTGGCGACAGCAGGACCGCCGACCTTGCCGCGGGCCGGCGTCTTCGTTGTCGGGGGCACCTCGCCGCCCGGGGACGGCGCCGCCGCCGCGTCGGTCGCGAGTTTGGCGATCCGGTTGTCGAGCATGGTCACGACGGGCAGCCGGTTCGCGTGGGCCTTTTCGTAGCTGCGCAGCCGGACCAGCTGCTCGACGTCGAGGCTGCGGAGGCGTCCGCGCAGGGAGCCCAGCGTCAGGTGGTCGTAGTCCTCCAGCGGCAGATCCTCGTGCGTGTCGTGATCGATGGCGCGCGCGCTGGCTTCGACGACCTGCTCGACCACCGCGACGACGGCCGGGCTGGCAGCTGTGTCGACGCGGGTCGAGTCGGGCTGGGTGGCCTTCGGGGTGGGAACTCCCTTGGCCGCCGCCTCGTCGGGGGCGAGTAGGGGCGTGGGCCGCTTGGTGGCCTTCTCGGCCGCCTGGACGCCGGCCCGGGTGGCCTGTGCGACGTCGCCGACGACGGCGTCTGCGGTCCGGGTCAGGCGCCTCCCCGCTGTGCCCGCCCGGTCCAGGGCGGCCTCGACGGCGTCCTCGACCAGGTCGTACGCCCCGGCCAGCGGCGTGTGCTCGACGACGGCTTCCACCCGGTCCGCGAGCTCGTCGAACGACCCGCCGCGCAGCCGGCCGAGCAACCGCTCGCCCCGGTCGGCCAGGTCGTCGTACTCCTTGCGGGCACTGTCGAGTGCGTTCAGCGCGCTGGAAAGGGCGAGCACGGGCAGCTGCACCGCCTTGCCCGGCAGCGCCCGGACGCCGGACAGCACGGCGGGGACGATGCCGATGGCGGCGGCGACGGGCGTCGGGACGGGGCTGGGCATGCGGGTGGTCCTCTGGTCGATGGGAGTAGTGCCGTGGTCCCCTGGCCGGTCCTGGCTCACACCTGGTCGGGGCGTCGTCAGCGGCGGCGGACGTACGATGCACAGCATGACGAATCCCCTAACGGTACCCGGCAAGCGGGTGCTCGTCGCCAAGCCGCGGGGCTACTGCGCCGGCGTCGACCGGGCCGTGATCACGGTCGAGAAGGCCCTTGAGCTGTATGGCGCGCCGGTCTACGTCCGCAAACAGATCGTCCACAACGCGCATGTCGTCCGCGCACTCGAGACGCTGGGCGCGGTGTTCGTGGAGGAGACCGACGAGGTGCCGTTGGGCGCCACCGTGGTGTTCTCGGCCCACGGCGTCGCCCCGACGGTGCACGCCGAGGCC
>JBKJOO010000012.1:0-6642 GCA_046595615.1 Mycobacteriales bacterium | reverse complement strand
CTGGCGCTGTTCAGCCAGGGCGCCGAGGCAGTCGACGTCTGCCTGTTCGACGACGCCGGCGTCGAGACCCGCCTCCCGCTCGAGGAGTCGACCTACCACGTCTGGCACGGCTACCTACCGCAGGTCGGACCCGGTCAGCGCTACGGCTTTCGGGTCGACGGGCCCTTCGACCCGGCACAGGGGCTGCGCTACAACCCCGGCAAGCTGCTCATCGACCCCTACGCACGCGCCATCGAGGGTGCGTTCCACCTCGACGAGGCCGTCTTCGGCTCGGTGCCGGGCAAGGACTTCCAGCAGGAGCACCGCGACAGCGCGGCGTACGTCCCGAAGTCCGTCGTGGTGCATGACGTCTTCCCCTGGGGCACCGACCACCACCGGCCGCACCACGCCTGGTCCGACACGGTCATCTACGAGCTCCACGTCAAGGGGTTCACCGCACTGCACCCGGACATCCCACCGGCGCTGCGTGGGACGTACGCCGGGCTGGCGCACCCCGCCGCGATCGAGCACCTCACCGGCCTCGGGGTCACCGCGGTCGAGCTGATGCCGGTGCACCACTTCGTCTCCGAGCCGCACCTGCTGCGCAAGGGGCTGACGAACTACTGGGGCTACAACTCCGTCGGCTACTTCGCCCCGCACGCCGGGTATGCCGCCAGCGGCTCCCGGGGGGAGCAGGTGCGCGAGTTCAAGGCGATGGTCCGGGCGCTGCACGCGGCCGGCATCGAGGTGCTGCTCGACGTCGTCTACAACCACACCGCGGAGGGCGACGAGACCGGCCCGACCCTGTCGTTCCGCGGTATCGACAACCTGTCCTATTACCGCACCGAGGACGGCCAGCGGGACCGGTACCGCGACTACACCGGCTGTGGCAACACCCTGGACGTGCGCTCCCCACATGTCCTGCAACTCATCATGGACTCGCTGCGCTACTGGGTGACCGAGATGCACGTCGACGGGTTCCGCTTCGATCTCGCCTCGGCGCTGGCCCGGTCCTTTCACGACGTCGACAAGCTGTCGGCCTTCTTCGACGTGATCCAGCAGGACCCCGTCGTGTCGCAGGTCAAGCTGGTGGCCGAGCCGTGGGATGTGGGCGAGGGCGGCTACCAGGTCGGTGAGTTCCCGCCACTGTGGACCGAGTGGAACGGCAAGTACCGCGACACGGTCCGCGACGTCTGGCGCGGTCAGCAGCAAGGCGTACGCGAATTGGCCTACCGGCTGTCCGGCTCGAGTGACCTGTATCAGGACGACGGCCGCCGGCCCTACGCATCGATCAACTTCGTGACGGCGCACGACGGCTTCACGCTGCGCGACCTGACCACCTACGAGCACAAGCGCAACGACGACAACGGCGAGGACGGCCGCGACGGCGAGGCTGACAACCGGTCGTGGAATTGCGGGGTGGAGGGCGAGTCCGACGACCCGGGCATCCAGACGCTCCGCCACCGGCAGGTCCGCAACCTGCTGGCCACGCTGCTGCTGTCGACCGGCGTCCCGATGCTGTCGATGGGCGATGAGGTACGCCGCACGCAGCGCGGCAACAACAACGCCTACTGCCAGGACTCCTCGCTGTCCTACCTCGACTGGGCCCTGGATGACGAGGCGGTCGCGGTGCGCGATCTGGTCACCCAGCTGGTCCAGTTGCGCAAGCGACACCCGGTCTTTCGGCAGAAGGCGTTCTTCTCGGGCATGTCCATCGACGCCGACGGCGTCAAGGACCTCGCCTGGTTCGGTCCGGACGGCCAGGAGTTGGACGACACCCGCTGGTTCGACCCGGCCAGCCAGACGCTGGCGATGTTCCTCAACGGCCGCGGCATCCGCTCAAGGGGGCCCCACGGCGAGCCGATCCTCGACGAGAGCTTCCTGCTCGTGCTGCATGCCGGCGCGCAGGAGCTGCCCTTCACCCTGCCCGGGCCGCCCTGGGCGACGGCCTACGAGCTGGTGCTGGACACCGCGGGCTCCCCGACCGGCGGGACACGTGCCGCGGGTGCCGCCGTGCCGATGACAAACCGGTCGCTGCTGCTGCTCAAGGCGCTGCGCACACGGTCGAGATACCAAGGGTGACGACCGAGAACCGCCGCACGACCATCGACCGGCTGCTCCGGCTCTCGCGCCAGACCCTGCTCGACCGGGTCGACGTGCTCGAGCTGGCTGCCATCGAGCTGCTCATGAACGGTGAGCTCGAGGACGCGGCGCTGGCCGCTGCCCGTACGACGGCCCATCAGCTGATCTCGTTGGGCACGTTCGGGGTCCAGCGGGGCTCGGCGCTCGCCCGCGAGGCATCCGAACTGTTGCTGCGGGAGCCGATCGCGCCCGACGCCGGTGCGCTGCTGGCCGAACTGGCTCTGGGCATCCGCGACGCGATCACGACGGCCGCCGAACCGGTGACCGAGGAGCCGGTGCCGCGGATCACCCGGCCGGGCACCCGGGTGCTGATCGTCGAGGACGACGAGTTGATGGTGTCCCTGCTGACCCGGGCCCTGCTGGAGAGCGGCTGCGAGGTGACCCATGTGTGCGACGGGCTCGCCGCCGTCGAGCGGCTGTCCGCCGACGACCTGCCGGAACTCATCCTGCTCGACATCGACCTGCCCGGTCTGGACGGCTTCTCGGTGCTGCGCAACCTGCGGGACCGGGGGCTGCTGAAGCACACCCGTGTCGTCGTGCTCTCCGCACGCGGCAGCGAGCAGGACGTGCTGGGCACACTGGAGCTCGGTGCCAGCGACCACGTCACGAAGCCCGTCTCCCTCCCGGTCCTGCTGGCCCGCGTGAAGCAGCTGCCCGGCCGGACCTGACGTGCTCCGGCTGCTGATCGTCGCGGCGTCCGTCATGGCCGCCCTGTCGCTCGCCGCCCTGTGCACCTGCCTGACCGTCCGTGACTCCCGGGTCCGCCGGCGGCGGGCCATCGTCGGCCTGCTCGCAGCACGGTCGAACGGACCCCTGGCCCGACCCCGATCCAGCCGGGTACGGCGCTCGATCGTGCTGGAGCTGGCGGATCGCCTCGACGGCAGCAGCCTGCGCGAGCAGGTGCCGTGGGTTGGCGAGGTCAGGCAGCAGGGCCTGCGTGACCTGCGCAGCCGGCGGTGGGTACGCCGGGCGAGGGGGCTGCGGATCCTGCACCCGCTGGGTGTCGGCGACGTCGTCATCAGGGCGGCGCTCGCCGATCATGACCCCCGGGTCCGGACGCTGGCGGCGAGCCTGGCCGGCGGTCGGGCCGATCCGCGGTTGCTCAGGCGGCTGGTCACGCTGCTGGACGATCCGACCCCCGCTGTCCGGCACGCGTCCCTCGACGCCTTGACGCGCCGCGCAGCCGGCAGCACCCAGGCCCTGTACGACGCGCTGTGCGGCACGCCGGTCCTCGCCCTGGCCGAGCTGCGCGAGCAGGACAGCCTGGCCGCGCAGCACGACAGCGCGGCCACCGAGGCCGCGCTGAGCCCCCAGACGAGGGAACCAACTGCCACCGGCGCGGCCCACACCGAGACGGTCGCGCCGGGCCTGGTGGTGGTCACCGTGCCGTCCGGGCGCGCCGGGTCAGCCGGGACGCTCCCCCGGCCACTGCGCGCGAGCGCGCTGCCCTCGGAGCAGACTCGGACGCTGCTGCTGATCCTGCGGGCCTGCGCGGCGTCCGCGGAGCAGGCCCTGCTGCCGGCCGCCGGCCGGTTCCTCACCGATGCCCGTCCCGACGTACGGGCTGCCGCTGTGCGCACGCTGGCCGTCCTCGGCGAACGGGTGGAGGCGTTCGTCCCGGTGCTGTCCGACCCGGACGGTCGGGTCCGCGCCGAGGCCGTCGCCGCACTGGGGCGACTGGGCGCCAGGTCGCTCGCCGGCCGGCTGGCGGCAGCGCTGTCGGACCGCGACCACGGCGTGCGCGCGGCGGCCGCGGCAGCGCTGACCCGTCTCGACGCGGCCGGCCGGCTGCTGCTGCTGCATGCGCTGCGCGGACCCGACCGCTTCGCTGCCGACGCCGCCCGGGTCGCCCTCGGTCTGCCCCCGGCCATGCCGGAGCCGGCGGGCCCCGAGCCGCTCGGCGAGACCGTCGAGATGCCGCAGGCCAAGCAGCCCGTGCACGTATGACCCTGACCGTGTTGGGCGCGGTGCGCGGCTTCAACGTGCTGCTGCTGAGCTACGTCGTGCTCGTCAGCGCCCTGCAGCTGACCCTGCTGGTCGCCGCCGGCGTGGACCTGCGCGAGCACCGGCGGGGCACCCGGTTCGCGCTGCGTCAGCGACTGCTGTCCTCCACGGTGCTCCCCCGCGTCAGCGTGCTCGCCCCGGCGTACAACGAGGAAGCGACCGCCGTGGCAAGCGTCACGGCCCTGTTGACGCTGATGTATCCCCAGCTCGAGGTGGTCGTCATCAACGACGGGTCCTCGGACGACACGATGCGCGTGCTGATCGAGGCGTTCGACCTCGTCCCGGTCCCGCCGACGTTTCGCCGGGTGCTGCCGATCGCGACGGTCCGGGCGGTCCTGCGCTCGCGGACGACACCTGCCCTGGTGGTCGTCGACAAGGAGAACGGCGGCAAGGCGGACGCGCTGAACACGGGGCTCTGCGTCGGGACGGGGGATTTGGTGTGCGCCATCGACGCCGACACCCTGGTCGAGCCGGACGCCCTGCTGCGGATGGTCCGGCCCTTCCTGGACACCGACGACTGCGTGGCGGCCGGCGGCACGATCCGGGTGGCCAACGGCAGCGAGGTGCGGCTTGGCCGGGTGACCAACGTCCGCACCCCCGGCACCTGGCTCGCGGGCGTGCAGTCGGTGGAGTACGTGCGGGCGTTCCTGTTCGGCCGGCTCGGTTGGAACCGGCTCGGCGGCAACCTGATCATCTCCGGCGCCTTCGGGCTGTTCCGCCGCGAGGATGTGCTGTCGACCGGCGGCTACCTGCACGGTTCGGTGGGCGAGGACATGGAGCTTGTCGCTCGGCTGCGCCGCCGGGGGCGCGACGGGGTGCCGTCACGGGTGCACTTCGTGCCGGACCCGGTGGCCTGGACCGAGGTGCCGGACTCGGTGAAGGTCCTTGGCAGGCAGCGGGACCGCTGGCACCGGGGACTGTCCCAGGTGCTCTGGGACTACCGCGGGTCGATCTTCAACCCCCGCGACGGGGTGCTCGGGATGGTGGTCTACCCGTACTTCCTGATGGTCGAGTTGCTGGCCCCGGTCATCGAGGCCATCGGCCTGGTCATCTTCGTCGTCGTCATCGCCCTGGGCGCCATCGACGTGCCGGTCGCGATCGCCATCTTCGTGCTCGCCTACTGCTTTGCCGTCCTGCTGTCGCTGCTCGCAGTGCTGCTGGACACCTGCACCTCGCACCCGCCGCCTTCGCGCGGCGACCTGTGCCGGCTGGCCCTGTGGTCGGTCGTCGAACCGCTCGGCTACCGCCAGCTGACCGTCTACTGGCGGCTGAAGGGCATCGTCGGCTTCCTGCGCGGCCGCTCGGAGTGGGGCGTGATGACCCGCAGCGGCTTCGAGTCAGCGACCTAACGCCGCCATGATCGCCTCGGCGCCGTCCCCTTTCAGCACCACCGGGACGCTGACCGGCTGGCTGGGCTGCGTGCCGGTGTGCAGGACCACCCGTGGCTGCTGCTGCTGCACGACCGGCTCCTGCAGCAGCTCCAGACCGTGCCCGTCCGGCAGTTGCCCGTCGACGATGATTGCGTCGACCCCGTCGAGCAGCGGTCGCGCCTCGGCCAGCGAACCTGCCGCAAGCACGTCCCAACCCTCCCGGCTCAACAGCGAACGCAGGATCCTGATGACCAGGGGGTCGTCGTCCACGAGCAACACCCGCACGGCGGTCAGCTGCCCAGCGCTGAGGTGACGGAGCAACACATGGGCTCAGGCCTGGGCGAGCAGCCCGAGATCGGCGTCGCCGGGCAACAGCGCTGAGTGCGGCAGGATCCGCACGGTGTAACCGAACGAGCCGGCCCGCTCGAGCGGCACCTGCCCTTCGAACCGCGGCAGGCCGTCGTCGCCGGTGCCGGTTTGCCGCAGCGCGACGCAGGTGGGCCGGTGCAGGTCGTCGTGCTCATCGACCCGGCCGTAGACCGCTTCGACAGTGACGTCATCGGGCCGCAGCCCGGCGAGGTCGACAGTGGCGAGCACCGTCATCGTCGCGCCGACCTGCGGGGCGTCGTCCATGCCGCTGGCATCGACGCTCAGGACGCGGACACCCGGCCACTTCGAGGTGACCTCCGCGCGCCAGGCCGAGAGTTGCTTTGCGGGGGCGAAACCCTGCTCGGCAAGGGCTCTCGATGCGTTCGCCGCGGGCGCGTAGAGCTCGTGCACGTAGTCACGCACCATCCGGCTGGCCAGCACCTTGGGGCCGAGGGTCTGCAGGGTGTGCCGGACCATGTCGACCCAGCGCTGCGGTACGCCGTCCGCATCGACGTCGTAGAACCGGGTCCGGACCTGCTTCTCGACCAGCTCGTAGAACGCCGTCGCTTCGAGATCGTCGCGCCGGGTCGGGTCGTCGACGCCGTCAGCGGTCGGGATCGCCCAGCCGTTCTCCCCGTCGTACATCTCATCCCACCAGCCGTCCAGGATCGACAGGTTGAGGCCGCCGTTGAGGGCGCTCTTCATCCCGCTGGTGCCGCAGGCCTCGAGCGGACGCAACGGATTGTTGAGCCAGACGTCGCAACCGCCGTAGAGGTAG
>JBKJOO010000006.1:0-3875 GCA_046595615.1 Mycobacteriales bacterium | reverse complement strand
CTACGCGGGCACCCTCGCCCTGGACGGGGTCGACCTCGACATCCGGCCGGGTGAGGTGCACGCCCTGCTCGGCGGCAACGGCTCGGGCAAGTCGACCCTGATCAAATGCCTGGCGGGGGTGGTGACACCGGAGCCCGGCGGCGAGCTCGAGCTGGGCGACCAGCAGGTGGCCGCCGAGACCTGGAGCCCGGAAAAGGCGTACGCAGCTGGGCTGCGCTGCGGCTGCACCCGGTCCGCTGGGGGCCTTAAGGACCCGAATGTGGTTCTTCGGATTTGAGCGCTCGCGCCGAGTGCATGAAGCAGGGCGATCGGGCGCCGTGCGGCGTGAACGGAACGATAAGTGGACCTCGTGCTGTTGTTGGACGTGCGCGCTGACCCGGCCCTCGAGCTGCGTCCGGCGACGGTCCGCGTGCCTGCCTGGGGAGGCACGCATCGCCAAGACGAACCAGGGCGTCGGTGCTCAGGCCGGGACGGCGACCTGGCTGCGAGGATCGATGACGATCTTGGCGTGCTGTTCCGGGTCGGCGAGGGCCGCGAAAGCCGCCTCCACGCCAGGCAGGCCGACCGTCCCGGTGAGCAGCGGGGTCGCATCGACCTTGCCGCTCGCGAGCAGGTGCAGCGTGTCCCGGAACTCGAGGGGGCTGTAACCCACGACAAAGCGCAATTCGACCTCCTTGTTGACCGCCATGGCGGGCCGGATCGTGTCCGGCTCCATGCAGACCCCTACGACGACGACGCGGGAGAACAGCGGCACGCCCCCGATGACGCTGTCCAGCATCCCGGGGATACCGACGCATTCGAACACGACGGGGCGCTTGATGCCGCCGGTAAGGCGCTCGGCCAGTCGGTAGACCGGCTCCCACGGCAGCGGCAGCCGGCGTAGTTTCTCCATGGAGGTCAGGGCCAGCTCGACCACGTCGGGGACGGTGCGAAGGTGACCCTTGTCCCCGTAGGCGTCGAAGGGTGAGCCCTGCACGGGGTCCACGACGATGTCGGCGCCGCATGCCTGGGCGAGCCGTCGGCGCCCGGGTGAGGGGTCGCTCGCGACCACCGTCCGGACGCCCTGGGCTTTGAGCATGCACACGACCGCCAGCCCTACCGGTCCGCAGCCCAGCACGACGGCGACGTCGCCCTTGGCCACCTCGCCGCGGCGAACGGCGTGGTAGCCGATCGCCATCGGCTCGGTCAGCACGGCGAGGGAGGGGGCTAGGCCGTTGGGGACCGCGAGCATCAGTGACTCCTCGACCAGGACCTGCTCGGCGTAGCCGCCGGGCGCGGCCTGTGACAGGCCGACGGCGTGCATGCCGCCCTCCGCCCGGCGCAGTGGCAGCGCGACCACGGGAGTCCCGGTGGGAACCCTGCGTCTGGTCGACGGGCCGTATTCCGCGACAGTTCCGCAGAACTCGTGTCCCATCACCACCTTGTGTGCGGCACGCATCAGGTGCGGGTAGCCCGCGTCGGCCAGCACGTCGGCCAGCGCGTCGGCGTGCCGCCGCGCATGCAGGTCCGAGCCACAGATCCCGCAGCCGGTCACGTCAAGCACCACCTGCCCGGGGCCGGGCCGCGGGGGCGCGACGTCCTCGAGGGTCAGCTCCCCCTCGTGGCACACGACGGCCCTCACGACGGGAGCAGGCTGTCGTCGAACGGGGGAACGTCCTTGATGTACGGCGCGAGCAGGTCACCGGCCTGGCGGGCGGTCAGGACCTGGCTCGGGTCCAGCTTGACGTGGGACCGCGCGGACTCGTCGTACTCCCAGACGTCCTCGCCCAGCAGGCGGCACTGGTCGTCGTAGGGCCAGACCATGACGACGGCGGACCGGACGAGGTACATCGCGGACGGGTCCGCGTCGACACCGGCGGCGGCGAGCTCGGAGCCCAGCGTCTGCTGGTAGGCGATGCCGCGGCCGACGATGAGGTGGTTGCCGACGGCGACGGTCTCGTCTTCGACGTAGAAGATGCACTGGTCGGTGTCGGTCCAGTGCTTGTAGACGGCTTCGACCTGCTCGCGGCCCTTCAGGTCGAAACGCTGGCCGTTCACTGCGAAGCGGTAGTGCGGCTCGGCGACCGTCAGCTGCGGGTCGAAGATCTCCTCGTGCCGTCCGGCCGACTCGAGGTACCGGTGCCGCAGGTAAGCCTTCAGTAGGTAGCGGTGCCGCGGGTTCTCGGTCACCGCGAGGACGGCCTCGACGGCCCGGTTCTGCTGGGTGATGTCCAGCCGACTCACGTCGAACGGCGGCGCAGAGGCGGTGGTGTCGGTCTCGGTGACGGCGGTCATCGGCCCTCCAGGGGCTGGCAGATGGTCGGTGGCGACGGGATCCACCAAGTAACGCATGTGTGACTAAGATACAACCAGGTGTAGCAGCATGGCGTCGATCTTGGCCAGGCAAGCGTCCCAGTCCGCCGGCTTGGGGCCCGGGATGCGCGGTCGGGATATTGCAGCCACGCCGAGACCCTTTCAAAGAAGCCGGCGCGGAGTAGGCGTAGCGCCGCGCGCGCGGAACGGGGCGACGTGGCCGCGGTCCAAAGGCTCGCGCCCGGACCGGCGGGGGCGGCCTACCTCGGGATCCTGGTAGCCGCCCCGAACGGCGTCGGCGGGGAGTTGCCGAGAGAGGCGCGCCCGCTGGTCTCGGCACGTTGTGCCGTCCGGACGGGGCCGGGCCGCAACCCTGTAACGGCGTATGCAGCAGGTCAGAGCGGGGCGAGCTCGAGCAACCACCGCAAGTGCGCAACCAGGCGCTCTCTGGAGTACTCAGCCGGGTCCACTAGCACCAGACGCGCGTACTCGTCCGCCACGGCCTGCATGACTCGTGCGGTCAGCTCGACATCGCCCAGGCCCTGCTGGCCGAGGAGCGAATCGACCGCCCGGGTCAGCGAGCCCAGGACCGTCGCGCGGCCGGCGGCAATGCTGCGCTGCAACAGCTCCGGCGACCCCTCGGAGGGCAGCATTACCAGCCGCCAAGTCGCCGGGTTGTCGCGTACGGCAGTCAGGTAAGCGCTGAGGCTCGCGACCATCAACCCGATCGGGTCACCCGCGCTCATATCCGGCAGCGCCGTTGCGGCGACCTGCTCCAGCGCCCGGGCCAGGGCCCGTTCGACGGCCGTCTCGAGAAGAGTCTCCAGGTCCGGGAAGTGGCGGTAGACGACAGCGCGGGTAATGCCGGCCCGGCGTGCCAGCAGCTCCACCGACATCCCGCGGAACCCGACCTCTGCCACCAAGTCGGTGGCCACGTCGAGCAGCTGCTCCCGACGGGCCGCCGCCCGCAGGCGACGGGCCGTCGGAGCGGTGCTGTCGACGGTCACGGGCTGAGCGTACGGCGGCCTCGCCAGGGAGATGGGCCCCGTGCCCGGGGATCCCGAGGTCGGGTCGGGGATCGCCAGCGGCCACCGACAAGCTCGGGCCTGATCATCGGGCTTTGCACGGCGAGCTCAGCGCCCATGGCCACGGACACCTCGTCGGATAGGGCCACCCCTTCTGAGTTTGGCAGCTCCGTAGCGAGTCGGGCCGGCGGTATTGCGGCTCTGACTCGAACGCGCGCCCCCGGCCCCGGCCCCGGCGCCGGCTGATGCGGCGCTCCAGAAGCTCCTGGGGGCGGAGGTCAGGGTCGATCTGTGGTGACGGTGGTCGCGTGCTCAGCATCGGCGAGGACTTGGCGTAGGACGGGGGCGATTCGACGAAGTTCTGCTAGGACCAAGGTGGTGAGTTGGGCGAGTTCGTGTGCTCCTCGGGGTGTCAGGGCGAGTCGCACGAGGCGCCCATCGTTCCCACTTTTCTGGCGTTGGAGGTGACCGGCTGCTTCGACCCGGTCCACCAGCTCGGTCATGCTGCTCGGTTTGAGCAGGAGGTAGTCGGCGGCCTCGCTGATGGTTGGTCCGAGG
>JBKJOO010000395.1:0-2519 GCA_046595615.1 Mycobacteriales bacterium | reverse complement strand
TGCTGGGCGTCGAACGGCGGCCCGGCGCAGCGAGCGCCCCACCAGGACACCTGCTGGCTGTGCGACTCGCGCCCCGTTTGATCCTGGTCCGGACAGCGGCATGGTCGGATGCTCCGCACCGACAGCGGCATGAGCGGACGTCTGCGGAAGGACAGACCGGTCGCCTATGGATGTCCAGCTGCGGCGCTTGACTGCTCATGGAGGTCTTCTTGTGCCTCGACAGGACCAAGCGCTTTTAGCCGCAGTCGCTCTGGATGCCGTTGACTTCCAAATGCTTGTCCGGCAATCGGTCGGATCCGGTGGGGCGTGCGGGTTACCAGGCCGCGAGGGTGCCGTCCCAGGAGAAGAACCCACCGGTCGGTCCGTTCTGGGGTAGTAGCGCGAGCCTGACGGCTTGCGCTGCTGCTTCTGCGGGGTCCCCGCCGTGTTCGGCGGCGATGCTGTTCAGGTTCGTTGCGCGCAGGCCGGGGGCGAGGGCGTTGACTTTGAACGACCCATCCGAGGCAAGTTCTTGCGCGTAGAAGATCGTCAGTGCGTTCAGCGCCGCCTTGGAGGAGCGGTACGCCGCGGCCGCACCTGCCAGCCGGTAGTCGAACTGTGGGTTGGGTCCGGTGCTCCAGCCGAGCGATCCAGTGCCGCTGGAGACGTTGACGATGCGTGGGTTCGCCGAGCGTCGCAGGGCGGGCAGGAAGGCGTTGGTCACGGCGACGACTGCGAAAACGTTCGTCTCGTAGACCCGGCGAAAAGTGGGCGCATCGGTCTCGGTGGGCGGTTGTCCGGCGTCGCTGATCCCCGCGTTGTTGACCAACACGTCCAGCTTCTCGACGTGTGCGGCGGCGTTGGCGACGGACTGCTCATCGGTCACGTCCAACACCAGCAGGCGAGCTCCGTCGCCGAGCTCCTCGACGGTGGCTTGGCCGCGACGGGCGTCCCGCGAGCCGACGTACACCGTCAGGCCGGCGCCGAGCAGCTGCCGGGCGATCTCTTTGCCGATGCCGCTGTTGGCTCCTGTGACGAGCGCGTACCCGCGACGGTTGTCCTCGGTAGGTGTCGCCGACTCGCTCGTCGGCGCTTGGCACGTCTTGGGATCGTGGGACATGAAGGGCTCCTCCCGGGGCATTTCCAACGCTGTCGTTGGAAACTTCGACCGTAGGGCCTGCAGTGTCGTTCTGCAACGGTGCCGTTGGGGATGATCTAGGGTGAGGGGGTGGCGTGGGACACCGAGGGGACGCGTCGTCGCCTCAAGCAGGCCGCGAAGGCTGAGTTCGCCGAGCATGGGCTCGAGGGGACGACGATGACACGCATCGCTGAACACGCTGGCATCAACAAGGAGCGGCTCTACAACTACTACGGCGACAAACAAGCACTGTGGGAGGTGGTTCTGACAGACGAACTGGACCAGCTCGCGACCGCGGTGCGGCTCTCCGGAGCCGGGCTCGACGACATCGGGGAGTTCGCTGGGGCCACCTACGACTACCACGCGGCACACCCCGAACTCGGGCGTTTGTTGCAATGGGAGGGCCTGAGCCGAAAGGGCGCCGCCGACGCCGAGCGTCGCTCGGCGCACTACCGTGAGAAGGTCCTGCAGTTCACCCAGGCGCAGCGCGACGGCGTCCTGGACGCGGGCCTGGACCCAGCCCACTTGGTGTTCGGGCTGATCGCGCTCGCCGCCTGGTGGCAGACCGTCCCGCAGCTCGCGGAGATGATCACCGGCGCCCAGGGGAACGACGTCAAGGAACACGACCGCAGGCGGGCGTTCGTCGTGGCCGCCGCCCAGCGCCTCGCGGCCGCCCGATAACCCCGGCCGCCCGCCTCCTCAGAAGATCGACCAGCCGCTATAGCTTTGCGGCTCGGGCCCGAGATCAGCCACGCGCCCCCTCCAGACCGGGCGGCGAGGCGGGAACGGCCTTCTTGAGAGCGGCGATCGCGTCCTGCTCACTGACCTTGACCAAAGCCGACATGACCAGCCCCTCGCCGACGAGGAAGCCGGCGTCCCAGCCGTGCACGAGGTTCGACGCGTTGGGCTTGCCGCCGGCGCCGCGCAACGCCCAGAACACATCCGGCTTTTGGGGTGGCGTCTGGGTGTCCGACGCGGCCGGCGGCGAACAGGTCGACGCCGAGCAGGTTGTTCGCTGCCAGCCCGGCGATTTCGGCGAGTGCGCCGTAGCCGCCGCCACCAGGGTCAGGACGGTGATCCCGACCGAGCCGATCGAGCCGGTGAGCCCGTTCGGGCCGGCGGCGGTCGGTACGTCCAGGGAGGTCGCACCGCCCTGCGCGGTCGCGACCCGGCCGGTCACGGTGACCTGCCGCATCCTGGTCAGGTCGATGACCAGACCGGCCTCGCGATGGGACCGGCCGGCCCAGTCGTGGTCGTCGCCCCGCACCGACGGAGGCAGACGGTGGGTGCGGGCGGCCCGGACGGACCCCTGCACGTCGTGCACTGACTCACACAGCACCACCACGGCCGGCCGGTGGGGCACTGCGGCGTTGCACAGCACCGGGGCGCGCTCGTAGTCGGG
>JBKJOO010000382.1:0-2917 GCA_046595615.1 Mycobacteriales bacterium | reverse complement strand
GCGCCGGTGACCATGTCCTTGACCTGCTGCCCGGACAGGTACTCCGCCCCACCGGTGCTCATCTGCAGGATCCCGTCGCTGCCCGCTTCTGCGAACCCCTGCAGCGCCGCGTTCAGGGTCTGCGAGCTCGTCACGTTGATGGCCGGATAGGCGAAGCGACCGGCTTTGGCCCGGTCGAGCATGTCGGCGTAGGCCTCGGGCGTGGCGATCGGCATCGTGGGCTCCTCGATAGGCGGCTGGCGTCCGCGAGCATGTCATTCGCCCCGCCCAGCCAGGCAGACCCCCGCGCGGTACGACGCCAGGCGGGGGTCCCGGGACCGTAGCGTGGCCCGGTGGCCGACCTTGCGACCTTGTCCACGGGTACGGCGTACACGCTGCTCGCGGTCCTGGTGTTCGCCGAGTCCGGCGTGCTGCTCGGGTTCTTCCTGCCCGGCGACACGGTGCTGTTTGCCGCCGGGCTGCTCACCGGCGCGGGTGGGGCGCTGTCGCTGCCGGTCCTCGTGGTGATCGTGCTGTTCACTGCGGTGACGGGCGACGCGGTCGGCTACGCCACCGGCCGGCGGGCGGGACCTGCGCTGTTCGAACGCCGTGCCGGCCGGGTGCTGAACCCCCGCACCCTGGCGCGGGCCCGCCGCTTCTACGGCAGCTACGGGCCGATGGCCGTGATCGTCGCCAGGTGGATTCCGTGGGTCCGCACCTTCACCCCCCTCATGGCTGGGGCAGCCCGGATGCCGTACGCCAGGTTCCTCGTGGCCAATGTCGTCGGCGCGATCACCTGGGGCGCCGGCCTGCTGCTGCTCGGGCACCTGGCGGCGTCCTCGCCGGCCATCCGGGGCAGCGCCGGCGGGGTCGCGGCCGTGGTCGTCGCGCTGTCGGTGACCGGTGGCGCAGCGCAGCACCTGCGGCGGCGCCGCGCCCAGGCCGACTAATCTCGACGCGATGAGCACCATCGCCGCCCTGCCGGCCATCCTCGACGGGCAGCAATTGGTCCGCGACGTCGGCCTGCCGCTCTGCCTGTTCATCGTGTTCGCCGAGACCGGCCTGCTGCTCGGCTTCTTCCTGCCCGGCGACTCGCTGCTGTTCGCCGCCGGCTATGCCGCGTCCGGCGGCATCCCCGGGGTCAGCTTCCCGCCCGTGGCCGTGGTCTGCCTGCTGATGACCGTCGTGGCGTTCGTCGGCGCGCAGACCGGTTATCTGATCGGCCGGAAGGCCGGTCCGGCGCTGTTCGACCGGGAGGACTCCACGCTGTTCAAGCAGTCCTACGTCACCAAGGCCCGTGAGGTCCTGGACCGCTACGGCGAGCCGAAGGCCATCCTGCTGGCGAGGTTCGTCCCGGTGGTGCGCACCTTCCTCAACCCGCTGTGCGGCGCCGTCGGGGTGCCCGCCCGGACCTTCGCGCTGTGGAACGCGGTGGGGGCGGTGCTGTGGGGCACCGGTGTGGTGCTGCTGGGTTACTTCCTCGGCCAGGTGTCGTTCATCGGCAAGAACCTCGAGGTCTTCGCGGCACTCGTCGTGGTCATCTCGCTGCTGCCGATCGCCCTGGAACTCCGCAAGCAGCGCCGCCTCGCCCGCGAGTCCTGACGCCGGTTCCCACCTAACCCGGTCGCGCCGCATGCCAACCGAACCGGCCCCACACTCGTCCCTGTGGCAGTGAGGGAGCACGACGAGGCGTTCAGCGAGTTCGTCGCGGCCCGCTCACGACACCTGCTGCAGGCGGCGTATCTGCTGACAGGTGACCGACACCGCGCCGAGGACCTGCTGCAGACCGCGCTCACCCGCGCCTACCTGCGGTGGGACCGCATCGAGAGCGACGACCCGGAGGGCTACGTGCGACGCACCCTCACCAATGCCCACATCGACTGGTGGCGCCGCAAACCGTGGCGCGAGGAGTCGACCGAGGTGCTCCCCGAGACGGTGGTGCCCGACACCGCCGCGGCGTACGACGTGCGGTCGGTGGTGCTGTCCGCGCTCGACCGGCTGTCCCGCCGGCAGCGGGCCGTGGTCGTCCTGCGCTACTACGAGGACCTGTCCGAGGCCGAGATCGCCTCGATCCTGGGTTGTTCGCCCGGCACCGTGAAGAGCGCGGCATCCCGCGCGATGGCCACCCTGCGGCCGGTGCTCGCAGGGGTGCGAGAGGAGCTCCCCCGATGAGCCCCGAGGACGAGCTGCGGCTGCTGCTGCGCGCCCCGCAGCTCTCGGTCGACCCCACCCCAGGGCTCCCCGACCGGGTACGACGCCGGGCGCGCGTCCTGCGGCGCCGCCGGCGCGCCGCCGGAGGGACCCTGGTCGTGGCGGCGCTGCTCACCGCGGGCCTGGCCGGGCCGTCGCTGGTCGCGCGGTTAGGCGCCCCGGACCAGGCCACCGTGGCGGGCCGGCCGGTCCCGGACCCGCGCTTCCCCGACGCGACCACCGAGGTGGTGACCCTCGCCCCGGCCGGCATCTTCACCTACTTCCGGGGCGTGCAGTGGTGCACGGTGGCGCGGCGGCTGAGCGACTCCTCGACCTGCTCGCCACCGGCTGCGGCCGGCACCCCCGCCCTCCCCAGCGTGCGCGCGCCCGGCACCAACTCGTTGAGCATCGACCGGATCCGGCTGGCCGCCGGGCTTGCCGGAGCAGGCGTCGCCAAGGTCGAACTCCTGCTGTCCGACGGCAGCCACCTCGTGGCCGGCCTCACCGACGGCGACGGCAGTTTTCCGCAGCCGGTCTGGTCGGCGTCCGTGCCGCCGAGTCGGACGGTCGCTCGCTACACCGCGTACGACGCCTCCGGGCGGGTGCTGGGCAGCCGGCCCGGTTGACCCCTCTTGGTCTGGCCCAGACGGCCTCCCCCGGAGAGGGCCTCCCCGGCACGGCCCCGCGGCCCCTGTTCCCCCGCCCCGCCTCGTTCCCCCGCCCCTTTCCGCGGACGATCTTGACGATA
>JBKJOO010000351.1:0-3275 GCA_046595615.1 Mycobacteriales bacterium | reverse complement strand
TCAGGGCCCGCAGCGTCCACGTGCCGGGGGCGGCGAAGAAGCGGAAGTCCCCGCTCGCGCTCGCCACGACCTCGGCCGTGAACTCTCCCGTGCCGTCGAGCAACCGGACGAACGCGCCGCCGACGGGCTGGCCACCGGCCAGCACGCGCCCGGTGAGCACGGTCTCCTTGGCGAGGTCGGTGCCTGCGGGCAGCGCGACCTCCTGATCAGGAGCGCCGCACATCAGGACCCCGCTGCTGTCTTCTGGGCACCCAGCTCGATCGGGACGCCGATGAGCGAGCCGTACTCGGTCCAGCTGCCGTCGTAGTTCTTGACGTCGGCCTCGCCGAGCAGCTCGTGCAGCGCGAACCAGGTGTGCGACGAACGCTCGCCGATGCGGCAGTAGGCGATCGTCGCCTTGGCCGTGTCCAGGCTCGCGTAGAGCGCCCGCAGGTCCTCGTCGCTCTTGAACGTGCCGTCGTCGTTGGCGGCCTTGCTCCACGGCACGTTGGCCGCGGTCGGGATGTGCCCGGGCCGCTGCGCCTGCTCCTGCGGCAGGTGCGCCGGCGCCATGATCTTGCCGCTGAACTCGTCCGGGCTGCGGACGTCGATGAGGTTCTTGGCGCCGATCGCGGCCACCACCTCGTCGCGAAACGCCCGGATCGACAGGTCCTGGTCCTTGGCGGTGTAGCTCGTCGCCGGCCGCACGGTCACGTCCTTGACGAGCTCGCGACCGTCGAGCTCCCACTTCTTGCGCCCGCCGTCGAGCAGCTTGACGTCACCGTGACCGTAGAGCTTGAAATACCAGT
The DNA here is from genome assembly GCA_046595615.1 of Mycobacteriales bacterium. GTDB lineage: Bacteria > Actinomycetota > Actinomycetes > Mycobacteriales > SCTD01 > JAYSQK01. The sequence goes on along the minus strand of JBKJOO010000351.1, from coordinate 2,487 downwards.
ACGCGTAGGCGGCGAACCAGTTGTTGTTGCCGCCGTAGAGCACGACGGTGTCGTCGTTGCCGATCCCCTTGGCCGACAGCAGCTTCTCGAAGCCGGCCTTGTCGATGAGGTCCCGGGCGACCGGGTCCTGCAGTTCCTTGGTCCAGTCCATCCGTACGGCGCCGGACAGGTGGCCGCCGTCGTACGCGGACACGTCCTCATCCACCTCGACGAACACGATCTTCGGGTCGTTCAGGTGGGCCTCGGCCCAATCGGCATCGACGAGCACGTCGTGGCGGCTCATGCGGGAACTCCCTTGGTGGTGGATTTCTTGAAGGTCAGATAGAGCTCGCAGCCCAGGCAGATGCCGAAGGCCGCGTTGAGCAGCGCCGCGACGAGCGCCAGCGCGGTGGCGACGAGCAACAGCGGGGTGCCGGCGCCGGCCAGCCCGACCAGTGCGAAGGCGAGCCCGATGACCTGGGCGAAGCGCGGCGGGCGGGCGTCCTCGAGCTCGAGTGGGACGCCGCGACGGACGAACCGCTTCCAGAACAGGATGTACGGCGAGCGGCCGCGGCTGCCCAGGGCGAACACGACCGCTTGCGCAGCGAGCAGCCACGGGTTGGCGGTTAGCAGGACAAGCGCAAGGACAACGGTGGTCAGCCACGCAGCGAAGCGCGGCCCTCTCGGGTCGATCATGGTCGGGGTGCCTCTCGAGTCTCCGGACAGGGCGTCAGGAGCGCGGACACAGGCAGGTCGCGGTACGGCAGAGATCTACCGCGCGTCGCTTGACCAGCACCATGCGGGCGATCGTACCGCCCGGGGTCACGAGGCTGCGGTCGGGTGCCGGGCTGTTGGCCCCTCGCATCGGGCGGTTGCCGCCGAGTGCCGGGCGGTTTGGGACGAGTGTCACGCGCCCACCGCCCGGCCGAGGGCGGCCAGGACGTCGGCCTTCCTGGGCTGGCCGCTGGCCCGGACGACCTCGCGGCCGCGCCCGTCGAGCACCAGCGTCGTCGGGGTCTTGGCGATACCGAGACGGCGGACGAGCTCGAGGTGCGCCTCGGCGTCGACCTCGACGTGCCGGACGCCGTCAACCATGCCGGCGATGTCGGCGAGGGTGCGCCGCGTCGCGCGGCAGGGGGCGCAGAACGCCGACGAGAACTGGAGCAGCGTGGCCCGCTCGCCGTAGACGGCGGAGAACTCCGGCCGAAGGTCGGCGCCGTCGTGCTCGACGGGACGGATCCTGCCGTCGCGGGCGCGATGGACCAACCCGAGCACGAGCGTGGCGACGAGCGCCGCGCCGAGCACCAGGAGACCGACCACGTCGAGGTGAACGACGGCGCAGGCCGGGGACTTCCCGGGCGGTGGCCGCAGTGGACCGGCGGCTCGGTGGCGCCGGGGGCCGGCGACCCGGCGCCACGTGGCTGCGGCGGCGGCTGCTGTGTCCGGCCCCGGCGCCACATCCCTCGCCGTACGACTGTTGAAGATCCGGCAAATCATGACGAAAAGGGCCACGGCGATGGGGGAAGTGGCGATGCACACCCCTGTGGACAACCTCAGCGGCGTGGCGCGTGGCGCGGCACCCTCGGCCGATGGACCAGGAACTCACCGCGCTCGCGCTCGCGCAGGGCGGGGTCTTCACCGTGGCGCAGGCCAGGCGGGTGCATTCCGGTGAGCAGATCCGGCGGCTGCTGCAGCGCAGCGAATGGCTCCCGGTACGGCGGGGGGTGTACGCCGAGGCAGCGGTCGCGGCGGCCGGCCCGCCCCACCTACTGCAGGTCGCGGCGCGGGTGCTTGTCACCGGCGGCGACGTCGTCGTGAGCCACCGCTCTGCAGCCGTGCTGCACGGACTCCCGCTCATCAAGCCGCCCGAGGCGCCGACGCTCACGATGGTGCGGGCGAGCGACGCAGCGCTGCTGGGGGCCAGCACGCTGCGTTCGGCCGGCCTGCCGGCCGGGCACCGGACCACGCTGCGGTCGCTGCCCATCACCACGCCGGCCAGGACCGTCGCCGACCTGTTGCGCGAGTCTGACGACCACCTGCAGGCGGTTGCGTTCGCGGATGCGGCACTCCGGTCAGGGGTGGACCGCGCCGCGGTCGAGGCCGTGCTGGCGGACTGCGTTCGCTGGCCCGGCGTACGCCGTGCGGGTGCGGCCTGGGCGTTTGCGGACGGGCGGGCGGAGTCGCCGCTGGAGTCTCGCTGCCGGGTGTGGCTCGCGCGGCAGGGGCTGCCGGCGCCGTCCCCGCAGGTCCGGATCCTTAACGACCGGGGCCGCGAGATCGCCAGGGTCGATTTCCTGTTCCGGGAGCAGCGCACGGTGTGCGAGGCCGACGGGCGCGTGAAGTACGACGACCCGGAGGCGCTGTGGCGGGAGAAGTGCCGCGAGGACCTGCTGCGCGAGCTCGGGCTTGAGGTGGTGCGGGCGACGTGGGCCGACGGCGAGGACGACGGGTGGGCGCTGGCCGCACGGTTGCGCCGCGCCTTCGCGCGGGCTGCGGCCCGCGGCTGGT
>JBKJOO010000195.1:0-5914 GCA_046595615.1 Mycobacteriales bacterium | reverse complement strand
GATCAGATGACCCAGCACCCCCCCCTGTGGCCGCTGCTGGCAGCCGCCGAGGTGCGTCTGCTGGGCCTGCGGGACGTGCCGGCCGATCTCGCGGTCGTCACCCTGCGGGTGCTGCAGGGGTTGCTGCTGCTGCCCCTGCCATTGCTCGTGTGGCGAACCGGGCGGCGGCTCGGCGCCGGTCGGGGCGGGGCTGCCGCGGCCGGCTTCGTGCCGCTGCTCGCACCCCAGATGCTGCACATCGCTGCCTCGGTGACCGACGGCGACCTGCTGCTGCTGGAGTTCGCGCTGGCGACGCCGTTGCTGGTCGCAGTCGCCCAGGGGGCACGCAGCACGCCGCGGGCGGTGGCCCTCGGACTGGTCGTCGCTGCCGCCCTGCTCACCAAGAGCTTCGGCCTGCTGCTGCCCGGTGGCGTCGTGTTGGCCTTCGCCGTGGGCGCGGGCTGGCGGGTCCGCAACCTCGCCTGGCGGCCCTTGCTGGTCGCGCTCGGACTGCCGGTCGTGCTGTCCGGTTGGTGGTACGCGCTGCGCCTGGTCACGACCGGTTCGATCCAGCCGTCCGGCTATCCGGACGGGTTCCTGCGCTCGCTGGTCGGCCGGCTCAGCCCAGTTGAGGCGTTCGAGATCTTCGTCGGGTCGGTCCTGAAGACGTCGTGGCGCGACCTCGGCTGGTTCGAGACGCCAGGGTCGTTCGCCGGCGCGCTCGCGGTGTGGCTCGCCGTGGCCGCACCGGTCGTGGTGACGCTTCGCCGGCGTGGTACGCGCGGTCCAGTCGTGGTGGCCCTCGCGCCATTCGTCCTGCTGACCGGCCTGGTGTGCGCTCTGGAGGTGTCGGTCTACGTGCACCTGCACGCGGTCTACGGGGCGCAGGGCCGATATCTGTTCCCCGGCCTGGTCGGTGTCGCCGGGGTCGCCGCGGTGTCGCTGTCGGGAGCCGGCCGGCTCGCGACCGCCGCGCGGCTCGCCCTACCGCTCGGCTGCCTCGCTGCGCAAGGCTTCGGCCTGCGCCTGGCCGCGCGGTACTTCTGGGTCGGCGGCCGGTCGGCGGCGCTCGCCTGGTCACCGGTGCCGGGTGACGTCCTCGCGCTCGTGGCCGTGGTGGCTGTGCTGCTCAGTCTGGCCGCGGCGGTAGGTGTCGTCAGGACTGGGCAGCCCGAAGGCCCGACGCCAGCGGGCGGGTCGGGCCTTCGAGCGGTGACCGGGACGACCGGCGTTCCTTCTGGTCAGTAGACGCCTGGGTCGCGGATGACGCGCTCCTCGGTGACGACGCCACGGCTCACCACCCGATCGCGGCGGCCGAAGACCAGCGTGGTCATCAGCAGACCGAGGATGCCGGTGGCCATCAGGATGAAGCCGACGACGTGGATGTCCAAGCCGTTGAGGTTGTAGTCGACTGCGAACGCAAGGATCGCGCCGATCGCGAGCAGGAAGACGCTGACGCCGATGCCCATGGGATGTGCCTCCGAGATCGTGTGCGACGCGAGCCGCCGCGGCCAGGGCGTGGGTACCCGCGGTGGCTGTCGATCACACTCACCCGTTCGGGTGGATGGATGCCCCGGTTCGGCGTACCGGGTCAGAAGGACGCCTCGTCGAGGTCCATCAGCGACAGGTCGGTGGCCTCGGCGATGCTGCGCTGGGCTGTCAGCTCGGGCAGGACGTCGCGGGCGAACCACCGGGCCGCAGCCACCTTGCCGGTGTAGAACGCCGTGTCCCGCCCGGTCGCCGATGGCAGCGCCTCGAGGGCGACCGTGGCCTGGCGCAGCAGCAACCAGCCGACGACGAGGTCGCCGAGGGCCATCAGCGCGCGGGTGGTGTTGAGCCCGACCTTGTAGACGTTGCGCGGGTCCTCGGCCGAGGCCAGCAGGTCGTTGACGCAGTGCCCGACGATGCCCTGGACGTCTTCGAGCGCCGTGGCGAGCAGCTCGCGCTCTGCCACCAGCTGACCGTCGTCCGCCTTGGTGAACTCCTGGATCTGGGCGGTGAGCGACCCCAACGCCTGCCCCTTGTCCCGAACGATCTTGCGGAAGAACAGGTCCATGCCCTGGATCGTCGTGGTGCCTTCGTAGAGGGTGTCGATCTTGGCGTCGCGCAGGTACTGCTCGATCGGGTAGTCCTGGGTGTAGCCCGATCCGCCGAAGATCTGCAGCGAGGTGGCCAACAGCTCGTAGGCCTTCTCCGAGCCGTAGCCCTTCACGATCGGCAGCAGCAGGTCGTTGAGGCGCACCGCGGCCTCGTCGACCGTGCCGGCTGCGCGACCGAGCTCGATCCGGTCCTGCGCCGTCGCGGTGTAGATGACCAGCGCCCGCATGCCCTCGGCCCAGGCCTTCTGTCGCATCAGCATGAGGCGTACGTCGGGGTGGTGGCTGATCGTGACCCGGGGCGCGGCCTTGTCGGTCAGTTGCGCCAGGTCCGGGCCCTGGACGCGGAGCTTGGCGTACTCGAGGGCATTGAGGTAGCCGGTCGACAGCGTCGAGATCGCCTTGGTGCCGACCATCATCCGGGCGTACTCGATCACCTCGAACATCTGCGCGATGCCGTTGTGGACGTTGCCGACGAGCGTGCCGACAGCCGGCTGCCGCTGGCCGAAGGTGACCTCGCAGGTGGTGGAGACCTTCAGGCCCATCTTCTTCTCGAGGTTGGTGACGTAGGCGCCGTTGCGCTCACCCAGGGCGCCGGTCTCGAGGTCGACGTGGAACTTCGGGACGAGGAACAGTGACAGGCCCTTGGTGCCGGGCCCGCCGTGCCCCTCGACGCCGACCGGGCGGGCCAGGACGAGGTGGTAAATGTTCTCCGGCCAGTCCCACTCGGCGCTGGTGATGAAGCGCTTGACGCCCTCGATGTGCCAGCTGCCGTCGCGCTGCTGGGTCGCGGTAGCCCGGCCGGCACCCACGTCGGAGCCGGCATCGGGCTCGGTCAGCACCATGGTGCCGCCCCAGCCGCGCTCGATCGCGAGCTCGGCGAACCGTTGCTGGGCGGGGGTGCCGTTGCGGTGCAGGATGCTGGCGAACGCCGGGCCTGCGGCGTACAGGTAGAGGGCCGGGTTGGCGCCGAGCACCAGCTCCGAGCAGGCCCAGATCAGCGACGGCGGCGCGCCGATGCCGCCGAGCTGCTCCGACAGCGGCAACCGGTCCCAGCCACCGTCGTGGTAGGCCTGGTAGCTGCGGGTGAACGACGCCGGCAGGGTCACCGACCCAGTCGCCTTGTCGAACACCGGCGGGTGGCGGTCGCCATCGACGAACGACGCCGCGAGATCGTTGCTGGCGAGCCGCTCGACCTCCCGCAGCACGTCCCTGGCCGAATCGACGTCGAGGTGCGCATAGGGCCCGGTGCCGAGCGTGCGGTCGGCGCCGAAGACTTCGAACAGGTTGAACTCGAGGTCGCGCAGATTGCTCTTGTAGTGGCCCATGGCCCGGACTCCTGGAGGTGGGTTACTGGTCGGTAGCCCACTGTTCTACCCGCCGGTAACTTTGGCAAGCCCCACGCCCGCTTCCAAGACCCCGCCCCCTGGACATCCACCCTTGGACCCGCCCCCTGGACCCGCCCACCTCACCAGGCTGGGGGGTTGGGGAGCCGGGGGGGCTAGACGCCCAGCTGCTCGGCGGCCAGCTTGGCACCCTGCTCGCGCGCCGTGATCTTCTGGAACGCGATGTCGCGGGCGAAGTCCGGCGAACCGTGCTTGGGCTTGAGGTCGACGCTGAACGGGCTGAAGCCGCAGTCGTCGGTCGCGCCGAGCTGGTCGGTCGGGATGTACTTGGCGGCGGCGACCAGGTCCGCGGCGACCTGCTCGGCCGTCTCGACGGTGGGATTGAGCGGGTCGATGACGCCGATGAAGGCGACCTGCTTCACGCCGTTCGCGTCGGACCGGATGCTCTCACCGATGAGGCGGTAGACCCGCTCCTTGTCGTCCTCGCTGGCCAGCTGGATCAAGAAGTAGCCGGCGTTCATCCGGAACAGGCTCGGCAGCAGTTCGGCGTAGTCGACCTCCTTGCTGTGCACCGAATCCATGTCACCGCCGGGACAGGTGTGGATGCCGATGTTCACCCGCTCCTCGGCGGTGAACCGGTCGATCACCCGGTTGTTCAGCTCGATGAAGGTCTCGAGCAGGTTCTCGTTGGTCCACGGGTTGCGGGCGTCCTTCTTGCCCGCCAAGCGCCCCTCGGTGAAGTCGATGGAGACCCGCGTGGCGCCGGCGGCGAAGGCCTTGCGGATGTCCTTCTCGGCCTCGTCGCACAGGTCAGCCAGGAATTGCTCGCGGGAGTAGCCCTCGAGCTCCTCCTTCAGCGGGTAGAGCAGGTAGAGCATCGATGGCGCGATGACGGCCTGCTTCATCGGCTTGGTGGCGTACGGCTTGGACTGCTCGAGCAGGTCGGCGGCGTAGGTCTTGTAGCGGAACGGGCCGCCGGTGAGGCGTGGCAGCTGCCGGTGGTGGCCGTCGTCGAAGATGGCGAAGTACTGCCCGTCACCGGCGAGGTTGTCGGCCAGCCCGGTGCCCGCGAGGGTGTCGGCCAGCGGGTAGGTCGCGAAGCTCGAGGCCCGCTGCTCGCCGTCGGACACGATCGGCGTCCCGGTCTGCTCCATGCGTACGACGGAGTCCTTCGCCGCTGCGTCCTGCTCGGCGCCGAGCTGCTCCTTGGTGATGTCGCCCTTGTCGTAGGCGGCGATCGCCTCCTGCAGCTTCAGCGGCCTGGGCAGCGACCCGACATTTTCGGTGGGGATGGGCATGTCGCACTCCTGAGCTCGATGGAACAGCATCCTGCGCGGACCCTATCGGCGTACGACGTCGCCGGCTCACCACTGATAGGGGAGGAACTTCCCGTCCAGCGTGATGACGACCCGGTCGCCTTGCGGATCGGCCCGCCGCTGGACGTCGAGCCGGAAGTTGATCGCGCTCATGATGCCGTCACCGAACTCCTCGTGGATGAGCTCCTTGATGGCGGGGCCGTAGACCTGCAGGACCTCATACAGCCGGTAGACGGTCGGATCGGTCGGGACGAGGCCGTCGAGGGCGCCGCGGCTGGGCTGCCGGAGCAGCGGGGCGAGGACCGAGACGGCCAGCCCGAGCTCCTCGGCCACCACCTCGGCCTGCGCCGAGCTCAACGCATGTTGGCCCTGCAGGGCCGAGACGGTCCAGACTGGGGGTGTGCCGAGCAGCTCGGCCAGCCGCTGCCACGGCGTACCGGATGCGGCTCGTGCGGCGGCGACTGCTTCGACTGCCGCGTCCACCGCTGCCCTCGTGGCTGCACCACTCATCTCTGGCTCCCATCGTCGACAGGCGCAACCTACGTCGTCACGGCGGCGCGTCGCCTCGCTCGCGCTCCTGCTCGATGACCTCGGGCAGGTCCTTGAGGCGGGTCAGGCCGGCGAGCGGCTGCAGCATCCGCCGGTTGCCGCGGAGCCGGTCGGCGTTGCGGTCCAGAAAGGCCCAGTAGCCGGCGGTGAACGGGCAGGCCGTCGGGCCGACCCGCACCTTCGGGTCGTAGGCGCAGCCGCCGCAGTAGTCGCTCATCCGGTTGATGTAGGCGCCTCCGCTCGCATACGGCTTGGTCGCCACCAGGCCGCCGTCGGCGTGCTGGCTCATGCCGGTGACGTTGGTCAGCATGACCCAGTCGTAGCCGTCGACGAAGACCTCGTGGAACCAGGCGGTCACCTGGGCCGGGTCCCAGCCGCGCTGCAGGGCGTAGTTGCCGAGGATCATCAGCCGCGGGATGTGGTGGACCCAGCCTCTGGTGCGGATGTCCCGCAGCACCGAGGACAGGCAGTTGGCGGTGACCTCACCCCGGGCGTCCAGCTCAGCGAACCAGCCGGGCAGGTCGCTGGTCGCGTCGAGCGCGTTGCGCTGCCGGTAGTCGGGCGGGAAGTGCCAGTAGAGCGACCAGACGTACTCCCGCCAGCCGATGACCTGACGCACGTAGCCCTC
>JBKJOO010000027.1:0-5661 GCA_046595615.1 Mycobacteriales bacterium | reverse complement strand
TCACTCGGGTTGTCCCTGCGGGTGCTCGCCGACGCCACCCACGACAGCGCTGCCCTGGTCGCCCAGGGCGTCTCACTTGGTGACCACACGTCGCTGGCCAACCTGACCGCCTTCGCTGCCGGCTGCGAGGTGGTGACGTTCGACCACGAGCACGTGCCCGGCGGTCTGGTCGAGGCGCTCGAGGCGGCTGGGGTGCATGTGTACCCGGGCTCGTCCGCGCTCCGGCATGCGCAGGACAAGCTGGTCATGCGCGAGCGTCTCGCCGGGCTCGGCGTCCCGATGCCGGCGTTCACCCCGGTGGCGACGCTCGCCGATGTCGATGGCTTCGCCGCCCACGTCGGCTGGCCGCTCGTGCTCAAAGCCGCCACCGGCGGCTACGACGGTCGCGGCGTGTGGATCGTCGCCGACCGCGAGCAGGCCGCCGAGGTGCTCTCCTCCGGCGTGCGGTTGCTCGCCGAGCAGTGCGTCGCGATGCGCCGCGAGCTGGCTGCGCTCGTCGCCAGGTCGCCCGGTGGTCAGGCGGCCGCCTGGCCCGTCGTCGAGACCGTCCAGCAGGACGGCATCTGCGTCGAGGTGGTGGCCCCGGCCCCTGGGCTGCCCGAGGAGCTCGCCCTGCAGGCGCAGGAGCTTGCGTTGCGGCTGGCCGACGAGCTGGGCGTGGTCGGCGTGCTGGCCGTCGAGTTGTTCGAGACGCCGGGCGGCCTGCTCGTCAACGAGCTCGCCATGAGGCCGCACAACAGCGGGCACTGGACGATCGAGGGCTCGCGCACCTCGCAGTTCGAGAACCATCTGCGGGCCGTCCTTGACTATCCGATGGGCGCCACCACCGCGACCGCTCCGTGGGTCGTGATGGCCAACGTCCTGGGTGGCGCCGGCGAGCCGGACCTGGACCACCGGCTGCACCTGCTCTTCGGGCGCGACCCAGCCCTGAAAGTGCACCTCTACGGCAAACAGGTCCGCCCCGGCCGCAAGATCGGGCACGTGACCGCGCTGGGCGACGACCTTCCCGACGTACGCGCGCGGGCCCGCGCCGGCGCCGCCTATCTCAGCAGCGGTGCGTGGCCGTGACCGTCGCGATCATCATGGGCAGCGACTCCGACTGGCCGGTGATGGAGGCTGCATCGCTTGCCCTGCAGGAGTTCTCGGTCGAGCACGAGGTGCGCGTGATCTCCGCCCACCGTACGCCGGGCGACATGCTCGACTATGCGTCGGCGGCCGCCGGCCGGGGGGTGCGGGTCGTCATCGCCGGCGCTGGTGGGGCTGCTCACCTGCCCGGGATGGTCGCCTCGATGACGCCGCTGCCGGTCATCGGCGTCCCGGTGCCGCTGCGGCACCTCGACGGGATGGACGCGTTGCTGTCGATCGTGCAGATGCCGGCGGGGGTGCCGGTCGCCACCGTCTCGATCGGTGGGGCGCGCAACGCTGGGCTGCTCGCGGTCCGCATCCTCGCGGTCGCCGACCCGGGGTTGCGTGCCGCAATGATGTCCTTCCAGGTGGCGCTCGCGGACGCCGCCCGGGCCAAGGACGTTGGGCTGCGCGCCCGGCTAGCGGGGGCCTGACGCCGCCCACTCCAGCTTGGGGCAGGTGTCCATGACGACGTCCACCCCGGCCCCGCGGGCCCGCTCGGCCGCCAGGTCGTCCACCACACCGACCTGCAGCCAGACCCCCTTGACGCCGATCGCGAGGGCCTCGTCGACGAGCGGTCCGACCAGCCACGAGCGTACGAAGAAGTCGGCAACGTCGATCGGGAAGGGGATCTCGGCCAGCGTGGCGTAGCCCTGCTCGCCGTGGACGAACGGCGAGCTGGGGTGTACCGGGATGACCCGTTTGCCGTGCGACTGGAGGAATCTCGCTATGTCCCAGGCCGCGCGCGCCTGGTTGTTCGACAGGCCGACGACCGCCCAGGCGTCGAGGCGGAGCAGACGCTGGATCTCGGTCGTCATGCGTCCTGCCTACCCCATCGCGGCGAACCTGGTGCGCAGCCGGTCCAGGTCGCTGCGGCGCTGCTCGTAGGTCGCCCCCAGCACGACCAGAGCCGTGCCGACCGCCGCGAGCAGGGTCCAGCGCGGCACCGAGCTGGCGTAGGGCAACAGCAGGTGCATCGCGTCGACGATCAGCACGCCGCCGCCGAGCAGCAGCGGGGCCCGTAGGCCACGGCCGAGCACCAGCACGACGGCGGCGACGGGCAGCAGGAGCAGACCCCGGGTCGGCGTACCCGACAGCGACGCCAGCAGTGACGGCACGAGCAGCAGCGAAAGCCCCGGCCCGTACGCCGGGACCGAGCCGAGCCCCGGCTGCGAGCGCCGGCGCAGGTGGCCGAGCACGAGCGCCACGGCGGCGAGCGGCAGGACGTAGGGCTCCGGCGCCGTCACGTGCGCTTCAGCCAACCGGACCCAGCTCGACGCCGACAGCAGCAGCCCACCGACGGCCGCGACCTGCCGCCGATCGGGGCGCACCGCGAGGGCGAGACAGCCCAACCCGGTGGCCGCCAGCGACCAGGACAGCCAGCCAGGGTCTGCGGTGGTGAGCGCCACCGCGACGGCCGCGAGCCCGCCGGCGGCCACCTCGAGCGGCACGCGCCGGACGACCAGGGACACCCCGAGGCAGACCGCGACCGCGGCGAGCAGCAGGCCGCCGACCTGCTCGGCCGCCAGGTGCTGCGCGGCGCCCACAGCGGCCAGTTCGGCGCCGGCCAGCAGGGCCGCCACCGCGGCGCCCTGCGGCACCCGGACAGCGAGACCGGCTGCCACCAGGGCGGCAATCGGCAACACCGCGAGGGTCGCGCCCTGGTTGGCGGTCGACCAGACCACCGCAAGCAGCCCGGTCGCGCCGCCGGTCAGCGCCATCGCCGCACCGACCTCCCGACCGACGGTGAGGCCAGCACCGGCCAACGCCGCCGAGACCACGAGCAGCAGCACCAGCCCCAGCTCGTACGACGTGCCGAGGCCCAGCGGCAGCAGCAGGACCGCCACCGCGCTGAGCGCGGCGGCCGGCAGCAGCGCCTCCCGCAGCCGGTCCGTCACCAAGCCGGCCGCGACCGCGCAGGCCGCGGCCAGCACGACGACGGCGAGCGTGGCCAGGGTGCCCGACCACAGTTCGCGCGTCGAGACCGCCTGGCGCGCAGTCGATCCCGAAGCGAGCGTCCAAGGTGCGGCGAGCCAGCTCACCGGTCCGGCGAGGGCGGTGAGGATCGGTTCGCGCTCGGCCACGACGGCGGCGACCGCTGCGAGCAGCGCCCCGGCGGCGGCTTCGGTGCGGCGGGCCCGGGGGAGCGCGCGGACGACCAACAGGCCGAACAGGGCCACCGCGGCGGGGACGAGGGGCAGTTGCTCCTCGGTCACCGCCGGGCGCAGGACCACCGTGGCGGCGGCGGCGAGCAGCGGCACCACACCGGCAGCCGCGGGCCGGACGCGCACCGCGAGCCCAGCCACCACGGCGGCGACAGCGAGCAGGCCGGCCGCCGCCGTCCGGTCGGCCAGGGTCGCCGCAACGACGGAGAGGGCGAGCGCGACACCGAGGGCGGCGGCGCCGCAGCCCGCCGCAGCCCGCCAAAGATCATCCCGAACGCGGGTTGCGGTGAGGTCGTGCGCGCGCAGCCGGTCGGCTGCGGCCAGGTCGACGGCTGCGAGACCCGCGAGCACGACACCGGCGACGGCCTCGGACGCACCGGTGCGTTGCAGGAGCAGCAGCACCGGCAGCTGGGCGAGCACGACTGCAGCCAGCCTTGCCAGTCGCAGCGGCACGGTGACCGCGTACGCGCCGGTGAGGATCGCGAGGGTCGCGGTGGCGACCGCAGCGTAGGAGGTGCCGTCGGTCGACGCGGCGACGCCGGCTCGGCGCAGCGCCACGGCGTCGAGGACCGCAAGTGCGAGCGCGACGGCCCCGACGGCCTCGGCGGAGGCGTCGAGCCCGCGGGCCCGCAGCCGCACTGGGGCGTAGCTCGCGGCGGCGGTGAGCGTCAGTAGGATCAGTGCCCGGCCGACCACCCCGAGATGGCGGTAGGTCACGGCAGTGAACACGACGCCCGCGCCGGCCAACAGCAGCGCCCCGAGGCTGAGCAGCGCGTTCTGCACCTGCCGCGGCGACGCTTCGGTGGCGCCGCGGACCGGTCCCTGGGGGTGGCCGGTCACAGGTTGGCGCCGCAGGAGGCTGAGGAGGTGGCCTCGTTCGGCCAGCAGGACGCCCCGTCGTCCGTCGAGGGAGGCCAGCTCCTGGTCGACCTCCCACAGGCGTGCGGCGTCCGGCCCGGTCAGTGGCAGCCCGCAGGCGCCGCAGGTCAGGGCCCCGGTCAGCGGCGTGGAGCAGTCGGGGCAGCGCACAGAGGTGATCATGGTTCCAGCGTGTCGAGGAACGGGCGCGGCGTCGTGAGTGGACCTACTCAACCTCGGCCGGAAGTGTCGGCGAGTGAACCCGGTGCAGCACCCGGGTGCTGTTGCCGTCCCGGCCGACGCTGTGGGACGCCGCAGCTCGTTCCATTTCACTACCGTGGTGCTCATGGCCGACTACGACTCGCGCATCGTGCGGCTGTATGACCAGGACAATCCAGACGGGCCCGATCACGACTTCTATCGGACCACGGCCGACAACCTGGCTCCTCGCACAATCATTGACCTGGGGTGTGGCACGGGCATGCTCACGGTGACCCTGCGCTACCCGGACCGAACCGTTCTTGGCATCGATCCCTCTCAAAGCATGCTCGACTTTGCGACGAAACGTCCGGGCAGCCAGGGCGTGCGATGGGTCCGCGGCGACGCGTCATCGCTCGCCCGCGGGTGCGCGGACTTGATCGTGATGACCGGGAACGTAGCGCAGCACATCGTCGGGACGGCGTGGCCCGCCACACTTCGCGATGTGTACGCAGGTCTCAGGCCGGGTGGACGGCTGGTCTTCGAGAGTCGCAACCCTGCGGCTCGCGCTTGGGAGAATTGGGCAACCACCGGTCAAACGACTCGGAAGACAACGTTCGGCAAGGTCATCGAGTGGATGAAGGTGGAGCCAATGACGCGAGATGGACACGTCTCGTTCGTGGCACACAACATCATTGGGTGGTCCGGGGAGAGCATTATCGAGCGGCAGACATTGGCCTTCCGAAGCGAAGACCGGATTCGCTTCGACCTCGCCGACGCGGGATTTCATGTCGAGGCAGTGTGGGGTGGCTGGAACGACGGGCCAGTCGGCGCGGACAGCCGCGTGTTGGTGTTCCAGGCTCAACGACTCAGCCTTGAGGCCACGCACTGAATCGACGACACCGTCTGAGTACCCGCCTGGTGGGGCCAGGAGCGAGGGACCGTATCTATACGAGCCAGGGCGGCGCTCCCGCTTGCGGGCCTGCCTGGGTGGCCCAGTGGGTGCTGGGCCGGTGGGGCGGGGTCATCTGGGTGGCCCGGCGGCCTGCCCGGTGAGCGGATTGTCGGACAGCGCGTCGAGCCAGCCGGCGGTGGTCATCGTCCGGTTGTGGGTGCAGCTGAGCCAGCGTTGCTGGTCGTGCAACTGGTGGTGGTGTTGGTGGCAGAGCAGGGCGAGGTTCGCCAGGTCGGTGGGGCCGCCGTTGGCCCAGTGGATGACGTGGTGGGCTTGGCATTGGGCTGGTCGGCGGTGGCAGGCGGTGACGACGCATTCCTGGTCTCGGGCGACCAGCGCCCGCCATTGGGCTTTGGTGAC
>JBKJOO010000385.1:0-2913 GCA_046595615.1 Mycobacteriales bacterium | reverse complement strand
GAGCTCCGCTTCACCCCCAGTGGCGCAGCCGTGGCCAACTTCACGGTCGCGTCGACGCCCCGCACCTTCCACTCGTTGGAGTTCTTGTCGAAGGTGCGGGGCGTCGACGCGACCGTGAAGTTGGCCACGGCTGCGCCACTGGGGGTGAAGCGGAGCTCTGGGTCGGCGGTGATGTTGCCGACCACGGTGATGACGGTGTCGCCTGCCACGGCGGTTCTCCGGTTTCTCCGCCCAAGGGGCGGTTCCTTCCCGCGCGGGCGGGGGTCGTCGGTGTGGGTGCGTGCGGTCGTTGCCCCGGGAGGCGGCGCACATGGGAGCGGGGAAGGTGCGGCTGGTCCAGCGGGTCTAGCGCAGCTCGGGTCGCAGGACCTTGGTGCGCAGGATGGCCTCGTTGAGATTGAGCTGGCGGTCCAGCTCCTTCATCGTGGCCGGTTCGGCGTTGAGGTCGATGACGGCGTAGATGCCCTCGACCTTCTTGTTGATCTCGAACGACAGGCGGCGCCTGCCCCAGACATCGACCTTCTCCACGGTGCCGCCGCCGGTGCGGACGACGTTGAGGAACGTATCGAGGGAGGGAGCAATGGTGCGCTCCTCCAGGTCGGGATCGAGGATGACCATGAGCTCGTAATGACGCAACAGACCCACCTCCTCCTGTGGACTCATCGGCCACGGACGATCCGTGGCAGGAGGGTGTTCGCGTCAGCAAACGTGATAACGCTACCAGCAGGGCTTCGAGCGTGACCTGCTCCCACCGGCCCCATCCTGCGACCGGGGTCCGACAGAACGGCTCAGTCGGCTGATCCGTCCGGTCCGCAACCGGTGCGCTGGCGAGGCGATCCTTCGGCGAGGAGCACGCGGACGAGCAACGACAGGACGCCGCCGGCCGCCACGATCGCGAGCGCCACCGGCAGGCCGTACGCACGGTTGCCGGCCGGTTCGGGCAGCTGGCCGGGGGGCGGGGTTTGCTGACCCGAAGCTGCGGTGCGGCCCGAGGCTGCGGTGCGGGTCGGTGACGCCACGCGGCCCAGAGTCGGTGGCTGTCCCAGCGTCGGACCGGACTTCGGACCTGCCGAAACGCCGATCGCGGTGACGTCGCTGGTTGCGGCGACGCTCGGTGCGGGCTGCACGAGCACCAGGACGCCGAGGGCGAACAGTCCCTGGCCGAACCGTCGACTGACCTGCGCCACGCGTGCAGGGTCGCAGCTGCCCCGTCGTACGGTCTGCAGATGTTGCGGATCGGTGCCCACGTCGACCAGACCGACCCGCTCGGCGAGGGCCGGGCGCGGGGCGCGGACCTCGTGCAGTTCTTCCTCGGTGACCCGCAGGGCTGGAAAGCGCCGGTCGTGCCGGAGCTCGGTGACACGACCGGGCTCGACCTCTACGTCCACGCGCCGTACATCGTCAACGTGGCGAGCAGCAACAACAAAATCCGCATCCCGAGCCGCAAAATCCTGGCGGCGCACGTGCAGGCCGCGGCTGGGATCGGGGCCAGGGCCGTGATCGTGCACGGCGGTCATCTCGCCAAGGGCGAGGACGCCTCGGTCGGTCTGGACAACTGGGTCAAGACCTTCGAGCGGATGGAGCGCCCGCTGCCGGTGCTCATCGAGAACACCGCTGGCGGTGAGCACGCGATGGCCCGCCGGCTCGACGCGATCGCACGGCTGTGGGACGCCGTCGGCGGGTACGACGGGGTGGGATTCTGCCTCGACACCTGCCATGCCCACGCAGGTGGGGAGGAGCTCCTGACGGTCGTCGAGCGGGTGCTGGGGATCACCGGTCGGATCGACCTCGTGCACTGCAACGACAGCCGCGACGCGTTCGGCTCGGGAGCCGACCGGCACGCCAACCTCGGCGCCGGCGAGATCGGCGTCGAGGCCCTGGCCGCGGTGGTCGCCGCCGCTGGAGCACCGGTGGTGTGCGAGACGCCCGGGGGGCTGGAAGGGCAGACAGCCGACATCGCACTGCTGCGATCGAGCCTTCCTGCCTGAACCTGGTCCGTGCGTGCCGGTGGCGAGCGTCGCCGAGCTGGCCACGTATGCCGACCGGTGGAGCGGCACCCAGCGGGCCAGGCGCCCGAGAACCAGCTGTGGACAGTGGTTGTCGTTGTCCACACCCCTTGCCATGCTGCCCTCGTCGAGATAAACTTCGAACACACGTTCGATATCGGGAGGAGGCGGGGCGATGACGATCACTGCACCGCCCGTCCCGTCGCAGGTCACCGCGCTGTACGACGCCCTGCGCGGCCTGGGTTCGCTCGGGCCGACGGGGGACCCGCTGGTCTGCGCCGCGCTGCTCCGGGCGGTGTCTTCGGTGGACGGCCTGGCGTTGCGGGAGGCCGCCGCGGTCGATGCTTTCGGCAGTCATGTCGAGCTCGGCCAGCCCTCCGCGGCCGTGCTGGTGCAGGCCGTGGTGGGCTGCACCACCGCCGTCGCCAACGGCACCGTCCGGTTGGCCCGCCGGCTCGACAGCGACCTGCGGCCGGTCGGCGAGCTGCTCATCGCCGGGCAGCTCACCCGCCGGCACTGCGCGGCGGTGCTGCACGGCGTCCGCGGCCTCGACACGAACATCGTCACCGACTCTTTGGACGCGATCTGCGCCGTCGCGGTGCTCACCGACCCGGACACCCTGGCCCGCGAGCTCCGGCTGCGGGCAGAGGCGATCAGCCCCGCCCTGGCCGAACACGCCCGCCGCCGCCTGGAGGACCGGATCGGGCTGTCCTGCTCGGACAGCCCCGACGGCACCGGCCACCTGACCGCCACCCTGTCCCCAGAAACCGTCGCGCTGCTCAACGCCGTGCTGGACCGCACCGTGCACAGCCACCGGGTCGACGGGGACCCCCGCAGCACCAGCCGGCGGCGGCACGACGCCTTCCACGACCTACTCCGGCACGCCGCGGACTGCACCGACCCAGCC
>JBKJOO010000403.1:0-31281 GCA_046595615.1 Mycobacteriales bacterium | reverse complement strand
CATCGGCCCGTCGGACTACGTCCCGTGGCTCGACGACCGTAAGTGGGCCTATGTCCGCCTCGAGGGCCGCGCGTTCGGTGACGTCCCGCTGAACCTCGAGTACAAGCTCGAGGTGTGGGACTCCCCCAACAGCGCCGGTGTCATCATCGACGCGGTGCGCTGCGCCAAGATCGCCATGGACCGCGGCGAGGGTGGACCGGTGCACGCGGCCAGCACGTACTTCATGAAGTCCCCGCCGAAGCAGGTCCGGGACGACATCGCCGGCCCGGCGCTCGAGGCCTGGATCAACGGCGAGGGTGTCGGCGAGCACGCCGCGCACGAGGCCGAGGTCGCGACCGACTAGCTGCTGCACGACGTACGACGGCCCGGCGCTCCCCCCTCTGTGGGACGCCGGGCCGTCGTACGTCCCGGATACGCTCCTGCCATGGGCGCGGGCGGGCGGTGAAGGGCAGACACGCGGTCCGCGAGTTGCTGGCCGAGCCCGACTTCCGCCGACTGCTCGGGCTACGGCTGTCCGGCCAGTTCGCCGACGGGTTGTTCCAGGCGGCGCTGGTCAGCGCGGTGTTCTTCGACCCGAACCGCGCCACGACCGCGACCGAGGCGGCGGTCGGCTTCGCCACGTTGCTGTTGCCGTTCAGCGTGGTCGGTCCGTTCGCTGGCGTCTTTCTCGACCGGTGGCGCCGGCAGCGGGTGCTGCTCGTGAGCAACCTCGGCCGGGCCGCGCTGATCGTGCTGCTGGCGCCGCTCCTGGCCGGGTTCGGGCCGACGAGCCCCGCGGTCGTGGCCCTGACCCTGGTGGTCATCTCGTGCAACCGCTTCGTGCTCTCCGGGCTGTCCGCGTCACTGCCGCATGTCGTGCCGGGCCGCACCCTCGTCACGGCCAACTCCTTCACCACGACGCTCGGCGGGGGCGCCGCCGCGCTCGGTGGTGGGCTGGCCGCCGGCCTGCGCTCGGTGTTCGGCACCGGTGACACCGGCGCCAGCCGTTCGGCGCTGCTGGCCGCGGCCGTCTACGTGGTCGCGGCGCTGGTCGCCCGGACGGTCGCCCCGGAGCGGTTCGGCCCGGACGACCAGCCTGAGCATGTCCGGCTCCGCGACGCTGTTGCTGCCGTCGTCGGCGGCCTCACCGCCGGTGCCCGGCACGTGGCCGAGCGGGGACCAGCCGCCCGCGCGCTCGCCGCGATCAGTGCGCACCGCTTCTTCTACGGCCTGTCCTTCGTCGCGACGCTGCTGCTCTACGGCAAGCAGGGCTACCTCGGCAGGGGGTTCGGCACGCCCGGGAAGGCGTTCATCGGCCTCGGCGAGGTAGTGACCGCGTCCGTGGTCGGCGGCCTGCTCGCCGCGCTCGTCACCCCCCGGGTGACCAGGCGCACCGGGACGCAGGCGTGGATCACCAGCGTGTTCGGGGCCGCGGCGGTGGTCGAGGTCGCCTTCGGTGCGCCGTACACGCACGTGGCCTTCCTGGTGGCCGCGCTCGGGCTCGGCTTCGTCGCGCAGGCCGCCAAGATCTGCGTCGACACGCTCGTGCAGGAGAGCGTCGAGGACGACTTCCGCGGCCGGGTGTTCTCCTTCTACGACACGCTGTTCAACCTCAGCTTCGTCTCGGCTGCCGCGGCCGCGGCGCTGCTGGTGCCGTCGTCGGGGCGCAGCTACGGCGTCATCGCGGTGGTCGCCGGCGGCTACGCCGTGACCGCGCTCAGCTACGGCCTGCTCACCCACCGCCGGGCGCCGTACGAACCACCGGAGCCCGTCGTCGCCCTGCGCTGACGCCTACCGGTCCTGCGTCGCCGCCCAGGCGCGCAGCTCGGCCTCGGCCTCGTCCGGCGGCAGCGGCCCACGCTCCATCCGCACTGCCAGCAGGTGCTTGTACGCCGCACCGACGGCCGGTCCCGGCGGCAGGCCGAGCAACGCCATGATCGCCGTGCCGTCGAGGTCGGGACGGATCCGGCCCAGCTCCTCCTGCTCGGCCAAAGTCGCGATCCGCGCCTCCAGGTCGTCGTAGGACGCCGCGAGGGCAGCCGCGCGCCGCCGGTTGCGCGTGGTGCAGTCCGACCGGACGAGCTTGTGCAGCCGGTCGAGCTGATCCCCCGCGTCGGTGACGTAACGGCGCACCGCCGAATCGGTCCACTCGCCCCTGCCGTAGCCGTGGAAGCGCAGGTGCAGCTCGGTCAGCCGGTAGACGGCCTCGACGACGTCCTTGGGGAAGGTCAGCGCCTTGAGCCGTTTGCGGGCCAGGTGCGCGCCCTTGACTTCGTGGTGGTGGAACGACACGCCACCGTCGGCCTCGTTGCGTCGGGTCATCGGCTTGCCGATGTCGTGCAGCAGGGCCGCCAACCGCAGCACCAGATCGGGGCCGGCGGGTTCGTCCGCGATCTCCCGCTCCAGCACCTGCAGCGTGTGCTCGTAGACATCCTTGTGCTGATGGTGCTCGTCGATCTCCAGCCGTAGGGCCGGCAACTCGGGCAGAACGACGGCAGCCAGACCGGTGTCGACGAGCAGTTCGAGCCCGGCGCGCGGGGCGATCCCGACAAGCAGCTTGGCCAGCTCGTCCTTGATCCGTTCCACGCTGATGATCGTGAGCCGGTCGGCCATCGAGGTCATCGCCGCGACCACCTCGGGGGCCACCCGAAACCCCAGCTGGGCGGCAAAGCGGGCCGCCCGCAGCATTCGCAGCGGGTCGTCGCCGAACGAGTCCTCCGGCCGGCCAGGGGTCCGCAGCACGCCGGCGGCCAGGTCGCTCAGCCCCCCGAAGCGGTCCACGAAGGCGTCCGGCGACCGCCAGTCCGGCAGGGCGAGGGCCATCGCGTTGATGGTGAAGTCGCGCCGGGCCAGGTCGCCGTCGAGCGACTCGCCGTAGGTCACGACCGGATTGCGTGAGCTGCGCTCGTAGGACTCCGCCCGGTAGGTGGTCACCTCCAGCTTGCTGCCGTGCTTGGCCACGCCGACCGTGCCGAAGGCGATGCCGATCTCCCAGGTGCTGTCGGCCCAGCCCTGCACGAGCTCGAGGACCCGCGCGGGGTGGGCGTCGGTCGTGAGGTCGAGATCGTCCCCGAGCCGGCCCAGCAGCGCGTCCCGGACCGACCCACCCACCAGGTGCAGCGGGTGACCCCCGGCGGCGAAGCGCTCGCCGAGCTCGACCAGCAGCGGCGAGGCGCGCACCAGCTCGCGGACCGCGTTGCGCTGCAGAGCATCGAGTCCGGGCACGAGGGACGATCCTACGGCGTGGCCCGGCGCGCCCAGGCTGCTGCGGCGCCCGCCCGGCAGCACGCCGGGCCCGCTGCCCCGCCGTACGCTGGGGCGGTGTCTCCGCCCGTCCCCACACCGCCGGTCCGCCGACCCCTGCGGCGGGTCGACGAGACAAGTGCCGGCGGGCTCGTGCTGGACCGGATCGGGCCGGGTGCGCACGGTGCGCTGATCGGCCGACTCGACCGGCGCGGACGCCTGCTGTGGTCCCTTCCGAAGGGTCACCTCGAGGCCGGCGAGACCGAGGCGCAGACCGCGGTCCGCGAGGTCAGTGAGGAGACCGGCATCACCGGCCGGGTCGTCGGCAAGCTCGGGACGATCGACTTCTGGTTCGTCGCGGACGGCCGGCGGGTGCACAAGACGGTCCACCACTTCCTGCTGCTGGCCGTCGACCCCGAGCACGGGCTGGAGCTGTCCGACGCCGACGTCGAGGTCAGCGAGGTGGCCTGGGTGCCGCTCGCCGACGTGGCCGGGCGGCTCGCCTACGCCGACGAGCGGCGGCTGCTCGAGAAGGTGCCGGACCTGCTCGCCGAGACCGCGTGAGGCTGGCCCGCCTCGGTGCCGCCGTTGCCCTCACCGTCCTGCCGGTGCTCGCGCCCACCCCGTCGTCCGCCGCGCCGTCCCCGACGCCGGCCACCGCCAACGACGACGCGCCGATCCGCGTCACGGTGACCTCGCTGCTCCCGCGGGCGCCGGCTCCCGGCGGCTTCTTCGAGGTCAACGGCAGCCTCACGAACCGCGGCGACAAACCCATCGCGCGGCTGCGGGTCAGGCTGCAGCTCGGCGAGCCGGTCGCCGGCCGCGACCAACTGCGCCGGGACGACGTGGACCGGCCGGAGACGTTCTGGGGCGGCATCGAGGTCAAGCCGATCCTGACGTCGCTCGCACCGGGGCAGACCACGACCTTCGACCTGCGGACCACGGTCGGCGAGCTGGGGCTGGGCAAGCTCGGTGCCTACCCGATGGACATCGTGGGGCGGGGCGACTTCGACGGGCAGCGCAGCAACCTCGGGCTCGCCCCGACCTGGATCCCCTGGTTCGCCGGGGAACCGGTGCGGCCGCTGCGGGTCGCCGTGCTCTGGCCGCTGGTGGACCAACCCCGGCGCGGGCCACGCGACGTCATGGTCGACGACCAGCTGGCGACGGCGCTCGCCCCGGCCGGTCGGCTGGGCCAGCTGCTCGCCGGCGCGCGCGGCGGCGAGACCGGCCAGTGCGACGGTGTCGCGCACGGGCCGGCGGTGCTCTACGCCGTCAAGCCGGCCGTCCGGCCGCCGGCCCGGCGCTGCGAGGGCGTGCCGGTGACGTACGCCGTCGACCCCGACCTGCTCGACACCGTCAAGGCGATGACCAAGGCCTACGACGTCCGGGCGGGTGAGCGGATCCGGCCGGGCACCGGGACGGCTGCGGCGACCCGCTGGCTCGGCGAGCGCGACGCGGCGCTGACGAGCTCGTCGGTGCTTGCGTTGCCCTACGCCGACCCGGACGTGGACGCATTGACCAGGGACAGCCGCGGCAAGAACGACATTGCCGTGGCCCAGAAGGTCGGCACCGCGGTGGTCCGCGAGGTGACCGGCGCGACACCGCTGTCGACAGCGTCCTGGCCGCCGGCCGGCACCGTCAGCACCGCCGCGATGGATGCCATGCTGGTCGGTGGGAGCCATGCGTTGGTGCTCGACCCGACCGCGTACGACGGACCGGCGGTCGAGCTCAACCACACTCCGGGCACCCGGGCCGTCCTGCCGCCCTCGGCCGCCGGTGAAGCGGTCACCGGCCTGGTCGTCGAGCGTGAGCTGTCCGACCTGCTCACCTCGCAACGGACGTCCGGGCTCGGACCACGGCTCGCCGAGCAACGCTGGCTGACCGAGACCGCCCTCATCGCGGCCGAGCAGCCGAGCCTGTCCCGCACGCTGCTGCTCGTGCCCCCGAGGCGGGGTCAGGTGCCGGCGCCGGTCGCGTCCGCGGCCCTGCGCGACCTCGGGCGGCTGCCGTGGCTCTGCCCGGTCCAGCTGGCCGACGTCGCGGCCGGCCGGGAGCGCTGCGCCGCTGACCCGCCGGCGACGGCGACGCGTAGCAACCCCGAGCCACGCGGCGACGCCCGCATCGCTCCGAACGCCACCGAGCTGTCATCAGGGCTGCTCACGCGGGTGGCCCGGGACCGCGACACCGCCGTCCAGCTGGTCGAGGCCATCCTCAAGCCGAGCGACTCGGCCTCGCGCACCAACAGCCGGCTGCGCCGGGCCGTGGCCCGCGCCGAGTCGAGCGCCTGGCGGGCCGCCCCGGACGGCGATGCCGCTGCCGGCCGCCGGATGGCCAACCTGCTCAGCAACGATGTCGCCGACCTCGTCGGCCACGTCAAGGTGCGCGGCAAGCCGCTGCTGCTCACCAGTACCAAGGGCACCCTTTCGGTCAGCGTCGAGAACACCCTCGACGTGCCGATCGCCGTCCGGGTGCGGTTCTTCTCCAGCACCGCGACCCTGTCGACGCAGGAGACCGGGCTCATCGAGGTGCGCCCCGGCACCGCCCAGCAGGCCTCGGTCCGCGCCGCTGCCCGCAAATCCGGTCGCTTCGTCGTGTTCGCCCAGCTGATGGACCGCAACGGGCAACGCTTCGAAGACCCCGCCGAGGTCGATGTCCGATCGACCCGCTACGGCCGGATCGCCCTCGCGGTCACCGGGCTCGCCGCCGGCGTGCTGCTTGCGGCGGCGGGGGTGCGCATCGTCCGCCGGGCGCTGCGTCACGGTCCCGGATGACGGGCCTGACCGGGCTCGGCCGCTCGACCCGCACCATGGCGTTCGGCACGGTGGTGTCCCGCGGGACCGGCTTCCTACGGACTGCGACGCTCACTGCCGTGCTCGGCCTGGGTGGTGTGGGCTTCGCCTACAACCTGGCCAACACCGCCCCGAACATCATCTACGAGCTGCTGCTCGGCGGCGTGCTCACCAGCGCGTTCGTGCCGCTGCTCGTGCGGGCCGCCAAGGAACACGCCGACCTCGGCGAGGCCTACGCGCAGCGCCTGCTCAGCCTCACCATCGTCGGGCTCGGTGTCGGGAGCGTCCTGCTCGTCCTGCTCGCGCCACAACTGGTCGACCTCTACACGGTCGGCCGGACCCCGGACGCCGATCGCGACCTGGCGGTCACCTTTGCCCGGTACTTCCTGCCCCAGGTCGTCTTCTACGGCGCCGGCGCGGTGATGGGCGGCATCCTGAACACCCGCGGCCGCTTCGCCCCCCCGATGTGGGCGCCGGTCCTGAACAACCTCGTTGTGATCACCACCGCGGTGGTCTTCCTGCTGCTGCCGGATACCCAGTCGGCCGGCTCGTTGACCACGCTGCAGATCAGCGTCCTGGGGATCGGCACGACCCTCGGCATCGCCGCCCAGACCGCGGCGCTCGTCCCCTCGCTGGTGTCCAGCGGCTTCCGCTTCCGGCTGCGCCTGGACCTTCGCGGCAGCGGGCTCGGCGTCGCGGCCCGACTGGCCCGCTGGGTCGTGCTCTACGTCGTGCTGAACCAGCTCAGCCTGCTCGTCATCGTCCGGCTCTCCTCCGCGCTGCAGGCGACCGCCCCCGGCCGTGGCTACCCCACCTACGTCGCGGCGTACGTCCTGTGGCAGCTCCCGCACGCGGTGGTCGCGGTCAGCGTCATCAGCGCCCTGCTCCCGGCGATGAGCCGGGCCGCCGCCGACGGCCGTACCGGCGAGCTGCGTGGCCAGCTGTCGCAGGGCACCCGGCTGGTCACCGCCGTGCTGGTGCCCGCTGTCGCGGCGTACGTCGTGCTGGGCGGCGCCCTCGCGACGCTGGTCTTCTCGCACGGGCTGACGACGCTCGAGCAGGCCCGCTACATCGGCGCGACCCTCGCGGTCTTCGCGGTGGGCCTGCTGCCGTACAGCGCGTATCAGCTGCAGTTGCGGGCTTTCTACGCGCTGCAGGACACCCGCACCCCAGCCCTGGTCAGCGTCGCGGTCAACGCTGTCAACATCGCGGTCGACCTGGCAGCCGTCTCGGTGTTGCCGCCGCGGACCCAGATCCTGGGCCTCGCCGCGGGCTACGTCGCCGCGAACACCGTCGGGCTGGCCGTGTCGAGCCGGCTGCTGTCGCGGCGGCTCAGCGGGCTGGACACCCACCGGATGGTGCGCACCACCGTCCGCTGCCTGGTCGCGGTGCTGCCGGCCGCCCTGTTCGCCGTTCTGGTCCAGGCGGGGCTGACCCAAGTGCTCGGACGCGGCAGCACCGGCGCGCTGGCCAGCCTGCTCGCCGGCGGCGGGACGCTGCTCGTCGGCTACCTGCTCACCGTCCGCCGGTTGCGGGTCCCCGAGGTCGACGACCTGCTCGGACCCGTGCTCCGGCGGCTCGGGCTCGGCGCGCGATAGGCCGCCCGGCTCAAGCCGGACCCGCCGCGCGCCGACTCGATCGGGGTGAGACGTGATGAGGGCAGCATCGTGCTGGGTTGGTTGACCAAGCTGGTCATCGCCCTCGGCGCGTTCGGACTGCTCAGTTTCGACGGCATCTCACTGCTGCGCACAACCTTCAACGCCGCCGACCAGGCGACGACGGCTGCCTCGGCCGCCGCCGACGATTTCCACACCAGCCATGACCTGCAGAAGAGCTACAACGCCGCCTTGGCCGCGGTGGCGACGGACGGCGACACCATCGACACGAAGACCTTCACGATCACCACCGACGGTCGGGTGCACCTGGTCCTGCACCGCACCGCGCCCACCCTGTGGCTGGAGAAGATCCGGCCGCTGCGGCACCTCACCGACATCCACGCCGACGGCGACGCCGGGCCGGGCTCATGACCCGGCTCCGTCCAGGCGCCGGGCTGGTCCTGGCTGGGCTGGTGGCCGCGATGCTCCCGGTGCGGGTGGCCACCGCAGCCCCCGCAGCACCGGTCGGGGACGCCACGCACCGGGCCGCCGTCCTGCGCGCGCAGGTCGATGCGCTGCAGGTGCAGGCCGAACAGGCCAGCGAGCACTACGACGCGGCGTACGACGAACTGGGTCGTGCGGTCACCGCCCACCTGTCGGCCCAGCACGAACTCAGCGCCGCCACGTCGACGGCCGGTGCGAGCGGGGACCTGGCCGGCCGACGGATCCGGGCGCTCTACATGGCCGGTGGCGCCTCCGGGCTCTACGCGAGCGTCCTTTCCAGCACCGACCTCAGCGAGGCCCTCCACCGGCTCCATCAGGTGGGCGCCGTCGTGGACGGCGACCGGCAGGTGGCAGCCGTCGCCTCGCTCGCCGTGAGCGACCGGCTCGACGCGGAACAGCGGCTGGCCCGCGCCGCAGCCATCTCGTCCCGGCTGCAGACCGCGGTCGCGGCGCGCGCCGACGCGGTCCGGGCCCTGCTCGCCCGCACCGATGTCCTGCTGGCCCAGGCCGACGACCAGGTCCGCGCTTTGGCCGAGCAGCAAATGATCGCCGACGAGGCAGCCGCGGCCCGCCGCGCGGCCACGGCGCTGCAGGACGCCCAGGCCCAAGCCGCGGCGCGCGGCCTGCCGTCCGGTATGACCCCACCCGGACAGCTGCCGATCGGCCAGGCACCGTCCAGCCAGGCGGCGACCGCCATCGCGTTCGCCCGGGCCCAGCTCGGCAAGCCCTACCTGTGGGGCGGCACCGGGCCGGATTCCTACGACTGCTCGGGACTCACCGGTGCGGCGTACGCCGCCGCAGGCATCCACCTGCCGCGCGTCGCAGCCCAGCAGTGGTTCGCCGGTCCGCACATCCCGCTGGCCCAGCTCCAGCCCGGCGACCTGCTGTTCTGGGCCGGCGACCTGACCAACCCGGCGACGATCCACCACGAGGCCATCTATCTCGGCGGCGGGCTGATGCTGGCCGCTCCGCACACTGGCGCCTTCGTCCAGGTGCAACCGATCTATCTCAACGGCTACATAGGGGCGACCCGCCCCAGCCCGAGCTCAGGAGGCGGCTTGTGACCGAAGTCACACCTGTGACAGAACTGTGACCTAGCAGCCCCGACCTGTGTAGGGTCGGCACAACGTCCACGCGGGATACCCCCGTTCGACATCGCTCACACCTTCGTGTCTGGTCGGAACGCCGAGTCCTGCCCCCCGACCTCACGCCGACTGGCGTAGACACCCATCGACTCTCCAGGGGCAGGAGCGGGGGACCCACCAGTCCTTCGGCGGCCGGGCAACCGGTTGCCTCGGGGTGAAGTCAGCGCGCGCGTTGACCGGGCACTTCTCGGCCCGAACCCGACAGCTCACCTCGCAGGCGTCGGGAAGGAATCTCCGTGCCTACGCATCGCCTGCGCCTGCCTGCAGTTCTGGCCGCGCTCGTCACCCTGCTCTCGAGCTTGTTCATCGGCGGCCTCAGTGCCCCAGCCGAGGCGGCCACCACGCTCGGCCAGCGGGCTGTCACCGAGGCCTCGCACCACCGTGGGCAGCCCTACGTCTACGGGGCGGCCGGCCCGACCCGCTTCGACTGCAGCGGCTTCACGCTCTACGTCTACGGCCGTCTCGGCAAGCACCTCGCGCACAGCGCCGCGACGCAGTACAACCAGGTCCGGCACATCCGCAGGTCCGCCATCCGGCCCGGCGACCTCGTCTTCATGCGCGAGGGCGGCGGCGGGATCGGCCATGTCGGCATCTACGCCGGTGGCAACCGGTGGTGGGTCGCCCCGCACACCGGCGCCCGAGTCAAGCTGCAAACGCTGTACTCGACGAACTACGTCGTCGGGCGGCCCTGACGCCGGCCCGGCCACAACAGCTCCGAACGGCCCGGCGGCGCCCCTACGATGGGGATCCGCCGGGCCGTCGTGCTGCCGGGCCGCGCTCAGCTCCGAACGCGAGGGACGTGGTGACAACGCCGGGGTGGCAACAGGCCCGGGTCGGGTCCTCTCCCAGGCCGGAGCCGGTTGCCCCCGAACTGTTCCGGGCCGGCGACCTGCTGGCCGGCCGCTACCGCCTGGTCGAGCCCGTGAGCGGTGCCGGCAGCACCGTGCTGTGGCGGGCGGTGGATGAGGTGCTCGCCCGGCCGGTCGCCGTGAAGCTCCTGTCGACCGGCGGCCCGGCCGCCCAGCCCTTCCTCGCCGCAGCCGTCCGCGCCGGCGCCCTCGGCCACCCCAGCTTGGTGCGGGTCTACGACGCGGGGCTCGAGACGCCCCCGGGGGCCACCGGCGAGGTCGCCTACGTGATCAGCGAGTGGGTGGACGGGGCGTCGCTCCCGGGCGTGCTCAGCGACGGACCACTCGACGCCGTCGACGCGACCGACCTGCTCCGCCAGGCGGCCGACGCGCTGACTGCCGCGCACGCCCGAGGCGTCGCCCACGGCCGGCTGCACCCCGGCAACGTGCTGGTCACCGGCGGCGGGCGGCTCCGCGTCACCGACGTCGCGGTCGCCGCCTCGGTGCACGCCCCGGACGTCCCCGCGGACGCAACGAGCGACGCCGTGCGAGCCGACACCCGCGACCTCGCCGCGATGCTGTATGCCCTGCTCACCGGCCGTTGGCCCGGCGCCGCGACGCCGCAGCCGGCAGTCGGCTTGCCCAACGCGCCGGCTGAACGCCAGGAAGCATCGCGCCCCTACAGCCCCCGGCAGGTGCGGGCGGGGGTCCCCCGCGCCTTGGACCTCGTGGTCAGCCGCGGCCTGGACCCGGCGCGGCATCCGGGGCTCGCGGTCCTCGCGACCCCGGCGGCGCTCGCGGACGCCGCCGAGCAGGCCGCTGAGCAGTCCCGGGAGACCCAGCGTCGCAGGGTGACCGATCCCGGACCGCCGTCCCGGCTGCGCCGGTCGGTCCCGTGGGTCGTGAC
The DNA here is from genome assembly GCA_046595615.1 of Mycobacteriales bacterium. Classification (GTDB taxonomy): domain Bacteria; phylum Actinomycetota; class Actinomycetes; order Mycobacteriales; family SCTD01; genus JAYSQK01. The sequence continues at coordinate 20,271 of JBKJOO010000403.1, read as the reverse complement.
CGGAGCGGTCATCGCAGCGATCGGTACCGGCGGCTGGCTGCTCGGCCTGGCCGTCGGTGAGCTCCCGCGCCGCGACGGAGCCGTCGACAACGTCGTGTCGACCGGCTCATCCCCGCCCTCGCCGGGCGCCCCGAGACCGGCTCCGTCGGTGCCGATCGACCTCACCAAAGTCCCGGTCCGCGACTTTGACCCGCCCCCGGGCGACGGCCAGGAATCGTCGGACAAGGTGCGCAACGCCATCGACGGCGACCCCTCCACGGCCTGGGCGACCTCGCGCTACACGACCTCCCGTTTCGGCGGCCTCAAGCAGGGGGTCGGGTTGCTCATCGACCTGGGCGCCGCCCGGACGTTGCACAAGGTCGAGGTCTCCCTGACCGCCCCCGGTGCCGGGCTCGAGTTGCGGGTCGCCGACACGGCCGGCGGCACCGCTGACGCCTTCCGGGTGGTTGCCCGCGCGGCGAAGCCCGACCGGGTCGCCAGCCTCGTCCCCGCCGTCGGGGAGCGCGGCCGCTACTGGCTCGTCTGGCTGACCGCCCTGCCGCGCGACGGAAACGGCTATCGCGAGGGCATCTCCGAGCTCCGGTTCAGCTGACCGCCACCCACCGATAGCGTTGTTGACGTGGGTCCCGGCGGGAGCGAGCACGACGACGACGGGCGTGACCGAGCATTGCTGTCAGCCCACGTCTCGGGTAGCCCCGATGCCTTCGAGCGGCTGGTCCGGCTGCACCGGGATCGGCTCTACGCAGTCGCGGTCCGCACCCTGAACGACCGGGAGGAGGCCGCCGACGCGCTGCAGGACGCCCTGCTGTCGGCGTTCCGGGCTGCCCCGTCGTACCGCGGCGAGGCGAAGGTGACGACCTGGCTGCACCGGGTGGTCGTCAATGCGTGCCTGGACCGGGCCCGCCGGCAGGCCGTCCGACCCACTGTGCCGCTGCCCGCGCAGTTGCCGGCGGAGCAGCGCGACCGGCTCGGCGAACGAGAGACGGCGATCGAGGTCGAAGCCGCCCTGGCCGAGCTGCCGATCGAACAGCGGCTCGCCATCGTCCTGGTCGACCTGCACGGCCTCGGGGTCGATGAAGCCGCGCACGTGCTCGGCGTGCCGAGCGGCACGGTGAAGAGCCGGTGCTTCCGTGGCCGGGCCCGCCTGGCCGTCGCCCTCGGCCATCTGCGGAACCCGGAGACGCCGACAGCCGTCCCACCTACGACAGCACCGGAAGGAGGCACGCCGTGACGCACCTCGAGCTCGACGAGCTCGCCGACGTGCTGTCCGGCGAGGCGGGCGCCGACGCGACCGAGCACGCAGCGACCTGCCCGACCTGCAGCGCCGCCCTCACCGACCTCGAGGCAGCCCAGGTGCCGCTGCTGGCGGCGCTCGCCACCCTGCCCGATCCCGAGCCGCCGGCCGGCCTGGACGAGCGGCTGCTGGCCGCGTTCGCTCGCGAGCGCCGGGCGCAGACCTCCACCGGCGCGGCGACCGTCCTGCCGTTGCCGGCCCGGCGGCGACCTCCGGCCTGGCTGACCGGCGCCGCCGCAGCCGCCGCACTGATCGGCGTGGTCGGCGGCGGCATCGCCCTGCTGCCGCACGGCGGTACGAGCTCCACGAGCTCCAGGAGCTCCACCACGGCCGGCGCCTCTGGCCCGGTCGGGCCAGTCGTCCGGCGGCTCGCCAGCGGCACCGCCTACCGCAAGGTCGGTCCGTCCTTCGCGACTGCGCTCCCACTGCTGCTGGACGTTGCCACGTCGGGCTCGGCTGACGCACGGCAGTTCAAGGCCGACGAACGCAAGGCCGCAGCCGCCGACCCGCTGGCCCGGCTGCGGGACGACCGCGCCCTGGCCGGCTGTCTGGCCTCCCTGACCCCTCCCGAGGACCCCGGCGTACCGCTGGCCGTCGACTATGCGATGTATGAGGGCCAGCCGGCGCTCGTGGTGGTTCTGCCCTCCGCCAAGCCGGGCGCGGTCGATGTCTACGTCGTCGGGCCCGCCTGTACCCAGGCGGACGCCGACCTGCGGTACTTCGTCCGGCTGCCGCGCCCCTGAGCCGGGCGGGAAGCTCCTTGCCTACCATGGGCGTTGAGGGAGACACCCCGATAGGAAGGCCCGACCGTGAGCAGCCCGGACGTTCGCAACGCCATCGTGATCGGTTCCGGGCCCACCGGCTACACCGCGGCCATCTACCTGGCCCGGGCAGCCTTGTCACCACTGGTCTTCGAGGGCGCCGTGACCGCCGGCGGCGCGCTGATGAACACCACCGACGTGGAGAACTTCCCGGGCTTTCCCGACGGGATCATGGGCCCGGAGTTGATGGACCACCTCCGCAACCAGGCCGAGCGGTTCGGCACCGAGTTCGTCACCGACGACGTGACCTCCGTCGACCTCGCCAGCGACCCCAAGGTCGTCCGGGTCGGCGACACCGACTACCTCGCGCACACCGTCGTGCTGGCCATGGGCTCGGGCTACCGCGAGCTCGGCGTGCCCGGTGAAAAGGAGTTGTCCGGCCACGGCGTGTCCTGGTGCGCGACCTGCGACGGGTTCTTCTTCCGCGACCAGGACATTGCCGTCGTCGGCGGCGGCGACAGCGCGCTCGAGGAGGCGACCTTCCTGACCCGCTTCGCCCGCAGCGTCACCCTGGTCCACCGCCGCGACAGCTTACGCGCCAGCAAGATCATGCAGGAGCGGACCTTCGCCAACGACAAGATCCGTTTCGCGTGGGACAGCGAGGTCGTCTCGGCCAACGGCGAGGGCAAGCTCGCCGGCGTGACGCTACGCAACCTCAAGTCCGGCGTCGAGTCCGAACTGGCCGTGACGGGGCTGTTCATCGCGATCGGCCACGACCCGCGCTCGGAGCTCGTCAAGGGCCAGGTCGAGGTCGATGACGAGGGCTACGTGTTGGTCGAGCCGCACAGCACCCGCACCAACGTCCCAGGCGTGTTCGCCGCCGGCGACCTCGTCGACCACACCTACCGCCAGGCCATCACCGCCGCGGGGACCGGTTGCGCCGCGGCGCTCGACGCTGAGCGCTGGCTCGCCGCCCACGAGGAGCCCGTGGAGCCCGGTTCGGAATGACCCCCGCGAGCAGACCGTTGGACCGAGTACACCCTGACCCCGAGGAGCACCACATGGGCGCCAACACCAAGATCACCACCGATGCGACGTTCGCCACCGACGTGCTGCAGAGCGACAAGCCGGTCCTGGTGGACTTCTGGGCTGAGTGGTGCGGACCGTGCAAGATGGTCGCCCCCGTGCTCGAGGAGATCGCCGGCGAGAACGCCGACAAGATCAGCATCGTCAAGCTCAACATCGACGAGAACCCGGGCGCGGCCCGCGACTACCAGATCATGTCCATCCCGACCATGGCGGTGTTCTCCGGCGGCAAGATGGTCAAGTCCATCGTCGGCGCCAAGCCAAAGGCCGCGATCCTCAAAGACCTCGCGGCGTACCTGTAGTCCCAGCGGCGCACCCGAGGCCGGACCCGCGTGTCGGGTCCGGCCTCCGTCGTACGCCGGGGCAGTGACCGGCCCTCTACGATGGGTGCTCCCCTCGTCCAGGAAGGCTTGCCCGTGCAGTTGTTCCGCCGCGGCGACGCGGGTCCTGCGGTGACCGAGGTCCAGGCCACCCTGGTGGCTCTCGGGCTCCTCCAGGACACCGGCTCGCAGCTGTTCGACGACGCCACCGACCGAGCGGTCCGGGAGTTCCAGCAGCGTCGTGGGGTGTCGGTCGACGGGATCGTCGGGCCGGAGACCTACGCCGCGCTGCAAGCCGCCCGGCTCACCCTCGGCGACCGGTTGCTGTCGCTGTCCGGCCGGATGTTCGTCGGTGACGACGTCTCGATGCTGCAGGACCGGCTCCTCGAGCTGGGTTTCGACGCCGGCCGGATCGACGGGGTCTTCGGGGTCCGGACCGAGCTGGCCCTGAAGGCCTTGCAGCGGGAGTACGGGCTTCGCAGCGACGGAGTCTGCGGTCCGGCGACGCTGCGGGCCCTGAAGCAACTCGGCCGGCTCGTCACCGGGGGCCGCCCGCATGCGCTGCGCGAGACCGAGGCGCTGCACCGCTCGGGCACCGCCCTGCCGGGCAAGGTCGTCGTCATCGATCCCGGGCACGGTGGCCAGGAGCGCGGAGCGAGCGCGAACGGGCTCGACGAAGCCGACGTCGTGCTCGACCTCGCCGCCCGGCTCGAAGGTCGGCTCGCGGTCGTCGGCGTGCGCGCCCTGCTCACCCGGCTGGCCGACACCTGCCCCAACGACGCGGCGCGGGCCGATTTCGCCAACACCGCCGGCGCCGACCTGGTGGTCAGCCTGCACGTGGACCGGGCCGACTCACCGCTCGCACAGGGCGTCGCGGCCTACCACTTCGGCACCGGCACAGGGACGACGTCGACGGTCGGCGAGCAGCTCGCCTCCCTCGTCCAGCGCGAAGTCGTCGCTCGCACCGACCTTGTCGACTGCCGGGTGCATGCCAAGACCTGGGACCTGCTGCGGCTGACCCGGATGCCCACGGTCCGGCTCGAGCTCGGCCATCTGAGCAACCCCGGCGACGCCGCCCGGCTGGCAGATCCGGGGTTTCGCGACACGGTCGCGGAGGCGCTGCTCGTGGCGATCCAGCGGCTCTACCTGCCGCCCGACCTCGACCCGCCGACCGGGTCGCTGCGGCTGCCCGACCTCGCCCGGCTGTAATTGCCTGCTGCGGCTCAAACCGGGCGCAAGACCGGGTCGGGGGACATCGAGCCGAGCAGCCGTTCCAGTGCCACTTCGACGTCCTCCCGCCAGGAGACCGCAGTCTTCAACTCGAGCCGCAGCCGGGGATAGCGGTGGTGCGGCCGGACCGTCTTGAAGCCGACCGCCAGCAGGTGCTCGGCCGGCAGGACGCACGTCGGACTCTCCCATTTCAGGTCGCCGAACGCCTCGATCGCCCGGACCCCGCGTCGCTGCAGATCCTTCACGACCCCCTGCACCAACATCCGCCCCAACCCGGCGCCGGCAAAGTCGGGCAGGATGTGGCCGGTCATGAGCAGCACTGCGTCCGGGCTGACCGGCGACGTCGGGAACGCCACCGAGCGCGGGACGTAGGCCGGCGGGGCGTACATCACAAAGCCCGCCGGGCTCCCGTCGACGTAGACGATTTTGCCGCAACTGCCCCACTCCAGCAGCGTCGCGGACACCCAGGATTCCTTTTCGAATGCCGTGTCGCCCGCGTCCTGGGCCCGCGACAGCGCGACCGGGTCGAGCTCCCAGAACACGCACCGGCGGCAGCGCCCCGGCAGATCGTTGAGGTTGTCCAGGGTGATGTTGACCGTGCGCCGGCTCACGATTGCCCCGGGCCGTGTCGAGGGGCCCAGACCAGACCCAGCGCGCGCAGCCGTGAGGTGGTCATCAAGTCAATGTAAACGAGCCCGGCCGCGGCAGGCGCCGCCGCGGACCGGGGGCAATCCGAAGGCCGACCACGGCCCGCGCCGGTAGCCTTCCGGACATGGCCGGGGTCACGTTCGACGCCTTCACCGACCGCTACGCGGCGCGGACCGCCGGCATGACCGCCTCGGAGATCCGGGCCCTGTTCGCCGTCGCCAGCCGCCCCGAGGTGGTCTCGCTCGCCGGCGGCATGCCGTATACGACTGCGCTGCCGCTCGACGCCGTCGGCAAGTTGCTGTCGGACCTGCTCGCGACCCGCGGCGCTCAGGCCCTGCAGTACGGCTCCGGCCAGGGCGATCCGGTGTTGCGCGAGTTGATCTGCGAGGTGATGGCGCTCGAAGGCGTCGTCGGTTCCCCGGACGACGTGGTGGTCACCGTCGGCTCCCAGCAGGCCCTTGACCTGGTGACCCGGATCTTCTGCGACCCAGGTGATGTCGTGCTTGCCGAGGCCCCGTCGTACGTCGGGGCGCTCGGGACCTTTGCGGCCTACCAGGCTGAGGTCGTGCACGTGGCGATGGACGCAGACGGCCTGGTGCCCGAGGCGCTGCGGGAAGCGATCGCGGCGGTCGCAGTCGCCGGGAAGCGGGCGAAGTTCCTCTACACGATCCCGAATTTCCACAACCCGGCCGGGACGTCGCTGTCCGATGCGCGTCGCGACGAGGTCCTCGCCATCTGCGTCGAGGCCGGGCTGCTGGTCCTCGAGGACAATCCCTACGGGCTGCTGGGGTTCGATGGACCGCCGATCCGGGCGATTCGGGCCCGGTCGCACGCCGAGCACGTGCTCTACCTGGGGTCGTTCTCCAAGACGTTCGCCCCCGGACTCCGGGTCGGCTGGGTGCTCGCGCCGCACGCGGTCCGGGAGAAGCTGGTGCTGGCCTCCGAGGCGTCCGTGCTGTGCCCGCCGGCGTTGAACCAGCTGGCGATCGTGGACTACCTCTCGACGCAGGACTGGCAGGGCCAGGTCGAGGTCTTCAAGGAGCTCTACCGCGAGCGCCGCGACGCGATGCTCGACGAGCTGACCACACGGATGCCTGCCGGCACGGTCTGGACGCGCCCGGCCGGTGGCTTCTACGTCTGGACGACCCTGCCGGCCGGGCTCGACGCAAAGATCATGCAGCCGAGGGCGCTGACCGCCCGGATCGCCTATGTGCCTGGCATCGGCTTCTACGCCGATGGCGCCGGCCGACGCGAGTTGCGACTGTCCTACTGCTTCCCCGAGCCGGACCGGATCCGCGAGGGGGTCCGGCGCCTGGCCGGTGTCGTCGAGGCCGAGCTGGAGCTGCTGGACACCTTCGGCCCGTCGCTGCAGGTCCGCTCGACCGGCGCCTCGACCCCGGCCCCCGACCTGCTCTGACGGTCGTCCGGCCGCTGCCAGGTCCCGGCCAGTGCGGTGCGGGACGGCATGGGCAGCCGGGCTCAGGCGAGCGGGCCGCCGTTGACGATGGCCGCGATCCGCTGCAGGTCCTCGAGCGTGGCGAACTCGATCGTCAGCCGACCCCGAGTCCGGCCGACGTCGATCTTGACCCGGGTCTCCAACCGGTCCGCCAGCGACGCTGCCAGTTCGCTGGCCTCCGGCGGGACGAACCGTTTGCCGCGTGCCGCCCGGGCGGGGGTCGGTTCGTCCTGACCAGCGATCGCGACGGCCTCCTCGACGGCTCGTACGCTCATCCCCTCGGCCACGATCCGGGTGGCCATCGCCTCCTGCGCTGCGCCGGTGGACAGCCCGAGCACGGCCCGGGCATGGCCAGCGGAGAGCACTCCCGCAGCGACTCGGCGCTGCACCGCCGCCGGCAGCTGCAGGAGTCTGATCGTGTTGGAGATCTGCGGCCTGGACCGGCCGATCCGCTGGGCCAGCTCCTCGTGGGTCGCGCCGAAGTCGGCCAGCAGCTGGGCGTAGGCGGCCGCCTCCTCGAGCGGATTGAGCTCGCTGCGATGCAAGTTCTCCAGCAGGGCATCGCGCAGCATCGCGTCGTCGCCGGTCTCCCGCACGATCGCCGGGATGGCCAGCAGGCCGGCCTCGCGAGCGGCCCGCCAGCGGCGTTCGCCCATCACCAGCTCATAGCGGTCGCCGCCGAGCGGCCGGACCACCACCGGCTGCAACAGCCCGACCTCCCGGATCGAGTGCGCCAGCTCGGCCAACGCGCCCTCGTCGAAGTGCGTCCGGGGCTGCAGCGGGTTGGGCGTGATCGTCTCCAGCGGCAGCTCGGCAAACCGGGCGCCGGCGATCTCGGGCAACCGCTGCGCCGACGCGCCGACCGGTCCGGCGGCCGGCCCCTGCGGGATGAGCGCGCCGAGGCCACGGCCCAGGCCGCCGCGCTTCGGACTGGTCACGGGCCCTCCGGCGCGGCGCCACGCAGCGCGATCTCGCGCGCGGCGTCGACGTAGGCGAGTGCCCCCCGCGAGCCGGGGTCGTAGGTCACCACGGACTGGCCGTAGCCCGGCGCCTCGGACACCCGGACGCTTCGCGGAATGGCTGTCGCTAGCACGACATCGCCGAAGTGGCTGCGCACCTCGTCGGCCACCTGATCCGCCAGCCGGGTCCGTGCGTCGTACATCGTGAGCAGGATCGTCGAGACGGCCAATGCCGGGTTGAGATGCGCCTTGACCATGTCGACCGACCGGAGCAGCTGACCGAGCCCCTCGAGCGCGTAGTACTCGCACTGGATCGGGATCAGCACCTCATCGGTCGCGACCATCGCGTTCACGGTCAGCAGACCCAATGACGGTGGACAGTCGACCAGGATGTAGTCGACATCGGCGCCGGGTCCCGCGCAGTACGCCGCGATGGCGCGCTGCAGTCTGGACTCGCGGGCCACCACGCTGACCAGTTCGATCTCGGCGCCGGCCAGGTCGATCGTTGCCGGAACGCAGCGCAATCGGGCAATCCCAGCCGCCTCCTGCACGACGTCGGCGATCGGGGTCGAATCGATGAGCACGTCGTAGACATCGGGGATGCCGCTGTGATGCTCCACCCCGAGCGCAGTGCTCGCGTTTCCCTGCGGGTCGAGGTCGATGACCAGGACCGTGCAGCCGTGCAGGGCCAGGGCCACGGCAAGATTGACCGTGCTCGTGGTCTTGCCGACACCCCCCTTCTGGTTCGCCACCGTGATGACGCGGCGGTGCGTGGGCCGGGGGAAGACCTCGCTGCCCGACCGGACCCGCACGGCCGCAGCTGCCTGGGTGCCGATCGGGGTCTCGTCGCGCAGCGACTCCCGGAGGCGATCAGCGGGCTGCCCATCGCGCGAATGGGCCGGCAGCGGCACCGCCGGTGAGACGCCTGCCGGCGCTGGGGTCGCGGCCACCGGCGTCACCCGTACAGGAGCAGCAACAGGTGCGGGGGCGGGCACCGGGGCGGGCACCGGCGCGGGCACCGGCGGGCGGGCGGGCCTCGCGGCGGGCAGTGGCCGCGGCGGCCAGCCAAGCAACTCCTCGGCCGACGGCGCGGTATCCCCGGGCCAGCCGAGCTCACTCACCGGTGGTCCTTGCGTTTGCTGGTCGCCGAGATCCCACCGGGCCGGGACGACGACGGGCGGGCGGCCGCGCGGACCCGGGCACCGGTGGTCGCGCCGCGGGTGGCGACAATCACCCGCGCGTCGGTCGACAGCAGCGCCGACCCGACCGCGACCACCTCAGCCGAGGCCGCACCGGACCGACGCAGCACCGGCAGCGCCGCGTCGAGCTCGGCCTGGGCCTGTTCCCCCTTCAAGGCCAGTAGCCGGCCACCCGGGCCCAACAGGGGCATCGCCCAGCCGCCGAGCCGCTCCAGCGGCGCGACGGCGCGGGCGGTCACGACATCGACCTCGACCGCGCCGTGCAACTCCTCAGCGCGGGCCCGTCGCACCACGACGCTGCGCAGGCCGAGGATCTGCACCACCTCGGTCAGAAAGGTGGCGCGCCGCAGCAGGGGCTCCACGAGCACCACCTGGATCTCCGGACGCAGCAGCGCCAGCACGATGCCCGGTAGGCCCGCGCCGGAGCCGAGGTCGAGCACCACCGAACCGTCCTCGATGAGCTCGGACAGACCGGCGCAGTTGAGCAGATGACGCTCCCACAGCCGCGGCGCCTCGCGCGGACCGAGCAGGCCACGCTCGACGGCTGGGCCGGCCAGCAGCCCGGCGTACGCCTCGAGCGTTGGCAGCGCCGCTCCGAAGACGGTCACCGCAGCGGCCGGAGCGAGCAGAGCCGGGCTGGTCACGCCGTGTCGCGCGGGTCCGCGTCAGCGGGTGCGGCGTCGCGCAGGACCACGACCCGACGCTCGGGTTCGACGCCCTCGGACGCGCTGTGCACGCCGTCGATCACGGCGATCGAGTCGTGGACGACTTTGCGTTCGAATGGGGTCATCGAGGCGAGCTTGACCGGCTGACCGTCCTCGAGCACCCGCTTGGCGGTCCTGGTACCGATCTCGGTGAGTTCGGTCTTGCGCTGCGCCCGGTAGCCGCCGATGTCCAGCATCAGCCGGCTCCGGACACCGGTCTGCTGAACGACGGCCAGCCTGGTGAGCTCCTGCAGCGCATCCAGGGTCTGACCACCGCTGCCGACCAGCGCGGTCAGGCCGTCGCCGACGATGGCCACGACGGCCCGCTCGCCCTCGACATCCATGTCGATATCACCGTCCACGTCGGCGATGTCGAGCAGCCGCTCGAGATAGTCGCCGGCAATGTCGCCCTCTTGTACGAGCAGGTCCTGCCCCTGCGCCGAGGGGGCGTCGCTCGGCTCGGTCAGGGGGGCGCTGGTCTCGGTCACGGGCTGCGGTCTTCCTTTGCTGTGGAGGTGGCATGCGTACGGCGGGACGGGCTCCGGAGCTAGCGACGCCCACCCCGACGAGTGGCCCCGGTCTTGCGCTTCCGGCTGCCCTGTGGACGGCGGTCGACCGCCTTCGGGCCAACCGCACCACTCGTGGGAGCCCCGACGGTGACGGTGGACCCGCCGGCGGGCGCCGCGGTGATGACCGAACCTCCGGCCGGCTCGAGCGCGGCCGCGACCGGCGCGCCTTTGGCTGCCGGCCCGGGCTTGGGTGTCGGTGGCTGCGGACCCTTGCCGTCCGGCCCACCGGAGCGTCGCGGCGGCGGCGGACCGGCGGCACCCGGCACGACCGGGGGCATCCGCTTGATGACCCAGGCCTGCTGGCCCATCGACCAGATGTTGGTGGTGAGCCAGTACAGCAACACGCCAACCGGAAAACTGAAACCGAAGAACGCGAACGACAGCGGCAGCACGTAGAGCAGGACCTTCTGCACCTGCGCCTGCTGGGCGTCGCCAGGGGTGTTGCGCGCCATCATCTGGCGCTGGGTGTAGAAGGTCGAGGCACCCATCACCACGATCATCGTCGCGGCGACGATCCGGACGTTGGTGCTGTTACCGCCCAGCTGGCGCAACAGGCTGGCGCTCGAGTTGAACGCCGCCGAGATCGGCGCACCGAAGACCTTGGCATGCGCCCCCTGCTCGAGCAGCTGCGAGGACAAGCCGAACTTGGCCTGGAAAGTGCCGTGCTTGGGGCGGAACTCGTTCATCGTGCGGAACAGGGCGAAGAACACCGGGAGCTGCAGGATCAACGGCAGGCAGCCGGAGATCGGGTTGGCACCGTGGTCTTTGTAGAGCTTCATCAGCTCGGTGTTGAGCGTCTCGCGGTCACCCTTGTGCTTGCCCTGCAGCTCCTTGATCTTCGGCGCCAGCTCCTGCATCCGGCGCTGGCTCTTGATCTGCTTGACGAACAGCGGGAACAGCAGCAGCCGGACCGTGATGGTCAGCAGCACGATCGACAGCCCCCACGCCGGCCCGCTGCTCGGGGCGAGGAATGTCGACAGCCCGGCATGAATGCTCTTGAGCACGGTGGCGACCGGGACGGCGAGGGTGTCGAGCAAACTCACGGGATGGCTCCAGCGCTGTGGGGAGGCGTCGCTCCCATGGTCGCAGAACGTGCGGGTGGCACCGGGTCGTGCCCACCGGGATGGAACGGTTGGCACCGCCCGAGCCGTCGTACGGCGAGCCAACCGCCCCACCGCAGACCGTGTGCGGTGATCGCCTGCGCGGCGTACGCGCTGCAGCTCGGAGCGAACCGGCAATGCTGGCCGAGCAGCGGGCTGAGCCAACGCCGGTAGGCCGCAATCACGGCGAGCAGCACCCGGGTAGGCGTCGGCAGGGGCGCCGGCTGGCTCATCGCGCGGCCTGACCGGCCAGTCGGCGCAGCCCGGCGTCCAGATCGGCGGCCAAGTCCCGGCTCGTGGCTGTCGCGGCAGCCGGGGCGGCCCGGACGACCAAGGCGGTGCCGGCTGCCAGGACGCCGATCCGGTCCCGGAGCAGATGCCGGAGTTGTCGCGCGACGCGATGCCGGACGACCGAGGAACCCACCGCCTTGCTCACGACCAGGCCGACCCGCGGGGGGCCCAGGAGCGTTGCCTCTGCGGTGGTTGGCAGCAGCAGATGCAGGGTGAGCAAGGGGCGCCCCGCACGACGGCCGCGCCGGACGGCAGCGTCGAAGTCGCGGCGGGAGCGTAAGCGGTGCGGGGCGGCGAGCACCGGCGCCTCCGGGGGGCGGATCGCAGCCAGGGCGCTGGACCGCGGATGGGGTGGGCTGAGGAGCCAGCATCGCACCGATGCTGCGCCGACGCTCAGGCCGACAACTCCTCGCGGCCCTTACGACGGCGCCCGGCCAGAATCGCCCGTCCGGCGCGGGTCCGCATCCGCAACCGGAAACCGTGGGTCTTGGCACGGCGACGGTTGTTCGGCTGGAAGGTGCGCTTGCTCACGACGGGACTCCATAGCTCGGGGTGACCAGCGCACATAGACGTGGGCGCGCGGGCACAGACCGCTTTACGGTACGGATGGCGCCGCACCCGGTCAAACACGGTGCCGTCGACACGCACAAGCACCCCGATCCGCCTGTGGACAAGTGCTTGCGAGCCATCTCCGCTTGCTGTTAGCGTCCGGTCACCGGACTTCCCTGAACCTTCACCCCGCTGGCGTGCTCTTGCCCAACAGCGAGGGTGACACCGGCATGGCACACCGTGCTCGACACCGGTCCAGACGCCCCGCCGCGGTGCTGCCTGCTCGACCCCGACGGCACGTTGCCGGCTCGTGATCCACAACGTGTGGACAACGCTGTGGACAACGCGAGTCCCCGTCCGTGTGGGTCCGTCAACTCATTTGCCCACCATTGACCGTGAGGACCTGCGTGACCGAACCCGCTCCACCGCCCGACCTCGACCTCGACCTGGTCTGGCGGCAGGCCCTGGACGGGCTCGACGACAGTCTGCTCTCCCCGCAGCACCGGGCCTGGGTCAACCTGACCCGTCCACTCGGCTTGGTGGAGGGCAATGCGGTGCTCGAGGCACCGAACGACTTCGTCAAGGAGGTGCTGGACAGCCGCCTGCGGCAGGTCGTGGCCGGCGCCCTGTCCGCGGCGTACGGCCGTGACATCCGGGTCGTCGTCACCGTGCAACCGCCGCCGGTCTCGGGCCAGAGCTACGACGAGCAATCGGCCCGCTACGACCAGGCCGATCGGGGCGTCCCGGTCGAGGATCAACGGTCGGTACGCCGGGACGAGGCGTCCCGCGCGCTGCCGGGCACCGGACGCGACCGTGCCCCCGACGACCCGTTCGCCCGCACTGCCCGACCCGCCGACGGCAGACGGCCCGAGCAACCGATCGAGCAGGCCAGGTTGAATCCGAAGTACAGCTTCGAGACATTCGTCATCGGCGCCTCGAACCGCTTCGCACACGCCGCCGCGGTCGCGGTCGCCGAAGCCCCGGCCAAGGCCTACAACCCGTTGTTCGTCTACGGCGAGAGCGGGCTCGGCAAGACCCATCTGCTGCACGCGATCGGCCATTACGCGCAACGGTTGTTCGCCGGCGCCAGGGTGCGCTACGTCAGCTCGGAGGAGTTCACCAACGACTTCATCAACTCGCTGCGCGATGACAAGCAGCACGCCTTCCAGCGGCGGTATCGGGACGTGGACGTGCTGCTCGTCGACGACATCCAGTTCCTGGAGAACAAGGAACGGACGCAGGAGGAGTTCTTCCACACCTTCAACACGCTGCACAACGCCAACAAACAGATCGTGATCAGTTCGGATCGCCCGCCCAAGCAGCTGTCGACGCTCGAGGATCGGCTGAGGACCCGCTTCGAGTGGGGCCTGATCACCGACGTGCAGCCACCAGACCTCGAGACCCGAATCGCGATTCTTCGCAAGAAGGCTGCGCAGGACCGCCTCGCGGCGCCCGCCGACGTGCTCGAGTTCATCGCCAGCAAGATTGCGACCAACATCCGGGAGTTGGAGGGTGCGTTGATCCGGGTGACCGCGTTCGCGTCGCTGAACCGCCAGGTCGTCGATCTCTCGCTGGCCGAGATCGTCCTGAAGGACCTCATCCCGGCTGAGGGTGGTCCCGAGATCACCGGTGCGACGATCATGGCCGCAACCGCGGAGTACTTCGGGCTGACGATGGAGGACCTGTGCGGGTCCTCCCGCAGCCGGGTCCTCGTCACCGGCCGGCAGATCGCGATGTATCTGTGCCGCGAGCTCACCGACCTGTCGCTGCCCAAGATCGGGCAGATGTTCGGTGGCCGCGATCACACGACGGTCATCCACGCCAATCGCAAGATCCGCGGTCAGATGGCCGAACGGCGGGCCACCTACAACCAGGTCGCCGAATTGACCCAGCGGATCAAGACCCGGTCCAGACAGTGAAACTGCTCACAGACTTGTTGCACAGTCTGGGGACAACCCTGTGGACGACCAGGGTGCAGCCGTGGGGAAACCGTGGACGGGAGATGGCCGGACGCCAGCTATCCACCGACGGCCACCTGAACACGGGGTGGCCGTCCACATGTGCCACACACCCAGCCGCACCGACTGACCTGCGACGACACCACTTGTCCACAGCGATGCACACCCTTACGACGACGACTGGACCCTTCTCCATCGACACCACCCTCGGGGTTCACCAACGCCCCAGGTTGTGGATGTCGTCCGCCCGCCCGCTAGCGTTCGAGGACGCCCAACGCACGCGCGACAGCTGTTCCGGGAGGCACACGTCATGGAACTGAGGGTCGAGCGAGACGCCCTGGCTGACGCCGTCGTCTGGACGGCCCGTTCCCTCCCGGCCCGGCCCCCCATGCAGGTGCTGCTCGGGCTGTTGCTCGAGGTCGGGTCCGAGGGTGGCCTGTCGGTGAGTGGGTTCGACTACGAGGTCTCCTCACGGATCACTGTCGAGGTGACGGCGGCCGAGGCGGGCCGGGTCCTGGTGCCCGGCCGGTTGCTCGCCGACATCGTCCGGGCCCTACCGGCCCTACCGGTTGACCTGCGGCTTGAGGGCAGTCGGGTCGTGTTGACCTGCGGCGCTGCCCGGTTCACCCTGCCGACGCTGCCGGTCGAGGACTATCCGGCCCTGCCGCCGATGCCGACGACTGCCGGGTCGCTGGAGAGCGACGTCTTCGCCGCCGCGGTCGCCCAGGTCGCCCTCGCCGCCGGCCGGGACGACACGCTGCCGGTGCTCACCGGTGTCCGGATCGAGATCGATGGCGAGCAACTCACGCTGGCCGCCACCGACCGCTATCGGCTTGCCGTCCGCACCTTGGCGTGGCGTCCGGAGCAGCCCGGTCTGACAGCCGCGGTGCTGATCCCGGCCCGGACGTTGGCCGACACCGCCAAGGCCCTCACCGGCGGCCCCGAAGTCACCCTGTCACTGTCGACGGGTGGGGCCGGCGAGGGGATGATCGGTTTCGAGGGCGGCGGCCGGCGCACGACCTCCCGGTTACTCGAGGGCGAGTTCCCGAAATATCGCTCGCTGCTGCCCGCGGAGAGCTCGGCGGTAGCCGGGATCTCGACGGCGCCGTTCGTCGAAGCCGTCAAGCGGGTGGCCCTGGTGGCGGCGCGCAACGCGCCGGTCCGCCTCGGTTTCTCAGCCGAGGGGGTGGTGCTGGAAGCGGGCGGCGCTGACGACGCGCAAGCGTCCGAGCGGCTCGAGTGCAGTTGGGATGGCGAGGAGGACATGGCGATCGCCTTCAACCCGCAGTACCTGCTGGATGGTCTGTCGGCCCTGGACAGCGACACCACGACGTTGTCGTTCACCGGTCCGACCCGGCCGGCGGTCCTGACTGGCAAGCGCCAGCCCGACGCGGGCACCGGCGAGGTGGCCGACTACCGCTATCTGCTGATGCCGGTGCGCCTGTCGGGTTGAGCCGGACGTGACGGTCGCGTCCCCGGACGCACGAGTGAAGGTGGCACCATGGCGAAGCTAGGCATGATCGGGCTCGGCAAGATGGGCGGCAATATGGCCGAGCGGCTCCGTCGTGGCGGTCATCAGGTGGTCGGCTTCGACCGGGCCGCAGGGTCGCGCGACGTCGACAGCCTGGAGGCGCTGGTTGCGGCGCTGGAGGCCCCGCGGGTCGTGTGGGTGATGGTGCCGGCCGGCGCGCCGACGTACGACACCATCGACGCGCTCGGCCGGCTGCTGGCGCCGGGTGATGTCGTCGTGGACGGCGGCAACTCGCGCTATACCGACGACCAACGGCACGCCATCGACCTGGCCAAGCTCGACATCGGGTTCGTCGACACGGGGGTCTCCGGTGGGGTCTGGGGGCTCACCGAGGGCTACGCGCTGATGGTGGGCGGAGAGCCGGAGCACGTCGCCCGCGTCCAGCCGTTTTTCGACGTTCTCAAACCGGCGGGAGACAGCGGTTACGTCCACGCCGGTGCGGTTGGCGCGGGCCACTTCGCCAAGATGGTGCACAACGGGATCGAGTACGGCCTGATGCAGGCCTACGCCGAGGGCTGGGAACTGATGATGGCGACCGACCTCATCACCGATGTCCCGGCGGTGGTGAAGAGCTGGCAGCAGGGGACCGTCATCCGGTCGTGGCTGCTCGATCTGATGGTCAACGCGCTCGATGCTGATGCAGATCTCTCGGCGTTGCGCGGCTACGCCGAGGGCTCCGGTGAGGGTCGGTGGACAGTGCAGGCGGCGATCGACCATGCCGTCCCCCTGCCGGTCATCACCGCCGCGCTGTTTGCCCGCTTCGCTTCCCGCCAGGACGACTCGCCGTCGATGAAGGTGGTGGCGGCGCTGCGCAACCAGTTCGGCGGGCACGCCGTGACCGCCTCGGCCGGGTCGATCGGCAAGGGCGCCGACGCGCCGGGCGCCGATGCCGCCGCACCGGTGTCGCAGGAAGCGCCCGACGCCGCCAGCAGCCGCGAGCGTGGGACCTCCGGCACCGTTCCGGGCGCGAACCCCAGCTAGTCGGGTGCACGTCAGTCAGCTCTCACTCACCGACTTCCGGTCCTGGGGGCAGCTCGAGCTCGAGCTGGCTCCCGGCGCGACGGCGCTCGTCGGCGCCAACGGTCAGGGCAAGACCAACATTGTCGAGGCCCTGCTGTACGTCGCGACGTTGGCCAGCCACCGGGTGGGCAACGATGCCCCGCTTGTCCGACAGGGCGGTGAGCGCGCGGTCATCCGCGCCCGGGTGGAGCGTGACGACCGCTCGATGCTGGTGGAGTTGGAGCTCAACCCTGGCAAGGCCAACCGGGCCCGGGTCAATCGCGGACCGCTGCCCCGCGCCCGAGAGGTGCTGGGGTTGCTCAGGACGGTGCTGTTCGCGCCGGAGGACCTCAGCCTGGTGCGCGGGGACCCGTCCGAACGCCGGCGGTTCCTCGACGACCTGCTCGTGCAGCGCGCACCGCGGCTCGCGGGTGTCCGCAGCGACTATGAGCGGGTGCTCAAGCAGCGCAACGCGCTGCTCAAGACGGCGTTCCTGGCCCGACGGTCGGGCGGTGGTGACATGCGCACCCTGGATGTGTGGGATGCCCATCTCGCCCGGGCAGGTGCCGAACTGTTGGCAGCCCGGTTGGCCCTGGTGGTCGATCTGCAGCCGCTGGTCGAGGTGGCGTACCGCGAGGTCAGTAAAGGTCAGGGTGAGGCGACGCTGGCCTATCGCAGCTCGCTCGGCGAGGCCATGCCCGACTCGGTCGATCGGGAGGTGCTCGCCGCCGCGTTGCTGTCCGAGCTGGCCAGGGTCCGGCCGCAGGAGCTCGAGCGCGGGGTCAGCCTGGTCGGCCCGCACCGCGACGAGTTGCTGCTGTCCCTCGGGACCATGCCGGTCAAGGGCTACGCCTCGCACGGGGAGTCATGGTCGGTGGCGCTGGCGCTGCGGCTCGCGTCGTACGACCTGCTGCGGGCAGACGGTGGGGAGCCGGTCCTGCTGCTCGACGACGTCTTCGCCGAGCTCGACACGGGCCGCCGGGAGCGGCTTGCCGCACTCGTCCAGGGTGCGGAACAGGTGCTTGTCACCGCAGCGGTGGCGCAGGATGTGCCGGACGTGCTGTCCGGGGGGCGCTATGACGTGCACGCAGGGACGGTGACCCGTGTCCGATGAGCCGTTGAAAGGCCCCGATCTGGTCCGGGCTGCGCTGTCGCGGGCCAAGGCGGCCGCTCGGGCGAAGGGGGTTGCGCCCGGTGCGGCTCGGCGGGCCCGCCCGAGGGTGGTGCGCTCGGGGTCCGGTCCCGACGCCCGAGACCCGATGCCGTTCGGCGCCGCGATCACCCGGCTCGTTGCGGAGCGAGGGTGGCAGGACACCAATGCCGCCGCCGGCGTGCTCGCCAACTGGGCGCAGGTGGTCGGACCGGAGATCGCCGACCATTGCCAGCCGACCAGCCTGGTGGACGGTGAGCTCGTCATCGTCGCCGAGTCCTCCGCCTGGGCGACCCAGTTGCGGCTGCTGACCCGGACGCTGCAGGCCCGGATCTGCCAACATGCGGGTGCGGGCATCGTTGCCAAGGTGGTGGTCCGTGGTCCGGTCCAACCGGATTGGCGGCGCGGGCCACGCCGGGTCCAGGGTCGAGGCCCGCGCGACACCTACGGCTGACGCCGGGCCCGTCGTACGCACGGGCAGCGCCGGCACGGGGCCCCCCACGTCGCCAGGGTCCGAGCGCGCCACGGACGTCCACAGGCCTGCTCCTGCCCGGAACCGTCGTTGGTAGCGGCTACACTGGCAGGAGAAGGCCACCTGCGTGTCGACGCGACGTGGACCGCGGTGCCGACCCGAGGGGGTCCACCGCTGACGTGCCCGCACTGCCGGGCGGAAGCGGAGCTCAGCCCTCCATGCCCGACACGCCCCCTGACGTGCTCCGCCCAGGCTCCACTGCAGGGCCTGAATCATCCGGTCTCCAGCAGCAGTCCGCCATCGATGGGTATGGCGCGTCGTCGATCACGGTGCTCGAGGGGCTGGAGGCGGTCCGCAAACGCCCGGGCATGTACATCGGCTCAACTGGTGAGCGGGGTCTGCACCATCTGGTCTACGAGGTAGTCGACAACGCGGTCGACGAGGCGTTGGCCGGCTACTGCGACGCGATCACCGTGACCTTGCAGGCCGACGGCGGCGTGCGGGTCAGCGACAACGGCCGCGGGATCCCGGTCGACGACCACCCGGTCGAGCACCGACCGGCCATTGAGGTCGTGATGACCACGCTGCACGCCGGCGGCAAGTTCGACGGCGAGAGCTACGCCGTCTCCGGCGGCCTGCACGGGGTCGGCATCTCGGTGGTGAACGCGCTGTCCCGGCGACTGGATGTCGAGATCAAGCGGGACGGTTTCACGTGGAACCAGAGCTATCTGCAGTCCAAGCCCACCCCACTGCAGCGTGGGTCGGCGACCGGCGAGCGGGGCACGACCGTCGTCTTCTGGGCGGATCCGGAGATCTTCACCGAGACGACCACGTATTCCTACGAGACGCTGCACCGCCGGCTGCAGGAGATGGCGTTTCTCAACAAGGGCCTGGCCATCACCATGCGCGACGAGCGGGGCGCAGCGTTGGTCGAGGAGGTGTTCCAGTACCCGAACGGCCTGGAGGACTTCGTCCGGCACCTCAACGCCACCAAGACGCCGGTGCATGCCTCGATCATCGGCTTTACCGATGAGGTCAAGGGAATGGCCCTCGAGGTGGCGATGCAGTGGAACGACTCCTACTCCGAGTCGGTCTACACCTTCGCCAACACGATCAACACGCACGAGGGTGGCGCGCACGAGGAGGGCTTCCGCTCGGCGTTGACCAACACGTTCAACGCCTGGGCCAAGGCTAGGGGCCACCTGAAGGACAAAGACGGCAACTTGGAGGGCTCCGACATCCGCGAGGGATTGACCGCGATCGTCAGCCTCAAGCTGGCTAATCCGCAGTTCGAGGGGCAGACAAAGACCAAGCTCGGCAATTCCGAGGCGAAGAGCTTCGTTCAGAAGGCCTGCAACGAACAGCTCCGGGACTGGTTCGACCGCAATCCGGCTGAGGGTAAGAACGTCGTGCTCAAGGCAAACCAGGCCGCCCGCGCGCGGCTGGCCGCCCGGCAGGCCCGTGAGCTCACCCGCCGCAAGGGGTTGCTCGAGTCCAGCTCGCTGCCGGGCAAGCTCGCCGACTGCCAGTCGACTGACCCCCGCGAGTCCGAGTTGTTCGTCGTCGAGGGCGACTCCGCCGGGGGCAGCGCGAAGGGCGGCCGCGACTCGAAGTTCCAGGCGATCCTGCCGATCCGCGGCAAGATCCTCAACGTCGAGAAGGCCCGGATCGACCGGGTGCTGAAGAACAACGAGGTCCAGGCGATGATCACCGCGCTGGGCACCGGTATCCACGACGAGTTCGACATCGAGAAGCTGCGCTACCACAAGGTGGTGCTGATGGCGGACGCCGACGTCGACGGCCAGCACATCCGCACGCTGCTGCTCACGCTGCTGTTCCGCTTCATGCGCCCGTTGATCGAGGCCGGACACGTCTACCTTGGCCAGCCGCCGCTGTACAAGATCAAGTGGAACGGTGGCGACGTGCAGTACGCCTACTCCGACCGGGAGCGCGACGGTCTGGTCAGCGCCGGCCAGGAGGCCGGCAAGCGGCTGC
>JBKJOO010000256.1:0-7716 GCA_046595615.1 Mycobacteriales bacterium | reverse complement strand
GCACTCGTGACCTTCGGCTCTCGTGCTGATGCCGTCGCGTGTCACGCTGGGGTGCAGCCCTCGGATTCGGGAGGCGCCAGGAAGCGTGCACCCGAAGGAACCAAGATGGCGGGACTGATCCTCGGCGTGATGGCGCGGTCGCTCAAGGAGAATGAGCGCCGGCTTCCGCTGCATCCTCGGCACTTTCGCCGGATCCCGGCACAACTGCGAGACCAGATCCTTGTCGAGCACGGCTACGGACACCACTTCGGCGTCGACGAAGGACAGCTGACGCCGTGGGTTGGCGGCTTCCGAACGCGTGACGAGCTGATTGAGCAGTGCGACGTTCTCCTACAGCCCAAGCCGGTCCTCAGTGACATCACCGGCATGCGTCCGGGTCAGGCTCTGTGGGGATGGCCGCACTGCGTGCAGGACGAGCAGCTCACCCAGGTCGCGATCGACCGGAGCCTCACCCTGATCGCGTTCGAGGCGATGAACCACTGGAACACCGACGGCTCGTTCGGCCTCCACGTGTTCCACAAGAACAACGAACTGGCCGGCTACTGCTCGGTGCTGCACGCCATGCAGATCGCAGGCGTCACGGGCGACTACGGCCGCAGACCCCGCGCCGTCGTGATCGGTTTCGGCGCCACCGCGCGGGGCGCCGTCACCATGCTCAACGGCCTGGGCGTGCATGACGTCGACGTCCTGACCCACCGGGAGGTCGCGGCCGTGGCCGCGCCGATCCACTCCGTGCACATGGTCCACTTCGACAGAGAAACCACCAGTCAGGTGAGCTATGCGGACACCGCCAGCGGCACGGTTCCGATTGCCACGTTCCTCGCCGGGCACGACATCATCGTCAACTGCGTGCTCCAGAACCCCGATGCCCCGCTGACGTTCCTGACCGATGACGACGCCGACAGGCTCGCGCCCGGCACGCTCATCGTCGACGTCTCCTGCGACGAGGGCATGGGCTTCAGCTGGGCACGACCGACCGGCTTCGACAACCCCGCCTCCAGCGTGGGCGACGGCGTTACCTACTACGCCGTCGACCACAGCCCGTCCTACCTGTGGGACGCCGCTACCTGGGAGATCAGCCAGGCACTCCTGCCGTTCCTCGCCACCGTCGTCGCTGG
Organism: Mycobacteriales bacterium; assembly: GCA_046595615.1. Lineage (GTDB taxonomy): Bacteria > Actinomycetota > Actinomycetes > Mycobacteriales > SCTD01 > JAYSQK01. The sequence continues at coordinate 6,598 of JBKJOO010000256.1, read as the reverse complement.
GCGGGACGCCTGGGAAGGGAATCCGACCATCCGGCGCGCGATCGAGATTCGCGACGGGGTGATCCAGAACCCTGTCATCCTGTCGTTCCAGGGACGGTCACCCGAACACCCGCACTGGCCGATCGCGACGTAGCCGCCGTGGCCGTCGTCACCGGACGTCCGAGATGTTCGACTGAGCGGGACCGGGTGCTGACGTCTGGACATCTGCGGCGACGTGTTCCGAGTCGCGCAAGCACCTCCAGTGCGCGTTATCGCGCCGAACAGCGCACTTGTGGCTGCATCTTCATGCGTCGTCGCAGCCACGTGCGAAGTGAGCAGCCCCGCTCGCCATGCGGACGTCAGGGATGACCCCCCGCTGCGACGTTCGGCTGAGTACGGTCGAAGTGAGGCCGCTGCTGGAGTGACTGGCGTTCGGCGTACTGACTCGCGAGGAGCGCCATGGAACACCGCCAACTACGGCTGGAGGACGGCCGTTACCTCGCCATCGAGGTGTCCGGCCCCGAGGACGGGCATGTGCTGCTGTGGCATCACGGGACGCCAGGGTCGTCGTACCAGCTCGCACACGTGGCGCACGCGGCGCATGTGCGCGGCCTGCGTCTCGTCACCACGTCACGACCCGGGTACACCCGATCGACGCGAGCGCCCGACCGCTCGGTCGCCGACGTCGCCGGCGACGTGAGGGCCGTGCTCGACGCCCTCAATGTCGATCACGCGCTCATGGCCGGAGCGTCGGGCGGCGGTCCGCACGCGCTCGCATGCGCTGCGCTGCTCGGCGACCGCGTCCGTGCCACCGCCACGGTCTGCTGCGTCGCTCCGCACGACGCCGACGGCTTGGATTTCCTGGCCGGGATGGGTGAGGACAACGTCGAGGAGTTCGGGCTCGCACGCGAGGGTGAGCAGCGGCTGCGTCCTTACCTTGAGCAACAGCTTCCCGAGATGGTGACGGCCACGCCCGCCGGGCTCATCGATGCCCTGGCGACGCTGCTGCCCGACGTGGACCGCAGGTGCCTCACTGGCCCGGTCGGCGAGGATTTCGTTGCAGCGATGGCGTCGACAGCGGCCGGAGGAGCGGACGGCTGGGTCGACGACGACCTCGCCTTCACTCGACCATGGGGCTTCTCCCTCTCGCAGATCCAAGGCCCAGTGTCACTCTGGCAGGGCAGCGAAGACCTCATGGTCCCGTTCTCCCACGGCCAGTGGCTCACCGAACACATCCCGGGAGTCACGTCACACCTCGAGAATGGCGAAGGGCACCTATCCATCAACGTCGGCTCGATCGACCGCATCCTCGACGAGCTGACCAGCGCCGCACGACACTGACCGGCCTCAGCATGATCAGACGTCACTCGGCCGACAAGAATCGTATGGGCGAACGGGGGCCTGATCGGCTCACGGTCCTGTGCCAGCACCAGGCCCGGTCGGCGGCAGATGAGGACTGAGCGAAGGCGGCACTCACCGGTGACCAGGTGCTCCCGCACGGCCAGTTCCCCGAGGGACGTATCGCCAGGACCCGAGCGCCGCCAGGTACTCGCGTAGCCCTTCGTCTGCCTGGGCAGGCCGCCGTGGGCGCGTCTTGGACCATCGCTGCGGGCTGTGCGGGCGGCCGGGTCTGGCGCTTGCGACGAAGCAACGCTTCGCGCTGTAAGCCAGTCGCGGTCGGTGCCACGCGTATCGGGCCGACGTCACCGGGCCCCGACATCGACCTCGCGCAGGTTCGGGCCGCCCACCTGAACGGCCTTGACGTCGGACGCCGCGACCTCGGACGTCTCGTCGAGACGCACCAGCGCGATACCGGCGAGCACCAAGGCTCCACCGATGCCCTGGATGAGCCGCGGGGTCTGCCCCAGCAGCAGCCAGGCGAACAGTACCGCGAACACCACCTCGGTCAGCCCCACGAAGGAAGCCACCCGAGCGCCAAGGAGCCGGGCGCCGAGAATGCCGGTCACGTACGCGATCGCGGCGGCGATGATCGACATGCCCAGGACCGGCACGACCCAGGAAACCTGTGTTGACGCCAGCGTGACGTTCGTGCGAGGCGCCGCGAGGGGGAGGGCCCCAGCCAGACCCGCGGCGAGGAGCGCGAGCGCCCCGATCGCGAGCCCACCCCACGCCACCACGATCGGGGAAGGGGCGTCGTTGGTCCCTGACGAAAGCACGAAGTACAGGGCCAAGCCCACGGCGGCTCCGAGTCCCCACAGCACACCCACCGGGTCAGTGCCGTGGCTGCTGAGCAGGTCCAGCACGAGCACCAGACCAACGCAGGCCGCGACGCCTCCCGCCGCTGTCAGCCGGCCAGGGCGATGGCCATGCCGCAGCCACATCCAACCGACGACCAGCAGCACCCCGCTGTATTCCAGCAGCAGGGCCACCGCCACGGGAAGGTGCTCGACGGCGTTGAAGTAGCACAGCTGAGCCCCCGCGACGGCACCCAAGCCGTAGACCAGCAAGCTGCGACTGCCCCTGCGGAGTGAGTCGCCTCGACCACGCAGCGCCAGGAGCGCGGGCACAGTCAGCACCAGCGCAGCGATCACGACGCGCACTGTCACGGCGGCCCCTGGGGTCCAGCCCGCATGCAGCAGGCTGGAAGCGAACGCACCTGACGTCCCGAACGTCGCGGCCGAGACCAGGCCCAGTCCCATACCTGCACGGCTACCCGCTCGCACGACGTCCCCTTTGCAATGACCAAAATGGCTTACACTTCTCACAGAATAGGACGGCACCTATAAGGGGTCAACATGCTGTTCGCCCATGACACCGAAGTCGCTCTCAGTGCTGCCGCCGCCCTGGTGAACACCGAGCAGCCCGACGCCGACGGGCTCATCGACGTCGCTGCCTTGGACGCGTTCCTGGTGCAGTGGTGCTGGACCGGAGCGCGCAACGGGGACCAGCAGGAACTGGAGCTGGTCCGCGGCCTGAGGCCGCGGCTGCGCGCGCTCTGGGACGCCGATGAAGCCACCACGGTGGCTGTCGTGAACGAAATGCTGCGCGAGGCCAAGGCGTTGCCCCAGCTCGTGACGCACGGCCAGTGGGGTCACCACCTGCATGCAACGACCCCGGACGCCCCACTCGCCGACAGGATGATGGTCGAGGCGGCCATGGCCCTGCTCGACGTCGTTCGCATGGGCGAACTGAGCCGCCTGCGCCTGTGCGAGGCCGCGACATGCCACGACGTCGTCGTCGACCTGTCAAAGAACCGCTCGCGCCGCTACTGCAGCACGACCTGCTCGAACCGCACCAACACGGCGGCGTTCCGAGCACGTCGCACTATCTGACCCGGCCCACCGCACGCACGACACGGCATCCGGAGGCTGTGAGGGCTCTCGAGCCGTTCCTCGGCTCGGACGACGTCGTCGAAACCCGGGGGGCGTCCTTGAGCAGTCTGAGGGGATCGCTCATGGAAGGCCATGTCTACCGTGACGAAGACGACCGGCCGACCATGATCTACGACCGGTCTCGCCCCGCGGACGCCTATCCGCGGCGAGTTCTGCAAAGACCGGTCTTACCCATGACCGCACGCAAGAAATGGCAGCGTTGATCCGCGATAACCCGTTGTCGGGGCTCGGGGCCGTAGACCTGACGCTCAGGGAGCTCGAGGCTCGACTGTCAGCCTTGGAGCAGCGGTTCTCGTTCCGACACATCTTCGGCAGGAAGCGGCGATACCGTCCACCGCCCTGGGTAGGCGGCGCTGCCGTCAGGCGCCCGGACAGGCGAAGCGCTATCCGGCTCTTCGGCTGACGAGCTGGAAGTGGCGCTATCCGTGGTCGAGGAGGATCTCTACCGTCTGAGGATGGACAGACCAAGGGCGGCGTCGCGGGGTCTCGACCGTGTCATCGACCGGCTCACCGACAACCGGCTCTTCGACCTCCTGGTCGGCACCTGGTTCGACAGGCCAATCGACAACTACCTCGACCGGAGCAACCCCACGAAGGAGCCTCGTCGCCGCGTGTACCTCGATGCAGACGGCAACCGCATCGAACCGCCTGTCACCGAGTAGTGCGAACACGCGGCGTTCTTCGCTGTCCCGACCGGCACCACACTCCGCGCTGTGGCTCAGCACGGCGTCGAGATTCGTGATGCAGGGGCGCTGCGGGCAGGGTGCCAGTGCTCCCGGCCGCGACGTCCGTCACGGTCTACATGTGCTGGCACGACGGTCATGGTCATGACTACCCGGCAGAGGTGCTGGACGTGGCGGGACGCCTACGCGAGCAACACTGCGGAACGGGCTCCGATGACCAGTTACTAACGCGGTCTTTAGTAGGTCGACTTGGAGCTCGGGTGGCCGTTAGGCGGCTTGGGTGATGTAGGCCAAGTCGGGGTCTGCGAAAAACCTCGGACGATGTGCGGCATGCGCTGCAGTCGGCGAAAAGCTCCGACGGCAAGGGCTTGAACTGGTCTGGGCCCGAGACGCTGGTTCGCCCGACCCGGTCGTGCTTGATGTTCTTCCAGACCCACTCGTCGGGGTTGAGGCGCGGGGAGGATGCGGGATGCGAAACAGCCCCAGCTGCCCGGAGGTGGAGTCAGCGAAGGCACTAACGGCTTTGGACCAGTGCACCGGGTGGCCGTTCAGGAATGATGCTCCCGAGATTATTTCGAGTTCAGCCAGCTGCAGGTTGAGCGGTTGGGTGGAGCTGACGGCGCTCACCCGTTGTCGCTCCCGCGCAGGAGAAGTAAGAGCATGTACATCGACAGTGCACGGTCAGCGGCAGAAGAGGATGCCGCGACCTGAGGGTCACGTCATCGGACGCGGTGCCGCTCGTTGACTCGACTCGTGGTCGCTGCTGCCGGCAGATGGACAAGGAGGCCCCGACGGTGGGCGCGGCGCTCAAGCGCAGCGCAGGCACCAGATAGGCACCCGGGTCCTCCGACATACCGCAGGCGCAGCGTTGCTGCGCGCCACGCAGAGCTCTACGCTGAGCTTATGAATGGTGCACCTAAGCTTTTCCTTCGGCGGGTGTGGCGGGCAGGCAACGCACAGCCGGGCAGCTACTGGCAGGTTTTGCTTCTCTGGCTTGCGCTGATGACGGGGGCGTTTCTCCTCGTGCACCTGTTCGTCGGTGGCTGGGTTACTCCGGCCATCTCCCTGAGTCTCTTCGGTGTCGCCTCGCTTCTCGGCGACGTCCGCCGGTTCCGTCGGCGTCGCCAACAGCTCGCGACCGCAGCCACCAGACCCGTTGCCCCCTGAGCCGCGGACAGTGCTGGGCCCTGCCTGATCTGCACCGACGGGGGCACCGGCCAGCTCGGGTGGTGCCGTGCCGTGCGGATAGGGCGTAGCCGGACTCAGCAGGCCGGCAGCGCTTACAGCGGCGTGAGCGGATCCGGCTTCGCGCGCCCTGTCCCGCGACTCCGTTCAGGCCTACGTTGCGCCTGCCGACCCGGGGAGCCAGCCGGTCGACCGTAACGTCGGTCCGGACAGGAGGAATCACCGCATGTTCGAAGACAACAGCGTGGTGTCGATAAGCCAGTGGCAGTCCGAGGAGCACGCAAAGGCGGCAGACGTCGAGGTCGGCGAGTGGGTGAAGGCCAATACCACGATGACGAGCGAGATACGCATCACCGGAGACCTCGCCTGGCCGGCACTCGCCTTCAGTTGATCGGCTAGAAGCGGGCGTCGCCCGATGGACGCGGGTCAGGCCGAAGAGGTCTGCTCCGAGCACAGGATCCCCATGCGCACGATGTCCTCGTACGTGCCCCGGACCCACGCGTGCTGGCGCTGCCGACCCTCGATCAAGAAACCCGCCTTCTCGTACGCGCGGATCGCGGCGATGTTCGACGCGATCGCCTGAAGGTGAATCCGACGAAGGTTATGACGCACGAATCCGAACTCCACGAGCTGGACGATGGCCGCTGTGCCGATGCCCCGACCCCGGGCGTTCCGTTCCAGACTGATGCCCGCCTCGGCGTGACGGGCAAACAGGTCGAAGTCGAACAGCGACGCGCTGCCCACAGCGGCGCCGTCGACGTCAATCACGAGAGACATGGCGGCCTCGGGGCCGTCATTCTCGGCCATGCGCGCGAGCCGAGCATCGAAGCGGTCCCTCGTCAACGGGCGCGGCGCCTGCGGATTCCGCTCTTCCCAGGTGTCCAGGTCAGCGGCGATCTCGAACAGGAGATCAAGGTCGTCATCGGTGCGCGGTCGCAGCGACACGCTGGGCGTGTTGAACGTGTTGGGCACAGTGCGGACACTACGTCGACCTCGGCGATCACACTTCTGGCTTTCTCTGACGGGACGGCGCACCGTCCCGCCAGCGCACACCTCGCCCGCGCGCAGATTCTCCAAGTGCGCGACCGGCGGCATGAGCGGATGTGCTGCACGGAGCGAATCAGTCGCGACGCCCCTCGGGTGCGGGCGCCTTGTGGTTGCCGGTCTCGAAGGGGTGTCGAGCGTGGCAGAGACGCCCCGGTGGGAGGCGATGACGTCTTGGGTGCCTCGCCCTGGTGACGTGGGCGTCGCAACGGCTGGGGCCGGTCACGTTGCGCCGATCCTCGGCCCGATCCTGCGAGATTGAGCGAGCACGCCGTGCGCCTTGCCGCCGGTGGCACGATGCGGGCATGCCGATCGACAACGAGTGGTCGGGTTCGATGCCCGAGATCTACGAGC
>JBKJOO010000132.1:0-10126 GCA_046595615.1 Mycobacteriales bacterium | reverse complement strand
AGAACAGCAGACCCAAAATGACCAGGAACGGCAGGAAGGACAGCAGCAGCGACACGAACACGTTTTCGTGACTGACCCCGACGTCGTATTTCACGCCTGCCTTGTCGAAGGCCAGCGCGAAGTCGCGGCCCTGATCGGCCAGGAAGTTGGCCTGCAGCTTGCGACCGTCCTTGAGGACCACCTTGACCTGCTGCTCCTTGTCGAGCAACTGGTTGTCGGCCGCGGAACTCCGGACGTCGCCGTCGACGATGGCCGAGAGGACTGTGGCGGTGTTGGAGGTCTTGTAGCCGCCGTTGCCGCGCAACCCGTTGGTCACCGCCAGGACCAGGATCAGGCCGAGCACGATGTAGAGAGCAGGTCCACGGGCGTAGCGCTTGAGGTTCATCGACGCGGGGCTGCGCGCCCCGTCCCTCCTGACGACGGTGAGATCACGACGGTACACCGGGGTCCGGCGCCGCCATCGGTCGCACCGGTCCCCCAGATCGCGGTGTTCCGCCACCGCGCGCCGGCCCTCTCAGCGCGCGCTCAGCCGGCCCGTCGGTCAGCGTGCGTAGATCTCCGGGCGCAGCAGACCGACGAACGGCAGGTCGCGGTAGCGCTCCGCGTAGTCCAGCCCATAGCCGACGACGAACTCGGCCGGGATGTCGAACCCGACGTACTTCACCGGGACGTCGACTTTGGCGGCGTCGGGCTTGCGCAGCAGGGCGCACACCTCGACCGAGGCCGGACCGCGGGAGCGCATGTTGCGCAGCAACCAAGACAGCGTGAGCCCGGAGTCGATGACGTCCTCGACCACGAGTACGTGCTTGCCCTCGATCTCGCGGTCAAGGTCTTTGAGGATGCGTACGACGCCGCTGCTTGAGGTGCTGCTGCCGTAGGAGCTGACCGCCATGAACTCCATCGACACCGGCGTCTGCAGGGCCCTCGCCAGGTCAGCCATGATCATGACGGCGCCCTTGAGTACACCGACCAGGAGCACCTCGCGGCCGAGATAGTCGGCGTCGATCTCTCGAGCAAGCTCGGCGACCTTGGCCCGGATCTCCGGCTCGGAGATGAGGACCTGCTCGATCTCCCAGGGCACGTCTGGGGTCACCGGTCGCACGTCTGGGGTCACCGGCCGCACGGTAGCCGTCGGAGCCGGCCGCCCTCCCGGCCGGCCTGGACGCCGCCGGGCAGGGCCACCGGTCCCTGCCCCCGCCACGCCTCGACGAGGGCGCGCAGGGCGTCGACGTGCGCGCCGGTTACCGCCCCGCCACAGGCCTGCTCCGCCCACCGCTTGACCGCCCTGGCGAGCAGCGCCGGGGGCAGTGCGGCGAGCAGCGCCACGTCGTCGGTGTCGGGGGTGAGGGCGTCGAGCGCATCGGCGTCCTCCCGGGCCTGGCTGGCGGTCCGCGCCAGGGCCTGGGCGACCCCTGGGCCGAGGGCGAGTTCGAGGGCCGGCAGCACCTGCCCGCGGACCCGCACCCGGGCGTACGACGGGTCGGCGTTGTGCGGGTCGTCCCACGGCTCGAGTCCCGCCTCGGCGCAGGCAGCCCGGGTCTGCCGGCGGGTCACGCCGAGCAGCGGTCGCCGCCAGAGCCCGCGCCGGACTGCCATCCCGGCCAGCGAGCGGGTGCCGGCGCCCCTGGCCAGACCCAGCAGCACCGTCTCGGCCTGATCGTCGAGCGTGTGCCCCAGCAGCACCGCGGTGGCACCGAGCCGATCGGCGGCCTCGTCCAGCAACCGGTAGCGCAGTCTCCGGGCAGCCGCCTCCGGCCCACCCTGGCCGCCGCCCTCCCCCCGCTGCTCCCCCCGCTGGTGATCGGAGGCGGGCCGGATGGAGGCGGGCCGGATGGAGGCGGGCCGGATGGAGGCGGGCCGGATGGGGGCGAGGCGCTCGGGGGCCAGGCCGAGGGACCGGCACACCTCGGCGGCCCGGGCCGCCACCCGCGCACTGCCCGGCTGCAGGCCGTGGTCGACGACGAGCGCCCCCGACCCCGGGCGCTCGACGGCCAGCGCCGCCGCGAGGGCCAGCGAGTCGGCGCCGCCACTGACGGCCGCCAGGACGAGCTCATCGGCGGCCAGGCCGCGCAGGGCCCGTCGTACGCCGAGCCGGACCGCGGCCGTCGCCTCCGGCGGGCCGCTCACGCGGTGCCGGACACCGCTGCGGTCCCACCGTGAACGCGCCGCACCCAGGACAGCGGCTCGCGGATCTCGGCCAGGGTCGGCAACGTCGCCGGCGACTCCCAGACGCGGTTGAAGCCGGGCATGCCGACCGCGTCGACGGCGGCCCGGACGAACCGCGAGCCCTCGGCGTACTGCAGGGCCTTGAGGTCCAGGCCGAGCAGCTTGCGCATCACCCGTTCGATCGGGCCGCCGCGGTCCCGCCGCTTGGCGTCGAAACGGTCGCGGATCTGCTGCACCGACGGCACGACAGCCGGCCCGACGCCGTCCATGACGTGCTCCGCGTGACCTTCCAGCAGGCTCATGAACGCCGTCACGCGATCCATCACCACCTTCTGCTCGGGCGTCTGGAGCATCTCGAGCAGCGAACCGCCGCGCGGCCGGTGGGACACCAGGCCGCGCAGGCGTTCGGCCAGCGCGGCCGGGTCGTCGAGCGAGGCCGCGCTGAGCAGCGCCTGGATCTCGTCACGGACATGGTCGTGCAGCCAGGGGACAGCGGTGAACTGGGTGCGGTGGGTCACCTCGTGCAAGGCCACCCACAGCCGGAAGTCGCGCGGGTCGACGCCGAGGCGCCGCTCGGTCTCGACGATGTTGGGGGCGACCAGGATCAGCCGGCCGGCCTGGCCTGCGGGCTGGAACGCTTCGTACTGCCCGAGCACCTTGCTGGACAGCCACGACAGCACGGTGCCCATCTGGACGCCGGTCAGCCGAGAGGTCACCGCCCCCGCGACCGCCCCCTGGGTCATCTTCGCCGCGAGCGGGGCCAGCACGACCTTGAAGCCGTCCACGTTGGCGCTGGCCCACCCCGGCCGATCGACGACCGTCGCCGGACCGGGCTGGCCGATCAGGCCGGTCACCGCCCGGACGTGCTCCTCTGCCTCGACCGTGAGCTCGCGCAGTTGGGCGACGACCTCGGCCGCCTCGGTCCAGTCGAGCCGGGGCCCGGCTGGCGCGAGCCGGGCCGCGGTGCGCACTGCGAGGTCGTAGTCGATGGGGCTCGCCATGGTTCGAGGCTAAGCCCGTTGGTCACCGGCAGCCGCACGAAGCCAGGACGGCGGCGACCCGGTCCAGAGCGGCCTGCGACTGCAAGGTGGCGGCGAATGGCACCCCCACCGCAGCCAGGTCGAACGCCAGCAGTCGGCCGTCGCGGGTCCGGATCAGCCCGGCCAGCGCGCTGACCCCGTCCAGGGTGCCGGTCTTGGCCCGCACCTCGCCGGCAGCTGCGGCGGCCGGACCGCGGCGATAACGCTTGGCCAGGGTGCCGTCGAACCCGGCCACCGGCAGGCCGGAGAGCAGGACGCCGTAGCGGAGGTCGGTGCTGACCTTGGCGAGCAGCCGGGCCAGGGCAGCGGGCGCGATCCGGTCCCGCGGACTGAGCCCGCTGGCGTCCAGCAGGCGGACAGCGTCCGCGGGCACCTTGAGCGAGGCAAGGACCGTCCGGATCGCTGCCGCCTCGCCGTCGAAGCTCGCCGGTTGGCCGTTCGCGAGGGCGATCTGGCGGCCGAGCGCCTCTGCCAGGTCGTTGTCGCTGCGCGTCAGGGCCAGCTCGACGAGTTGCGCGACGGTCGGCCCGTCGACCGCCCCGAGCTGCACGGCGCCCCGGGCCGCCCGGCCCCGCTCGACGGTGGCCCGGCCGCCGAGCAGCCGCGCGAGCTGCCGGCCGGCGTCCAGGGCCGGGTCCACGACGCGGGGCACGTGGTCGCCTCGGCTGGCCCGGCCACCGTCGACCTCGAGGGCGCTGACCGGCGCGACATCCCCACCGGTGACGTAGGTCGGCTTCCAGCCGGGGCCGAGCCGCGGGCCGGTGAACAGCGTCTCGTCGACCAGCACCCGGGTGACGGCGGCAGCGCCCCTGGCCCGGCGTACGGCGGTCGCGAGGTCGACCAGCCGGGCCGCCTTCGGGTAGCCACCCGACGCGTACGCCCCGGCCAGGGTGGGATCGCCTGCACCGACCAGGACGACGTCGCCGGGCGCCGGGCCGGCAAGCACCCGGGTCGTCAGCCGCCGGTCGTGCGGCAGGACGGTGAGGGCCGAGAGCGCAGTGATGATCTTTGCGGTCGAGGCCGGCACCACCCCTGTCACGGCCCTCGATTCGAGCAGGGGCACGCCGCTGGCCGCGTCGACGACCGACACCGCGAGCTGCGAACCGAGGGCCGGATCGCGCAGGACCGTCGCCAGCGCGCGCCGCAGCCCGGCCGCGGTCGGTGCGGGGGCGGTCCGGGACAGCGGTGCGAGGACCGGGCGGAGCGCCGGCCGCGACGGCGTGGTCGCCCGGGAAGTGGGTGCCGATGGCGTCCGGCCGCCCTGCAGGCCGACCGCTGCGAGCCCGACGACGATCACGGCCAGCCCGGCCGCCGAGACGTACCACCCGCTGCGTCCGCCTCGCACGCCTGCCCTGTCCGCCGCCGGTCTTCCGTCGTACGGGACACTATTGGACCGGTCCCGAGCATGAGAGTGAGCACCCGTGGAGTTCGACGTCACGATCGAGATCCCGAAGGGGCAGCGCAACAAGTACGAGGTGGACCACACCTCGGGTCGCATCCGGCTGGACCGGATGCTGTTCACCAGCACCCGATACCCGTCGGACTACGGGTTCGTCGAGGACACGCTCGGTGGCGACGGCGACCCGCTCGACGCGTTGGTGCTGCTCGACGAGCCGACCTTCCCCGGCTGCCTGATCCGTTGCCGCACGATCGGGATGTTCCGGATGACCGACGAGGCCGGCCCCGACGAGAAGCTGCTCTGCGTCCCGGTGGCCGACCCGCGGCAGTCGCACCTGCAGGACATCTTCCACGTGCCGGAGTTCGACCGGCTGGAGATCCAGCACTTCTTCGAGGTCTACAAGGACCTCGAGCCCGGCAAGAGCGTCGAGGGTGCCGAGTGGGTCGGGCGCGTCCAGGCCGAGGCAGAGGTCGTCATCTCCCGGAAGCGCTTCACCGACGACCCGAACGCCATCAAGCACTCAGGATCGCCGGACCACAAGCACTAGACGACGCGTTCGCCGTACATCTGGCCGAGCGGCTCGGCCAGCAATTCCAACCGGGCGCCGTCCGGGTCGCGGAAATACAGCGAGACGCCGCTTTCCTCGATCACCTCGACGCCGGCGTCGGTGAGCCGCGCCCGGGCCGCCTCCCACTGGGGTCGCTCAATCGAGATGGCGATGTGGTGCAGGCCGCCGAGCACCTCGGCGTACGGCCCGACGTCCAGGCCCGGGAAGTCGAAGAAGGCCAACGCGTTGCCGTTGCCGATGTCGAAGAAGAAGTGCGTCGACCCGGCGTAGTCACGATTCTCCATCACCTCGGTCAGCGGAAAGCCGAGCACGTCCTGGTAGAAGCGGACGGTCCGCTCGACATCGCCGCTCACCAGGGCGGTGTGGTGCAGCCCCCTGGCTGAGCTCGGCGGCCGGTCCCGGTGCAGATGGTCCCGAGCGATCTGCTGGCGGCGTCGGTTGATCTCGTCCAGGTCGATGTCCACCCCCTGACCGTACGACGGGGCTCGGCCGCGGCGCACGGATGGCCGGTCCGCCGGGACGGACCGGCCATGCCGTTCGGGCTCAGGCGGCGCGTACCCGGGTCGCCGGCGCGACCTCCACCGGCGGCTCACCGGCGCGGTGACCGAGCGCGTGCACCACCGAGCGGACGAACTCGCCGCCACCGACCAGGACGAGGCCGGTCGCGACCGGGTCCATCCAGGACGCACGCAGGGTCTGACCGAAGGCGGTGAAGACCGAGTAGTCCAGCGCCCAGGCGAACCCGGCGGCGATGACGACGGCGAGCGTGCGGGTCAGCGCGGCCGGCAGGCGTACCGGCACGAGCTCGTCGAGGACCTGCATGACGACCGTGAGGCCGAGGGCGAGGCCGAGGAAGACGACGAAGGCGTACATGGCAACCACTCCAGTGGTGAGGTGGCGGGACGAGCTGTCCCGCTCACTGCATTGGACCCGCCAGGATGCCTTCGGTTACAGGCGGCAGGATGAGGGGTGTGGATGTCGACCCGGCGTTGGTGCGCGCAGTGCAGCGCGGTGAGGCCGGGGCGATGGACGCGCTCATCACGGCGAGCTACGCCGACGTCTACGCCATGTGCCGCCGGCTGCTCGGCGACCCTGCCGATGCCGCGGACACCACCCAGGAGGTCTATCTCCGGGTGGTGCGTTCGGTGCTCGCGTTTCGTGGCGAGGCCGCTTTCGGCACCTGGTTGCACCGCGTCACGACCAACGCCTGCCTCACCGCGCTGCGTCGCCGCGGCGACGTGCGGGCCCGTGGCCAGAGCGCCGGCACGCTCGACGCCGTCTTCGACGACGTGCAGTCGACGGACGCGTCCCCGGAGGAGCGCGCGGTCGGCAGCGACCTGGCCCGTCGGGCCAAGCTGGCGATGGACGAGTTGGCAGACGACGCCAGGGAAGTGGTGCTGCTGCGCGACGTCGAAGGCCTGTCGACCAGGCAGACCGCCTCGTTGCTCGGCATCAGCGAGGGAGCTGTCAAGGTGCGCCTGCACCGGGCACACGTCCGACTGAGGGAACTGGTGGGCTGATGGAGCAGGTGTGCAGCGAGGTGCGGGCCCAACTGCCGGCATACGTGGACCGATCGCTGCCGAGGATCCGGCGCAAGCTCGTCGGCCTGCACCTACGCAGGTGTTCGACCTGCCAGGCGGAGTTCTCCGCGCAACGGTCGCTCCAGGAGGCGCTGGCCGCGCTCGCCGCCCCGGTCCCGGCGCCGCCCGAGGGCCTGCTGGACACGCTGCTCGCGCAGTCGGCCTCGCCGCGGGCAGCGGTGCCCATGCGGGGCGCGGTGAGCGGGGCCCGGCCGGCGCTGTCGGTGGCACTGCTGGCCGCCGGGGCGGCAGCTGGCACCGCCCTGGGTTGGGCGAGCTGGGCGTCAGCCCGCTCGATCCGCCATCGCCGCCGCTAGCCGCCCTGCCCTTACCAGTGGTGGGCGACGTCGATGACCACGCGCGGGTGCGCTCCGCCGATCGCGAAGACCCGGAACGGCAGCCGAGCCCGGACCCCGAGCCCGACCGAGTTCACCGCCTCGAAGTTGCCGGCCCACGCGACCTGACGGAACGTCCGCATGCCGGCGACCGATGGGATCGATGGCAGCCGGTTGCCCACGAGCTGCCCGAAGACGACGATCCGGAGCCGGGCGCCGCCGGCAAGCGTGATGACCCGGTCCGACGGGTCCTGCCGGAGCTGCGAGACGTACCCCACCTGAACGCTGGAGCCGCCATCGACGACCAATCGGTCGAAACAGGCGTGCCCGCCGGCGCGCAGGCCGGTCACCGGGCGGCCGCCCAGACCGCGGCTCGTCTTGTCCGCCGACCCCCAGTGCGTGCGGCAGGTGTCGGCGACGGCTGCCGGCACGCTCAACGTGCCGCCGACCAGACCAGCTGCCAACACGGCGATCCAACGCTTCATGGCGTTCCTCCTCAGGCGGGGCCGGCCAGTCGGTCGGCGTGCCAGGACAGACGCGCAGGGCCCCTGGAAGGTTGACAGCTACATCGTGTCGGCGGCGGCGACCAGCGGCTCGAGGACGGCATCGGGAAAGTCGCGTTGGGTGCGCCCGAGCCGCCAGGTGTCGGCGAACAGCGCCAGCCATTCGCCATCGCCGCGCTGCAGCACCTCGACGCCGCTCTGCCGGTCGAGGTCGCCGACCCACTCCCTCGTCGTACGCCGGGCCAGCGAGTAACCCAGCCGGTCGAGGGTGACCGGCGCGCCCATCTCACCCGCCATCCGGTGCTGGGCCACCTCGAACTGCATCGGCCCGACGGCGGCGAGCACCGGCGCCTGGTCGCCGCGCAGGTCGGACCGCAGGACCTGCACCACCCCCTCCTGCTCGAGCTGCTCGATCCCGCGCCGGAACTGCTTGTAGCGGCCCGAGTCGTCGGAGCGGGCGACACAGAAGTGCTCCGGCGCAAAGGACGGGATCGGCGGATAGGCCACGTGCTCGTCGACGAACAATGAATCCCCGACCCGCAGGCTCGAGGCGTTGACCAGGCCGACGACGTCACCGGGATAGGCGAGGTCGACCGTCGAGCGATCCCGGCCAAAGACCTGTTGTGCATATTTTGTCGCGAACGGCTTGCCGGTCGCGGCATGGGTCACCACGGTGCCTCGCTCGAAGACGCCGGAACAGACCCGGACGTAGGCCAGGCGATCCCGGTGGCTCGAGTCCATGCCGGCCTGCACCTTGAACACGAACCCGCTAAAGGGCGTGTCGAGCTCGCGCGGCTTGCCGCTCTCATCCTCGCGAGGCCCTGGTGCGGGGGCGATCTCGAGCAGCAGGTCCAGCAGCTGGCGAACGCCGAAGTTCAGCACGGCGCTGCCGAAAATGACCGGCGTCGTGCGGTGCGCGAGGAACGCGGCCTGGTCGTGGGTGGCGCCATCGACTTCGAGCAACTCGCTCTCCTCGAGCGCGGTCGTCCAGTGCTCCCCCTGCATGACCGACGCGTCTGCCGCCGAGACGATCTGCTCGGCGGCGATCGTCGCGCCACCAGCGGTACGGGTGAATTGAACGAACTCACCCGTCCGGCGGTCGAGCACACCGCGGAAATCCCCCGCGTAGCCGACCGGCCAGGTCAGCGGCGTCGGCTGCAAGCCGGTCTTGGCGTGCACCTGATCCATCAGCGCGAGCGCGTCGAGGCCGGGTCGGTCCCATTTGTTGATGACGGTGATGACCGGGATGCCCCGGTGCCGGCAGACCTCGAACAACTTCAGGGTCTGCGGCTCCATCCCCTTGGCGGCATCGACAAGCATGACCGCGCTGTCGACCGCGGCCAGCACCCGGTAGGTGTCCTCGGAGAAGTCCGCGTGCCCCGGGGTGTCGACGAGGTTGATGACCGTGCCGCCGTAGGTGAACTGCAGGGCGGCAGAACTGATCGAGATGCCGCGGGCCTTCTCGATGTCCATCCAGTCCGACACGGTGCTCTTGCGACCGGCCTTGCCGTGGATGGCGCCGGCCTCGGTGATGACCCGCGCGTGCAGCGCGAGAGCCTCGGTGAGGGTGGACTTGCCGGCGTCCGGATGGCTGATGACCGCGAACGTCCGGCGACGGGCAGCCTCCGTGACGGCGGGGCTGTCGGACACCGGTCTCCTCACGCTGCTGGGACCACCAGGGTACGTCGGTCCGGGCCGCGCCATGGGATCGTCCGCGGGTGACGCGACAGGTGGGACGGCAGCGCGCGAGCGGGTTGCTCGGTGCGGTTGCCGTGGCCGGCTGCCTGGTCTGCCTGCTGCTCGTCGGTCGTAGCCGCGGCATCATCGTCGGCCGCTGGCCGCTCTACGGCGTGCTGGTGCTGTGGAGCGCGCTCGCGGCGTTGGCGACCTGGTGCCTGGTCCGCAGCCGCCTGCAGAGCAGGCTCGCCGTGCTCGGCGTCGCCGCCGCCCTGCTCGGCGTCGCCCTGACGAGCGGACCGCAACTGTCCGACGACCTCTACCGCTATCTGTGGGACGCCAAGGTCGCCGCCGCCGGTATCGACCCCTACGCCCTGCCGCCGAACGCCCCACAACTCGTTGGCCTTCGCGAGGCATTCCTGTGGCCGGATGCCGCCGGCTGCACCACCCTGCGCGCGGACCTGCCGAGGCACGCCCGGGCCAACCCGTTCGCCGGCTTCCACAAGCGGCCGGGCTGCGCCAGCATCAACCGCGCAGGTGTCCGCACGATCTACCCGCCGGCGGCCCAGATAGCCCTGCGAGCAGGCAACGCACTCACTCCCGGATCGGCCCGCGAGCTGCGCGCGCAGCTGCCGGCTGCGGCGTACAGCTTGACCCTGACGGGATTGCTCGTCGCGCTGCTGCGCATGGCCCGCCGGTCGCCGTGGTGGGCCCTGCTCTACGCCGCCAGCCCGTTGGCCGGCGCCGAGGCGGCGATGGACGGGCACATCGACGTGCTCGGCGCACTTGTGGGTGTGATCGCGCTGGCCGTCCTCGCCCGTCGTGAGGTCCGCCTCAGGGCCGCCGCCCTGGCCGGTG
>JBKJOO010000446.1:0-5662 GCA_046595615.1 Mycobacteriales bacterium | reverse complement strand
GCAGCCGGCCAAGCGGCACCGGTCCGCCTGCGGTCTCGTCCGCGACCACCCCCACCTCGTCGGCCAGCCCGATCGGTGGGACGTCCTCGACGGCGAACTCCACCCCGGCCAGCCGGTCGGCGAACCGGTCCTCGAGCGCGGCGATCACGTCGCGGACGAGCTCGTCGAAGCGCTCCGACCGGGTGTGCGACAGCGGCACCCGCACCTGGCGGTCACCGATCCGGACCACCGGCGGCACCAGGCGACCGCGCATCCCCCGGCCGTGCCGTTCCCGGCGTCGTCCGCCGGACAGGTGGGAGCTCACAGCCGGGCAGACTGCCACGACACGGCCCCGGAAGGACGCACCTGGTGGTCGCCGATCCGGCGGGGGGCTAGCGTCGCCCGCTGTGAGTCTTGTCCGGCGCTGCTCGCGCACCGCGTGCGCCCTGCCCGCCGTCGCGACGCTGACCTACGTCTACGCCGACCGGGCTGCGGTCGTCGGGCCGCTCGCGACCTACGCCGAGCCACACTGCTACGACCTGTGCGAGGCGCACGCCGGCGGACTCACCGTCCCCCGCGGGTGGGAGGTGGTGCGCCACGATCCCGACCCGGCGCAGACCAGGGCCCGCAGCAGCGACGACCTCGAAGCGCTCGCCGACGCCGTCCGCGAGGCCGCCCGCCCGGCCCGCCGCGCCGATCCGCACGCTGCTTCGCACCCTGGGCAGCCCGCGACCGGCCGGCGGGGCCACCTGCGCGCGGTACCGACGCCGCCCTGACCCGCTGCCCGGCGTACCGCCCGGATGGTTTGTCCTGGTTCGGGATGGACACGCCGTATGCTTAAGGCGTCCCACACCTGCGCCGAAAGCTCTGGAGTCGCCCACCGCAGCAACCTCTGGAGCTCCCTGTGTCGCTCGTGACCACGCCCACCAGCCAGCTCAAGACCTGCGGCCAGTGCCGCGGGACCCGGGTCACGCACATCACCATGACGCTCACCGACGGCTCGGCCGTCGACTTCATCTCCTGCCATTCCTGCGAGACGCGGAGTTGGACGCAGGCCGGCTCCGACCTCGACGTCTCGGCGGTCCTGCGCAAGGCGCAGAAGCACAAGCTGGTCAAGCAGCTCGCGTCCTGACCTGAGTAAGGTCGTGGCGTGACCGATCTCTCCAGCATCGTCAAGGCCTACGACGTCCGCGGGGTCGTTCCCGACGAGCTCGACGCGGACATCGCGCGTGCGATCGGGGCCGCGTTTGCGCAGTTCACCGGCGCACCCCGGATCGTGACCGCGCGCGACATGCGCGAGTCCGGGGTGGCGCTGGGCCGGGCCTTCGCCGAGGGCGTCACCAGCCAGGGCGTCGACGTCGTCGAGAGCGGGCTCGGCTCGACCGACCTGCTCTACTACGCCGCTGGCTCGATGGACATCCCGGGAGCGATGTTCACCGCCAGCCACAATCCGGCGAAGTACAACGGCATCAAGCTCTGCCTCGCCGGCGCCCGCCCGGTCGGCCAGGAGAGCGGTCTGGTGCAGATCCGCGAGCAGGCCGAGCGATTCCTCGAACAGGGCATCCCGAGCGCCGACCGCCAGGGCACGGTCAGCCAGCAGGACGTGCTGGCCGGCTACGCGTCGTACATGAAGCAACTGGTGCCGGACCTGGCCGGCATTCGGCCGCTCAAGGTCGTCGTCGACGCCGGCAACGGGATGGGCGGCCACACGGTTGCGACGACGTTTGCTGGACTGCCGCTCGACGTGGTCGAGATGTACTTCGAGCTCGACGGCAGCTTCCCCAACCACGAGGCCAATCCGATCGACCCGGCCAACACCGCCGATCTGCAGGCCCGGGTGGTGGCCGAGGGCGCCGACCTCGGGCTCGCCTTCGACGGCGACGCCGACCGTTGCTTCGTCATCGACGAGCGCGGTGAGATCGTCAGCCCGAGTGTGCTGACCGCCCTGATCGCCGCGCGGGAGCTGGCCAAGGACCCCGGTTCGACGGTCATCCACAACCTGATCACCAGCCGGGCCGTCCCGGAGGTCGTCCGCGAGCACGGCGGCAGCCCGGTCCGCACCCGCGTCGGCCACTCCTTCATCAAGGCCGAGATGGCCCGCACCGGCGCGGTGTTCGGCGGCGAGCACTCCGGCCATTTCTACTTCCGCGACTTCTGGAACGCCGACTCCGGCATGCTCGCCGCGCTGCACACCATCGCCGCCCTCGGCCAGCAACCCGGTCCGCTGTCGGGCCTGCTCTCGACCTACGCCCGGTACGCCGCATCGGGCGAGATCAATTCGACCGTGTCCGACGCCGGGGCCAAGGTGGCCGAGCTCAAGGCCGCCTACGCCGGTCGGCAGCAGGACGAGCTCGACGGGCTGACCGTCGACCTGGGGGACGGTGCCTGGTTCAACGTGCGGGCCTCCAACACCGAGCCGCTCCTGCGCCTCAATGTCGAGGCGAAAGACGCCCCCGCGATGGCTGCGGTTCGCGACGAGGTCCTCGCGATCGTCCGCGGCTAGGGTGGCGACATGAAGCTGGACCCCGCCCTGCTCGAGATCCTCGCCTGCCCCGACTGCAAAGCGCCGCTGCGGGCCGATGACGCCGCCAGCGAGCTGGTCTGTACCGGCTGCGGCCTGGCCTACCCCGTGCGCGACGACATCCCGGTGCTGCTGGTCGACGAGGCCCGCAAGCCCTCGTGACGCCCGCGCCCGACGAGCTGCTCGACGACGTCGGTCAGCTGGAGGCGCGCGACCCAGGGCAGATGCTCCGGGCGGTCGCCTCAGCCGCTGCACAGGTCCGCGAGGCCGCCCAGTTGTGCGCCGAGGCCGGCCTGGCCCGGCTCGCCGATGAGGACCTCCCACGCTCGGTGGTCGTCTGCGGTATGGGCGGGTCCGGCATCGCCGGCGACGTGCTCGCAGCCGTCGCGGGCGTGAGCTGTCCGGTGCCGGTGCTGACCCACCGCGGGCACGGCCTGCCGACCTGGGTCGGGGCCGCTGACCTCGTCGTGGCGGTGTCCTGTTCGGGCGGTACCGAGGAGACCCTGTCCGCCCTCGAGGAGGCGGTCCGTCGCGGCTGCCGGCTGCTCGTCGTCGGCGCCGCCGGCTCACCCCTGGAGGCGCTGGGGGCCCGCGGCCGGGCGCTGTTCGTGCCGGTCGGCCAGGGCCGTCAACCGCGGGCCTCGATCTGGGCGCTGTCCACCCCGCTCGTCGTCGCCGCCGACGCCCTCGGCCTGCTACGGGCCGGGCCGGCGGTGCTCGAGGCCACCGCCGAGCTGCTCGAGCAGCTCGCGCAGCGCTGCCGCCCGGACGCCGGGTTGGTCGTCAACCCCGCCAAGCAGCTCGCGCTGGCGCTGACCGGCCAGCTCCCCGTCGTCTGGGGCAGCTCGCCGCTGACCGGCGTGGCCGCCTACCGGCTGGCCTGCCAGCTCAACGAGAACGCCAACACGCCCGCGTCGTACGGCGTGCTGCCGGAAGCCGCGCATAACCAGGTCGTCGCGTTCGACGGGCCGTTCGCCCGGGGGCTGCGCAGCGACGCCGACCTGTTCGCCGATCCCGTCGAGGACCCCGACGAGCGCACCCGCCTGCACCTGGTCCTGTTGCGCGACACCGAGGAGCACCCCAAGGTCGCCCTTCGCGCCACGGTGTCCCGCGACCTGGCCCGGGAACGCGGCGTCGAGGTCTCCGAGTTGGTCACCGAGGGCGGGTCGGCCTTGGAGCGGCTCGCCTCAGTGGTCGCGCTCGGCGACTTCGCCAGCACCTACCTGGCCCTCGCCGAAGGCACCGACCCCACCCCGGTCGAGGCGATCTCGGCGCTGAAGAGCCGGCTCAGCCGGTGAGCGCGGGCGGTGGTGGCAAGGCCATCGTCGCGGCCCTCGGCGCCAACTTGGCGATCGCCGCCGCCAAGCTTGTCGGTTTCTTCGTCACCGGGTCGTCCTCGCTGGCCGCCGAGGCGGTGCACTCCTTCGCCGACTCGGGCAACCAGGTGCTGCTGCTCGTCGGCGGCAAGCGGGCCAACCGCGAGGCCGACGAGCGGCACCCGTTCGGCTACGGCCGGGACCGTTACTTCTACGCCTTCGTCGTGGCCCTCGTGCTGTTCAGCATCGGCTCGTTGTTTGCCGTCTACGAGGGCATCGACAAGATCCGGCACCCGCACGCCCTCGACAGCCCCGCCGTGGCGATCGCCATCTTGGTGTTCGCGGTCGTGGCCGAGTCGTTCTCCTTCCGCACCGCTGTGCACGAAGCCCGGCCGCTCAAGGGCGCGGCCAGCTGGGTCACCTTCGTACGCCGGGCCAAGGCGCCCGAGCTGCCGGTGGTCCTGCTGGAGGACCTGGCCGCGCTGATCGGCCTGCTGCTCGCGTTGGCCGGGGTGGGCCTCGCCCTGCTCACCGGCGATGGGATCTGGGACGGCGTCGGCACCCTGTCGATCGGGGTGCTGCTCGGCCTGGTGGCGGTGGTCCTCGCGGTCGAGATGAAGGGGTTGCTGATCGGCGAATCGGCGTCCCGAGAGGCCGTCGCGGCGATCTGCGGCGCCCTCGTCGACGGGACCAACGTCCTGCGGGTGATCCATCTCAAGACGATGCACCTCGGGCCGGACGAGCTGCTCGTCGCCGCGAAGATCGCGGTCGCCCCCGGGCTCGGCCTGCCGGCGGTGGCCCGCGCCATCGACGACGCCGAGGCCCGGGTCCGGGCCGTCGAGCCGCTGGCCCGGCAGCTCTATCTCGAGCCCGACCTCGACCGGGCCGGTGTCTCCTAGCGCCCGGCTCAGCCCCGCTTTGCCGCCAACCGGGCGGCGATCGTTGCCGCGACCCTAGTGTCTGCTCGTGCCCGACTCGGATACCCCGGTGGACGCCGATGTGGCGGACCCATCGCTGGCCGGGCAGGGACTACGGCGGATCGCGTACGCCGAGCGGGCGATGCCCGTGCTCGGGCTGCTGACCGCCCGGTTCGCCAAGGAGCGGCCGTTCGAAGGCCTTGTCCTCGCGGCCTGCATGCACGTCACCTCCGAGACGGCGGCGCTGGCCCGGACCCTCACGGCCGGTGGGGCGAGCCTGCATCTGGCTGCCTCCAACCCGCTCTCGACCCAGGACGACGTCGCTGCGGCGCTCGTGACCCTGGGGGTCGCCGTGCACGCCCGGCACGGCGTCGACCGGGCCGGCTACGCGCGGCATCTGCGTGCCGTCCTCGAGGCCCGGCCGGCGCTCGTGCTCGATGACGGGTGCGACCTGGTGCAGCTGCTGCACGCCCGGCCGGAGCTGCTGCCCGGGGTGCGGGCCGGCTGCGAGCAGACCGCCACCGGGGTGCTGCGGCTGCGGCAGATGCAGGGCGAGGGCGTGCTGCAGCTCCCGATGGTCGCCGTCAACGACACGGCAACCCAGCGGCTCGTCGCGAATCGGCACGGCACCGGCCAGTCGACGCTCGACGCGGTCATGCGGGCCACCAACGTGCTGCTCGCGGGGACCACCGTCGTTGTCGCGGGCTACGGCTGGTGCGGCAGCGGGATCGCCGCCCGGGCAAGGGGTCTGGGCGCGCAGGTCGTCGTGACCGAGGTCGATCCGAGCCGGGCGCTCGAGGCGGTGCTCGACGGGCACCGGGTCCTGCCGATGGAGCTCGCCGCCCGGATCGGTGAGGTGTTCGTCACGGCGACCCGCAACCGCGACGTGCTCCGGCCGGAGCACTTCGCGCTCATGCGCGATGGGGCGG